>DASSQG010000129.1:0-5451 GCA_035702625.1 Gaiellaceae bacterium | reverse complement strand
CCGTCGAGGTCGGCCGGCAGCAGCGCGTCGTTCGACGGCGAGAACACGGATGCGTCGCGCGTCGTCACGAACGTCGCGGGGCTGCCCGCGAGCATCGCCGCGCGGTTGAACGCGAACGGCTGCGGGCCCAGGAACGAGGTGCCCGCCGAGTTGAAGACGTTCATCGTCATGTAGTAGGCGTCCGGCCAGACTCCGAGCTTCGGGTAGTCGAAGAAGTCCGAGCCGAGGTGGAAGTCGTAGCGGTTCCACGAGCCGGTGGCGTCCGACGAGGTCGAGACCGCGATGCATTCGTCGGTCGGCACGGAACTGCCGGCGAACTGCGTGACGACCCAGCGGTTCGCGAGCTGGTCGTAGAGCACGACCGGGTCGCCGTCGCCGGCGCTCTGGCAGACGCCTCCGAAGCCGTTCCACAGCGTTGAGATGCCGACCGGTCCCAGCACCGACGCCTTGGTCGACTTGTCGAATACCTGCAGGCCCTCGTTGACGATCTGCACGTACTGCGTGGCCCCGACCTCACCGTCGGTGTCGGGCGGCGCGCAGCTGCAGGAGACGCCGGGGAAGGGGATGCCGTCGAAGCTCGACGACGGCGAAGGCATCCTCGCGGCGAACTGCCGCGTCTGCTTGACCGTGTCGATCGCGTCGACGTGCCTCGAGACGGGCCGCGGGTTCGGGCTCGCCTCCATCTCCGGAGCACCCGTGTACGCCTGCCGTGGCTGGCTGCGCAATGGAACCGAGCGGTCATTCTTGACCGAGTGCCCGACGTAGACGCGCTCGCCGCCGAGCGCGTGCGGTGCGCGCGCCACGGGGCCGTCGATCTTCAGCGCGACGCCACGCGGTGCGCCGCCGGCGAGCACGCTGCCCGCCCCGACACCCACGAGGACGAGCGCGAAGATCGAGAGCACGAGCGCTCGGCGCCTGCCGCCGAGCAGCCGCGCGAGGCCTGCGAACTTGGTCATCCGATCCCCCTATTCCAGCGGCCGCTGGACGGCCGCGATGCCTGACGGTCTCGCGGGTCTTAGCACGGGCCGAACTGGAGGTAAAGGGCCGGAGCGCCCCGCTGCGGCGCGGCTCTACGGCAGGGCGACGGCCGCCCGCGCCCGCTCGGTGGGCTCGCGCGCCGGGCAGGTCGCCAGATGGTCGTTGACGATCCCGCACGCCTGCATCGCCGCGTAGACCGTCGTCGGGCCGACGAACCGGAAGCCGGCCCTGCGCAGCTCCTTCGACAGCGCCTCCGATTCCGGGGTGGTCGGGCGCCAGTCGTCACGCGAGCGTGGTGCCGAACCGTCGGACCGGTAGGCCCAGACGACCTCAGGCAGCGGCCGGCCTCCCTCCCGCAGCTCGAGCGCCGCGCGGGCGTTCGCGATCGCCGCCTCGATCTTGCCGCGATGGCGCACGATGCCCGCGTCGGCGAGCAGGCGCTCGACGTCGGCCTCGCCGAACCCGGCCACGCGCTCCGGGTCGAACCCGGCGAACGCGGCGCGGAACGCCTCGCGCTTGCGCAGGATCGTCAGCCACGACAGGCCCGACTGGAAGCCCTCGAGGCAGAGCCGCTCGTAGAGCCCGCGCTCGTCGACGACGGGGCGGCCCCACTCCTCGTCGTGGTAGCGGTTGTACTCCTCGGCCGAGCTCTCCCAGCAGCGCTGCGCCACTACGAGTGCTTCGCGAGACAGTGCTCGCCGCCGGGGCGCGCTGGTCGTTCCGAGGCAAGGACGCAGGGAGTGTGCGTACCTGGGAGGTACGGGCGCGACTGAGGACGCCGCGTCGGGGCGAGCAGCGCGCCCCGGCGGCTCAGTCGCCGGCTCGCGGAGCGCTCGTTCATGAAAGGTCGACCTTCACCATCCCGTCCTCGACGCGGACGGGAAACGTCTCGACGGGCAGCACCGCGGGCAGGGAGAGCGGCCGGCCGGTGCAGATCTCGATCCGGGCGCCGTGCCGGGGGCAGACGGCGACTCCCTCCTCGGCGTCGAAATCGCCCTCACAGAGCGGGCCGTCGTCGTGCGAGCAGCGGTCCTCGATCGCGCAGTAGCGGCCGCCGAGGTTGTAGACGCCGACCGAGATCTCGCCCGCATGGACGATCTTCACCGTTCCGGGCGGCAGGTCCTCGACCGCCGCGACGTCGATCTCCGCCAAGCTCAGCGCAGGTCGAGCTCGTCGAGCCCGGCCCACTCCTCGGGCAGCGGCGTTCCCTTCGCCCGGTGCAGCGCGACCTTCAGCACGCCCAGCCCGAGCAGCGCGCACTTGAGGCGGATCGGCGTCAGCGGGATGCCGACCTCGTCGAGGAGCTCCTCCTTCGGCAGCTCCGCGATCTCGGTCGCCGTGCGGCCCCTGACCATCTCCATCAGCATCGAGGTCGAGGCCTGGCTGATTGCGCAGCCGCGGCCCGAGAACTTGACCTCGTCGACCGTCTCGCCGTCGTCGGCGAACTGGACGTAGATCGAGACCTCGTCGCCGCAGAGCGGGTTGAGCCCGTCGGCGTGCGCGTCGGCGTCCTCGATCACGCCGTGGCCGCGCGGGTTCTTGTAGTGGTCGAGGATCACCTCGCGGTACAGGTCGTCGACCATCAGCCCAGAATCCTCTTGACCTTGTGCAGGCCGTCGACGAGCCGGTCGATCTCGTCCGGCACGGAGTACAGGTAGAAGCTCGCGCGGTTGGTCGCCGCCACGCCGAGGCGGGTCATCAAGGGCTGGCAACAGTGGTGGCCCGCGCGGATCGCGACGCCTTCCGAGTCGAGCACCTGCGCGACGTCGTGCGGGTGGATGCCCTCGACGTTGAACGAGACGATCCCCGCGCGGCGGTCGGCGGGCGGGCCATAGCACGTGATGCCGCCGACCTCGGCGATCCGCTCGAGCGCGTAGCCCGCGAGCTCGCTCTCGTACGCGGCGATCGCCTCGAGGCCGACGTTCGAGACGTACTCCATCGCGGCGCCGAAGCCCACGGCCTCGGCGATCGGCATCGTGCCGGCCTCGAACTTGTACGGCAGCTCGCCCCAGGTCGTGCCCTCCGCGCGGACGGCGCGGATCATGTGTCCGCCGAGGTTGAAAGGCGCCATCGGCTCGAGCAGCTCCGCGCGGCCCCAGAGCGCACCGACGCCGCTCGGCCCGCAGAGCTTGTGCGACGAGAAGGCGAGGAAGTCGCAACCGAGCTCCTGCACGTCCACGCGGTGGTGCGGCGCTCCCTGCGCGGCGTCGACGACCATGATCGCGCCCCGCTCGTGCGCCCAGGCTGCGAGCTTCGCGACCGGGTTCACCGTCCCGAGCGAGTTCGAGACGTGGTTCGTCGCGACGACCTTGACGCCGTCGGCCAGCTTGTCGAGCGCGTCGAGCCGGAGCTCGCCGTTGTCGTCGATCGGCAGCAGGCGAAAGTCGGCGCCGGTCCGCTTCGCGATGTACTGCCAGGGGACGAAGTTCGAGTGGTGCTCGAGCTCGGTCACGAGCACGGCGTCGCCGGGGCCGAGGTTGTCGAGCCCCCACGCGTAGGCGACGAGGTTGATCGACTCGGTCGCGCTGCGCGTGAAGATCATCTCGCGCGACGACGGCGCGTTGACGAACTCGCGGGCGATCTCGCGCGCGCCTTCGTAGGCTTCCGTCGCGCGCTCGGAGAGCACGTAGACGCCGCGGTGCACGTTCGCGTACGAGGTCTCGTAGAAGTCGCGCAGCACGTCGAGGACCTGGCGAGGCTTCTGCGAGCTGGCCGCGGAGTCGAGGTAGGCGAGCGGCTTGCCGTGCATCTTCTGCTCGAAGATGGGGAAATCCGCGCGCAGCTTCTGCGCGTCGAGTGCGGGTGGGCGAGCCGTCACGGCCACCTGGCTATCGTACCCAGGCGCCCTCTCGTGAAGCTCAGCGCCACAGCCCTGATTGCGCTCGCGCTCGTACCGTTCCTGGCCGGCTGCGGCGGCTCAGGCTCCGGCGCACATTCGAGCTCGCCCGGCGCGAGGGTCTTCGCCAGCGCCGGCTGCGCGAGCTGCCACACGCTCTCGGCCGCCGGCGCAAAGGGCCAGATCGGGCCGAACCTCGACGAGCTGAAGCCCGACGAGTCGACGGTCGAGCGCCAGGTTCGGGCCGGCGGCAACGGCATGCCGCCGTTCGGGCGGAGGCTGAGCAAGCAACAGATCGCGCAGGTCGCGGCGTTCGTCTCGTCCGCGTCGAAGGCGACGAAGGTCAGTCTCGCGTTCAAGCCCGACCAGGAGACGATCTCGGGCTGCGAGCACAGCGGCAAGCCGCTCTGCTTCCGGCAGGCGTTCGGCAACCTTGCCTACCAGGAGGGCCCGCAGAAGGCGCTCGCGCTGTTGGCGACGGACGACACGCACATTGCCGGCGTCCACGCCGACTGCCACCAGATCTCGCACTGGATCGGCCACGCAGGGCTCGCCTACTACAAGAACGACGCGGGCCAGGCGCTCTCGCACGGCGCGATGACCTGCAACTCCGGCTACTACCACGGCGTCCTGCAGCTCGCGCTCGCGGGCCTGCCGCGCAGCGCGGTCGTGAAGAAGTCGCGCAAGCTCTGCACCGCACCGGCGGTGAACAAGACCGAGTTCCTGCTCTACCAGTGCGTCCACGGCCTCGGCCACGGGCTGATGATCTACAGCGGCGACGACCTGCCCTGGTCGCTCGCCACCTGCCACAAGCTGCAGACCGGCTTCGACCGCGTCTCGTGCACGGGCGGCGTCTTCATGCAGAACCTCGACACGACGATGGGCGTCTCGCGCTACCTGAGCTCGAAGAATCCGCTCTATCCATGCACGATCGTCGCCCAGCGCGACAAGGTCTACTGCTACCTGATGGTCACCTCGCGGATCAACACGCTCGACGGGTTCAACTGGCGCAAGACCGCGGCGTGGTGCCGCCGAAGCGAGCCCGGCTGGATGCAGACCTGCTTCGAGTCGTACGGCCGCGACGCGTCGGGCGCGTCGGAATACGTGCCGGCGAAGACGCTGGCGCTCTGCAAGCAGGCCGCGCCGAACACCGGCGACTGCATCTACGGCGCGGCGCGCGACTACGGCAACAACTACGCCGGCGGCAAGACCGCGACGCGCCTCTGTGTGGCTTCGCCCGCGCGGTTCCGGGGCAGCTGCTACGAAGGCATCGGGACGATCCTCGGCTCGCTGCACCGGTACGGAACACAGCGCAAGGCGGCCTGCGATGCGATCACCCCGGCGGCGTACCGCCGCGACTGTTACCGCGGCGCGGCAGTGACGTAGTGCTCGGCGACCTGGCGGCGCGGGCGTCGCTCCGGAACCGCCGGCGCAAGCTCGCGCTCTTCCTGGAGGCGATGCGGCCGGGGCCGGAGACGCGGGTCGTCGACGTCGGCGTCGGCGACACGCCGTTCGGCACCGAGCCGGGCGTGGCCGCGACACACAACTTCTTCGAGGCGCTGTACCCGTGGCCCGCGCAGATCACCGCGGTCAGCGACGTGCCGCTGCCGAACTTCGCGCAGGCGTTCCCGTCGATC
>DASSQG010000128.1:0-2732 GCA_035702625.1 Gaiellaceae bacterium | reverse complement strand
AGAAGCCCCACGAGTACCAGGCCGCTCCGATCAGGATGAACAGGATCATCCCGCCGATCCCGATCGCGAGCGCGACCCCGATCACCCAGAGCCAGAACTTCCAGCCAAACCCGTCGTCGTTCATGCCACTCCCTTCCTCAGTCAGCGCCGTTTCTAGGGCTCAAGGGTCGATTGTCCACCCTTTCCGGGCATCGCCCCGACCGGATGAAAGGCGTCACTCGGCGGCTTGGGCGTCTGGCGGCGCCAGGTGAAGGCGGCGCCGAGGCCGAGCAGTAGCGTCGGCACCGCGGTCAGGAAGCGGTAGACGAGCACTGCGGCGACGACGCCGGCGTTGTTGCCGCCGAAGCCGACGAGGGTGCCGGTCAGCGCCAGCTCGACCACGCCGATGCCGCCCGGCGTGATCGGGATCGAGCCGACGAGCCGCGCGACCGACCACGCGGCGAACGCCTCGACGGCAGTCACCTGCCCGACGGAGACGCCGAGCACGCGCAGCGAGACGAGCAGGAGCAGGAAGACGGTCAGGCTCCCCGCCAGCGAGGCGAGCGTCAGCAGGTGCCAGCGCCGCTCGAGCAGGTCGCCCGCCTCGTTGCGGAACCGCTCGAAGCTCCGGCCGTCCCACTTGACCGGGCCGCGGCGGATCTTGGCGAGCGCCCAGTTCGCGAAGCGCGCGGCGACGTTGCCGATGTCCTCGGCGAGGCGGTCGCTGAGCAGGATCAGCACGAAGCCGGCGATGACGATCCCGAGGACCGCGACGCCGACGAAGGCGACGGTCGCGAGCGCCGCCGTGCTCTCGCCCTCGATCGCGAGCATGAAGACGGCCACGATCGGGAACGTCAGGTTCAGGAACTGGTTCCACAGTCCCGTGAGCGTGATCGCGCGCGTGACGTCGTTCAGCGCGAAGCCCCACTTGCGCAGGATCCCGTAGGAGCCTGCAACGCCGGCCGCGATCCCGCCCGGGACGACGATCGAGAGCGCCGTCGAGGCCTGGGTGACGGTGAACGCCTGCATGAACCTCAACCCCGGCAGGGCCACCATCCAGGGCGGCGCGAAGGTGGCGAGGTTGACGGCCGTCGCGGCAAGCAGCAGCAGGATCTGCTGCCACGAGAGCTCCTTGACCACGCCCCAGACCTGGCCGTAGTTCGCGATCGTCGGCAGGAAGTAGACGAAGGTCGCGACGACGATCGCGAGGCTCGCCGCGCCGAGCAGCAGCCGTTTCGTCAGCGGCTTGCGCAGGAGTTTCACGCGGGCGCTCCCGAAGGCACGAGCGTCTCGCCCGGCTCGAGGATCCGCACAGAGACCTCAGGCACGAGCTCGCCGGCCAGGCGCTCGAACCGCTCTGCCGGCTCGCGCAGGCCGTCGCGGTCGCGGCGCATCCCCATCCGCAGGTACGTCCCCCAGTGGATCGGGATCGCAACCCTGGGTTGGAGCAGCCGCAGCGCCTCGGCTGCCTGCCTCGGGTCGAGGTGGCCGGGGCCGACGCGCGGGCCCCAACCCGCGACGGGCAGCAGGGCGACGTCGAGGGGCGCGAGCCGGCGCATGCCGTCGAACAGGTCGGTGTCGCCCGCGAAGTAGACGCGCTCCGGCGCGGCGACGACGTACCCGACCGAGGCCGAGGCGCCGACCCAGCGCCGCGCCGGGTGCGCCGCGTGGGTTGCCTGCACCGTGACGCCGTTCAGCGGGAGCTCGTCACCTTCGCCCAGCTCCACGACGGGGTTGAGCCCGCGGCGAGCGAGGAGGCGGGCCGCCCCTCGCGGGACGACGAAGCGCTTCACGCGCAGCCGCCGGAGCGAGCCGAGGTCGAGGTGGTCGTAGTGCACGTGCGAGATGAGCACCGCGTCGAGCTCGCCGTCGAGCGCGCCGGCCGGCGGCGCGACGCGGCGGAGGTGCAGCACGCGCGGGCGCAGCAGCGGATCGGTGAGCACCCGGGCTCCCGCGGCTTCGAGCAGGACGGTGCTGTGCCCGAGCCAGGTCAGGCTCAGCGGCTGAGCGGGCTCCGGCACTCCTGCCTGCCGGCGCTCAGCGCGTGCAGTGGGGGCAGTACGGCGTCTCGATCCGCCGCCGGCAGGACGCGCAGCGGCGGCTGGTCGGCCGAACGGCGAGCAGGTTCCGGCGCAGGCCCATGCGGAGCATCGCGAGCGCGACGACGAGCGTCGCGGAGGCCCCGGCCAGCGTGTGCGGTGTGGGCGTCATGGCGGCAGTCCACCGCAGCAAGCCGCGCCGCTCATCGCCCGAACGGGATGAACGGTCAGGCAGCCGGTAGCTCGGCGTGGGCCGGCTCGGCCGGGAACTCGTGGACTGTCCGGCGCCGGAGCCATTCGGTGCCGACGTATGCGAGGGCGAACAGGATGAGGAGCGGGTAGACGCGCTGCCCGTCCGTCGGCCCGGCGAGCAGGACGAGGATCAGCACGAGCGTGACGGCGCAGTAGAGCACGACCGGGTGGTTGCGGATCGTCGGCGCCGACACCCGCCGGCACCACGTCGCCGGGCGGGACGGCCCGGCGATCCACGCGGCGAAGATCACGACGAGCCCGTAGATGATCGCGTTCTCGCCGACGTTTCGCAGCAGCTGCGTGCCGATCGCCCACGACGCCGTGACGGCCTTCTTCGCGTCAGGATTGTTGGTCAGCTGGTCGACGAGGTAGTTGCCGGCGAAGCGGCGCACGACGAGGATGAGGAGCCCGACGATCAGGATGCTCACGCCGGCACCCAGCAGGATCTTGCGCCGGTCGCGG
>DASSQG010000127.1:0-8591 GCA_035702625.1 Gaiellaceae bacterium | reverse complement strand
CACCCGAAGTACGCGATCCTGGACAACTTCTTCCAGGCCGCGTTCGGCGGCTCGTACCTGAACCACCAGTGGCTGATCGCGGCGGCGACGCCCGTCTGCAGCCCGGCCAACGGCTGCCCGGCGAACGCGACGCACTCCGTGCTCGACCGCAACGGCAGCCCGACGCTCGTCAACCCGCCCGCGTCGAACCAGCCGCCGGGCATGGGTCCGGAGTACGTCTCGCCGGACACGGGCCTCGTCAACGGCGTCCTCACGCAGCAGTGCGGCCTGCCGACGACGCGTACATGGCTCGCCTGCGGCGACTACAGCGTCAACACGCAGCAGCCCACAAACCAGCCATCAGGTCTCTTCGGCGCCAAGCTGCCCCTGCAGACGAACCCGACGATCGGCGACCGGCTGAACGCGGCGGGCGTCGACTGGGCCTGGTACTCGGGCGGCTGGTCGAACGCCAACGGCAACGTCGGCGCGCCCGGCTGGACGAACGGTGCCGGCCCGTCCCCGACGCCGACCGGCTGCTCCGACCCGAACGTCGACCCCGGCGTCTCGCACTGGCCGGAGTGCCCGGACAACCTGTTCCAGTACCACCACCAGCCGTTCAACTACTACGCGGCCTTCTCGACCCAGACCGCCGCTGGCCTGGCGAACCGCGCCGCGCACCTGCGCGACGAGCAGGAGTTCATCCAGGACGCGAGCAGCTCGCAGAGCAAGTGCAACCTCAAGCCGGTCAGCTTCGTGAAGCCGATCGGCGAGGAGAACGAGCACCCCGGCTACGCGAGCGAGCCCGACGGCAGCGACCACCTGGTCGACCTGCTGCAGGCGATCGAGAACGGCAAGTGCGCCCAGGACACGCTCGTGCTCGTCACCTACGACGAGTTCGGCGGCCAGTGGGATCACGTCCCGCCGCCCGGCCAGGGCAACGACAACGGCCCGCACGACCAGTGGGGCCCGGGGACGCGCATTCCGGCGCTCGTCGTCTCCCCGTTCATCAAGGGGCCGTCGGTCGTCGATCACACCGAGTACGACACGACCGCGGTGCTGGCGACGATCGAGCAGCGCTACGGCCTGCAGCCGCTCAGCACGCGCGACGCGGCGATGAACAGCCTCTCGAACGTGTTCGACGCGCACTAGCGCGCCGCGAACATCTGACCCACGAACGGCCCCTCTCCGGAGGGGCCGTTCGTTTTTGGTCCTTACGGGCGGGCGAAGCCCATGCGCTCGTACATCTGCTCGAGCGTGGGCGCCGAGACCTCGCGGGCCTTCTCGGCGCCGCGGGCCAGGAGCTGATGCAGCTGCGCCTCGTCGGAGCGCAGCTCCTCGTAGCGCGTGCGAATCGGGTCGAGCACCGCGACGACCGCCTCCGCGACGTCGGACTTGAACGCGCCGTAGCCGCCGCCGTCGTAGCGAGCCTCGATCGCCGGGATCTCGTCGCCGCCCATGATCGAGAGGATCTCGATCAGGTTCGAGATTCCCGCCTTCTCCCTCGGCTCGTGGCGGACGTCCGTCCCCGAGTCGGTGACGGCGCTGCGGAACTTCTTGCGGATCGTGTCCGGCGGGTCGAGCACCTGCACCGTTCCCTGCGCCGTGCCGCCCGTCGTGGACATCTTCTTCGTCGGCTCCTGCAGGTCCATCACGCGGCCGCCGACCTCGGGGATCATCGCGTCCGGCACCTTGAAGGTCTCCCCGAAGCGGGCGTTGAAGCGCTCGGCGACGTTCCTCGCGAGCTCGAGGTGCTGGCGCTGGTCGTCGCCCACCGGGACGAGGTCGGTCTGGTAGAGCAGGATGTCCCCGACCATCAGCACCGGGTAGCTGAAGAGACCGGCCGAGACGAACTCCTGCTGGTCGGCCTTGTCCTTGAACTGCGTCATCCGGCGGAGCTCGCCGTAGCTCGTGACCGAGCCGAGCAGCCAAGCCGCCTCGGCGTGCGCGCGCACGTGGCTCTGGACGAACATCGTGCAGCGGTCGGGATCGAGGCCGGAGGCGAACAGGAGCGCCGCGAGCGACAGCGTCGACTCGCGCAGCTCGTCGGGCTCGTAGTCGGTCGTGATCGAGTGCAGATCGACGATGCAGAAGAACGCCTCGCCGCGGTCCTGCAGCGCGACGTAGTTCCGGATGGCGCCGATGTAGTTGCCGAGGTGCTTCGCGCCCGTGGGCTGGATTCCGCTGAAGATCCGCATGGCGCCCAGTATCGCAACTACCTTTACCGACGACCTGATGGCGACGAACGGATCCCCCGAGCTGCTGATCGTGATGGCCACCGGCGCGACGCCGGACCAGACCGAACACGTGCTGGCGCGGCTGCAGGAGGCCGGTGTCGACGCGCGCGTCACACGCGGGCGCGAGTCCACCGTGATCGGCGCGATCGGCGAGCGCGAGCTGCTGGCGACCCTGCCGCTGGAGGGCTACCCCGGCGTCGAGCAGGTGCTGCCGATCCTGAAGCCGTACAAGCTCGTCTCGCGCGAGGTCTCGCCCGAGCCGACGATCGTCGACGTCGACGGGCGCAAGGTCGGCGACCACTTCTTCGGGCTGATCGCGGGCCCGTGCACGGTCGAGTACCGCGAGCAGACGCTGGAGACGGCGCGCGCCGTGAACGAGGCGGGCGCGACCTGGCTGCGCGGGGGCGCCTTCAAGCCGCGGACGTCGCCGTACACGTTCCAGGGGCTCGGGGAGGACGCGCTCGTGATCCTGCGCGAGGCCCGCGCAGAGACAGGCTTGCCCGTCGTGACCGAGCTGATGGATCCGCGCCACGTGGAGGCCGTGCTTGACGCCGCCGACGTGATCCAGATCGGCGCCCGCAACATGCAGAACTTCATGCTCCTGGCCGAGGTGGGGCGCGCGGACAAGCCCGTGCTCCTCAAGCGCGGCCCCTCGGCGTCGGTGGAGGAGCTGCTGATGGCGGCGGAGTACGTCGCGCGTGAGGGGAACGAGCGGATCGTGCTCTGCGAGCGCGGAATCAAGACGTTCGAGCGGACAACGCGCTACACGCTCGACCTCGGCTCGGTCGCGGTGCTGAAGCACGAGACGCACCTGCCGGTGATCGTCGACCCGTCGCACGCAGCCGGCCGGCGCGACCTGGTGCTGCCGCTGGCACGGGCTGCCGCGGCCGTCGGCGCGGACGGGATCATCGTCGAGTCGCACCCGTCGCCCGAGGAGGCGCTCTGCGACGGGCCGCAGCAGATTCCGACCGCCGAGTTCGGCGAGTTCGCACGCGAGGTGCGCGAGGTCGCGGAGCTGCTCGGTCGCGAGATCGGCTGACAGCGGCGCGCGGCCGCCGGCTGGGGACGAAACGTCACACCTTCGGCGCGATCCCGTCACAGACACGTCACAACGTGAGCGCTAGCGTGAGCGCATCCCCGGGTGGGTGGGGGTTGGGGATGGGACCCGCCTGTTCCCTGCTGCCCGGGCTTCGGCGCGGTTAGCCTGGGCCGGTGGAGGTCAAGCGGCTCGGGATCATCGGCACCGGCCTGATCGGGGCGTCCGTCGGGCTCGCCGCGAAGCGGGCCGGCGTTCCGCTGGTGGAGGGCTACGACTTCTACGACAACGTCGCGGAGGTGGCGCGCGAGCGCGGCGCAGTCGACCAGACTGCGATCGCGGCCGACGAGCTGCTCGCCGACTGCGAGCTCGTCGTCGTCGCCGTCCCGGTGACCGCGCTCGGCTCGGTCCTGCGCGAGGCCGTCGGCGCCGAGGTCACGGTCACGGACGTCGGCTCGACGAAGTCGAACCTCGGCGAGGCGTTGACTCACGCGAACTTCGTCGGCGGCCACCCGGTCACCGGCTCCGAGGCGCACGGCCCCGAGCACGCGACCGCCGACCTGTTCGACGGCGCGACCTGGTTCCTCACGCCGACCGCGCAGACCGACCCCGAGCGCTACCGGCTCGTCCACGGCTTCGTCTCGGCGCTCGGCGCCACGCCCGTCGCGATCGACCCCGAGGCGCACGACCGGCTCGTCGCGCTGACGAGCCACCTGCCGCACGCGCTCGCGAACCTGCTCGTCAACCAGGCCGGTTCGACGCGTGTCGAGGGCTACGAGCCGCTCGCCGCGGCCGGCGGCTCGCTGCGCGACATGACCCGCGTGGCCGGCGCGAACCCGCGCATCTGGGTCGACATCTTCCTCGAGAACACGGAGGCGCTCCGCGGCGCCCTTGGCGAGCACCGCCGCCGACTCGAGCAGCTCGAGGCCGCACTCGAGGCGCGGGACGCCGGCTTCGTCGCGCGCTGGATCGGCGAGGCCTCCGACAACCGCCGCCGGATGCTCCAGGGGGCGTTCCCGGATCCGGGCGAGCTGCAGCAGCTGCGCGTCCACGTGCCCGACCGGCCCGGCGTGCTCGCCGGCATCACGCAGGCGCTCGGCGCCCAGCGGATCAACATCGAGGACTTCGAACTCCACCACGTCTCGCCGGACCGCGGCGGCACGCTGACGCTGCTCGTCACCGGCGCCGGCGAGGCGGAGCGCGCGGCGGCGCTGCTCGAGTCGCAGGGCTACGGCGTCGTCGTCTCGCCGGTGCTCGGCGAATGAGGATCGCGCCCGCGGCGTCGCTGCGCGGACACATCGCGGTGCCGGGTGACAAGTCCGTCTCGCACCGCTCGGTGCTGCTGGGGGCGATCGCCGACGGCGAGACGACCGTCCGGGGCTTCGGGCGCTCGGCCGACACCGAGTCGACGATCGCCGCCGTCCGCGCGCTCGGCGTCACCGTCCACGACGACGAGGTCGACGCGCTCCGAGTCGAAGGCGTGGGCCCTCGGGGCCTGCGCGAGCCCGCCGAGCCGATCGACTGCGGTAACTCGGGCACGACGGTTCGGCTGCTCGCGGGGATCCTTGCGGGACAGCCCGGCCGCTTCGAGCTGACCGGCGACGACTCGCTCCGGCGGCGGCCGATGGAGCGCATCGCCGAGCCGTTGCGGCAGATGGGCGCGCGTGTCGAGACGACCGACGGATCGCCGCCGCTGACAATCGACGGTGGCGAGCTGAAGGGGATCCGCTACGAGCTGCCCGTCGCGAGCGCGCAGGTGAAGTCGTGCATCCTGCTCGCCGGCCTCTACGCCGCCGGCCGCACCACGGTCGTCGAACCGCTCCCGACGCGCGACCACACCGAGCTGATGCTCGAAGCCGCAGGCGTGGCGGTGCGGCGCCAGCAGCGCCGCATCTCCGTCGGCCCGGCGGAGCGGCTGCGCCTACGTGAGGTCGCCGTGCCGGGCGACTTCTCCGCGGCCGCGCCCTTCGTCGTCGCCGCCAGCCTGCTGCCGGGGTCGGAGCTGACGATCCACGACGTGGGCCTCAACCCGCGCCGCACCGGGCTGCTCGACGTGCTCGCGCGCATGGGCGCGCGCGTGACGATCTTCCACCGGCACAAGAGCGGCGGCGAGCCGGTCGGCGACCTCGAGGTGCGCTCGGCCGAGCTCACCGCGACCGCCGTGAACGCGGACGAGGTGCCGCTGCTCGTGGACGAGCTGCCGCTGTTCGCGCTCGCGGCCGCGTGCGCCCGGGGCGAGAGCAGGGTTCAGGGCGCGCGCGAGCTCCGCGTCAAGGAGACTGACCGGATCGAGACGGTCACGACCTCGCTGCGGGCGCTCGGCGTCCGGATCGCCGCGACCGAGGACGGCTTTACCGTCAGGGGCGTTCCGACCCGCTTCCGCGGCGGCTCGATGGCCTCGCACGGCGACCACCGCATCGCGATGCTCGGGGCGGTCGCGGGGCTCGTCTCGCGGGACGGCGTCGAGCTCGGAGACCCGGAAGCGGTCGCTGTAAGCTTCCCCGGGTTTTTCGAGCTGCTCGACTCGGTCACACAACGATGATCGTCGCCATCGACGGGCCGGCGGGTGCCGGCAAGAGCACGGTCGCCCGGCAACTCGCCGAGCGGCTGGGCTTCCGCTATCTCGACACCGGCGCCATGTACCGCGCGCTGACGTGGCTCGCGCGGCAGCGCGGCATCGCGCTCGCAAACGGCGACGAGCTGGGGCAGCTCGCGGTCGCCAACCCGGTCAGCTTCGACGAGCGCGGGCGGGTGACGATCGCCGACACCGACGTCACCTCCTCGATCCGCAAGGCCGAGATCGACAGCCTCGTGCCGGTCGTGGCGCGGCACCAGCCGGTGCGCCAGGTGATGCGCGAGCGGCAGCGCGAGCTTGCCGACGACGGCAACGTGGTGATCGAGGGCCGCGACATCGGCACGGTGGTCGCGCCCGATGCAGCGGTGAAGGTCTACTTGAACGCCGACCGCGACGTGCGCGCGAACCGGCGCCTCGCGGAGCGGCCGGAAATCGGCGCCGACGTGCTCGCGACCGACCTCCGCCTGCGTGACCAGAGCGACGCGGCCCGGATGCGTCCCGCCGAGGACGCGATCCAGATCGACACGACCGCCCTCGACGTCGAGGACGTGGTCGGCCGCATCGAAGAGCTGGTTCGGGCACGCCAGCCCGCCTAGCGCAGCGGCCGGCTCCCCCCGGTGTCAGACGCGTGCCTGAGGCGTCACGAACGTTCCACAGTTCGGACTGCGTGCACGGCTTCTGCGGCGTCGGCCGGTGTCAGACACCGTGACGGAATCGTCACGACGCGGGATGTACGCCTAACATCGCGCCACCGCCTGGTGCCGTGCAGCGATGAGTTCGACAGACAACGAGCAGCTCGACGAGGCTCCCGCCGAGAGCCCCGCCCCGCTCGCGGGAACCGTCGCCGTCGTCGGCTTCCCGAACGTCGGCAAGTCGACGCTCGTCAACCGGCTGACGGAGTCGCGCGACGCCGTCGTGCACGAGACGCCGGGCGTCACACGCGACCGCAAGGAGATCGTCGCCGACTGGAACGGCCGGCGCTTCCGCCTGATCGACACCGGCGGCGTCGACATCGCCGACCCCGCGCCGATCACGCGCTCGATCGCCGACCAGGCGCAGGCCGCAATCGCCGAGGCCGACCTCGTGCTGTTCGTCGTCGACGCCCGCGCGGGCGTGATGCCCGGCGACGAGGAGCTGGCGGCGATCCTCCGCCGCGCGCGCAAGCCTGTCCTCCTGCTCGCCAACAAGATCGACGACCCGCGCCAGGACGCGCTCGCGCTCGAGTTCCACCGGCTAGGGCTCGGCGACCCGATTCCGGTCTCCGCGCAGCACGGCCACGGCACAGGCGACCTGCTCGACGCGGTCGTGTCGATGCTCCCGGGCAGCGGCCCGCAGGAGGTGGGGGAGGAGGCGATCCGCGTCGCGATCCTCGGCCGGCCGAACGTCGGCAAGTCGAGCCTGCTGAACGCGCTGCTCGGCGAGGAACGCGTGATCGTCTCGGAGACGCCGGGCACGACGCGCGACGCGATCGACACCGTGCTCCAGCGCGGCCAGCGCACGTTCGTTCTCGTCGACACGGCCGGCATGCGCCGCAAGCGCAGGCAGCGCCAGGGCATCGAGTACTACTCGGAGCTGCGTGCGCTCGCGGCGGCCGAGCGGGCAGATGTCGCCCTCGTCCTCGTCGACTCCTCCGAAGGGCTGGTCGACCAGGATCTCGCCGTGGCCGACGTCGCGCGCAAGGCGCAGGACTCGACGATCGTCGTCCTGTCCAAGTGGGACATCTCGGAGACGGCGATCGAGGACATCCGTCCGCGGATCGCGGCGCGCCTGCGCCAGCGCCCGCCGATGGTCACCGTCAGCGCGAAGACGGGGCGCGGCATCTCGCGCCTACTCGACCGGATCGAGGAGCAGTTCGAGAAGCACTCGTCGCGCATCTCCACCGGCGAGCTGAACCGCTTCCTCGCCGAGCTGCGCGAGGCTCGCGAGCCGCCGTCGCGCAACGGCCGGCGCCTGAACCTGCTCTACGGCACGCAGGTGCAGCAGCGCCCGCCGCGCTTCCGCTTCTATGTCAACGATCCGGGGCTGGTGACACGCGACTACGGCTACTGGGTCGAGAACCAGCTCCGCGAGCGGTTCGAGCTCGAGGGCGTGCCCGTGTCGATCGACTTCGTGCGCCGCGCATGAGGGCGGCGGTTGTCGGTGCCGGTGCCTGGGGGACGGCGTTCGCGTCGCTGCTCGCCGCGCGCGGTCACGACGTGACGCTCGCGACGCGCGACCCGGAGCAGGCGCGCGAGATCGAGGAGACCGGCCGGAACCCGCGCTACCTGCCCGACGTCGACCTGAGCGGGGTCTCGGCGACGACGCTCGACGACCCGACGCTCGCCGGTGCCGACCTGCACGTCGTCGCGGTGCCGAGCCGGGCGTTCGGTGAGGTCGTGCGGGTGCTCCCCGGGGCGGCGCCGGTGCTCAGCCTGACGAAGGGCCTCGACCCGGCGAGCGGCGGGCGTCTCTCGAAGCTCGTCGAGCGCCGTGGCTTCGCGGTGCTGTCGGGGCCGAACTTCGCCGAGGAGATCGCCGACGGTCTGCCGGCCGCGGCGGTGATCGCGAGCGAGAACGCACGGCTGGCGGAGGAGCTGCAGCAGGCGGTGAACTCGATGGCCTTCCGCGTCTACGTCAACGACGACCTGGTCGGCGTCGAGCTCTGCGCGGCCGCGAAGAACGTGATCGCGCTCGCGGCCGGCGGCGTCGACGGCCTGCGGCTCGGCGACAACGCGAAGGCGGCGCTGATCGCGCGGGGCCTGGCCGAGATGGCCCGCCTGGGTGAGGC
>DASSQG010000126.1:0-5741 GCA_035702625.1 Gaiellaceae bacterium | reverse complement strand
CGTCCACCACGACAAGCACCACCAGGCGTACGTGGACAACGCGAACAAGGCGCTCGAGGGGACCGAGCTCGCCGACATGTCGGTCGAGCAGGTGCTGACGAACCTCGAGGTCCTCCCCCAGGACAAGCAGATGGCCGTGCGCAACAACGCCGGCGGCCACGCGAACCACTCGCTCTTCTGGGAGATCATGGGGCCGGACGGCGGCGGCGAGCCGTCGGGCGCGCTCGGCGACGCGATCAACGACCTCTGGGGGAGCTTCGGCGACTTCAAGGCGGCCGTGAACGACAACGGGGTCAAGCGCTTCGGCTCCGGCTGGACCTGGCTCGTGCACGACGGGACGGCCCTGGCGCTCTACTCGACGCCCAACCAGGACTCGCCGATCCTGAACGACGACGTCCCGATCCTCGGGATCGACGTCTGGGAGCACTCGTACTACCTCAAGTACCAGAACCGCCGACCGGACTACCTCGAGGCGTGGTGGAACGTCGTCAACTGGGACGCCGTCACCGCGAACTACGAGCGCGCCCTGGCGGAGCAGACCTAGGCGCGCAGCGACGGGCTCGCCGCGGTGACGTAGCAGGGCGCAGCCTGCGCCGTCGTGATCAGCAGCCGCACGCGCGTGCCGCGCGCAAGCTTCGCCGTGAAGGTCGCGGAACTGATCGTCGTCGGCTTCGTCGCACCTGCCGCGCTCACGGTCAGCAGCACGCGCTTTACCTGCTTCCAGCGCTTCGTCTTCTTGACGTACCGCTGGAAGAGGACTGCCTTCCCGGTCAGCGCCTGGCCCGCGGTCACCTTCGCCGTCCAGGTGGCGCCGCTCTTGGAGAGCGCGAGGACCGGCTTGACCGTGACCGAGACGCCGGCGCTCTTCACGTTCTTGTACGTCGCCTGGTAGGTCGTGCCGCCCGTCGGCGTGACAGCCGCCGAGTAGGCCCCGCTGGCGGTCGTCTTCACGCTCGCGACCTTCGTCGCCCGGCTCGTGCCGCACACCGTCCCGTCGACGGTGACCGTCTGGCTCGGCTTGCCGCCTGTGAGCTGACCGGACAGCGTCAACGGCTTGCCGTACGCGACCACGGTCGCGCTGGAGGTCAGGGTCAGGGTCGGCGCGGCGGCGCTCGCGGCAGTGGCGAGCGCGGCGCCGAGGACGAGTGCGATCGCGAGAGTCTTCATGCGAGAGAAGTCGCCGCATACGGGCGCAACTTGCGCCGTGCCTAGACTCGTCGCGTGAAGGCGCTCGTGACGGGAGGAAGGGGCCGCGTCGGCGAGGCGATCGTCCAGCGGCTCGAGCGCGACGGCTGGTCGGTGCTGGCCGCCGGCCGCGGCGACGGCGACGTCTCGAGGCCGGAGGGGGCGCGCGCTCTCGTGGAACGGGCGGTGCGCGAGCTCGGCGGGCTCGACCTGCTCGTCAACTGCGCCGGCGAGGGCTTCCACCCGAAGCCGTTTGCCGAGCTGACCGAGGCCGACTGGGACGCGGCGTTCGGCGCGACCGCGAAAGGCACCTTCTTCGTCACCCAGGCGGCGGCCGAGCACTTGCGGGCGAGCCGCGGCTGCGTCGTGAACATCGAGGACGTCGCCGGCTACCAGCCGTGGCCGGCATTCGTCGCGCACTCCGCTGCCAAGGCTGCGCAGGCCATGCTCACGCGCGTGCTCGCGCGCGCGCTCGCGCCCGAGGTGCGCGTCTGCGGCGTCGCGCCCGGGCCCGTGGCGGTCGAACGCGAGCAGGAGGAACGGCGCGCGGACGAGACGCTGCTCGCCCGCGTCGGCTCCCCGGACGACGTCGCGTCCGCCGTCGCGTACCTCGCCGGCGCGGACTTCGTGACCGGCGCCACGCTGTTCGTCGACGGCGGCCGCGCGCTCAAATCCGGCACGCCTTTCGGCCCGTAGAAAGCTGTGATGGAACTTGCGCTCGACTCACCCCGCTTGCCGCGCCGCGCGGAAAGGGCCACGATTCCGCCGGTGGCAGCAAGCGAGCTCAGCGACGGCGAGTTGATCGTCCGCTCGGCGGACGGCGACCGCGGCGCCTTCGAGGTGCTCTACCGCCGCTACTCACGGCCGGTTTTCGGGCTCGCCCTCCGGCGACTCGGCGACCGCGGCCGCGCCGAGGACGCGGTGCAGGAGACCTTCGCGTCGATCTGGCGCGCCGCCCGGAGCTACAAGCCCGAGCGCGGCCCCGGCGCCCCGTGGCTCTACGCGGTCGCGCGCAACGCGATCACCGACCGCGGGCGCGCGCGAACGGAGACACCGAGCGAGGTGCCGGACTCGCCGTCGGGCGAGGCCGGACCCGCCGAGCGCGCCGAGGCCGGCTGGACGGCCTGGCGCATCCACCGCGCGCTCGAGGAGCTGAGCACGAACGAGCGGAGCGTGATCGAGCTCGCGTACTGGAGCGGGCTCTCGCAGTCGGAGATCGCCGAGTTCCTGGGAATTCCGCTCGGCACCGTCAAGACCCGTACGAGGGCCGCGCTCGCCCGGCTGGCGACGCTGCTCGAAGAGGAGCTGGGATGAACCGCGAACCGAACTTCGACGAACTGGCCGGCGGGGACGACCTGAGCCCCGAGGAGGCCGCGCGCCTCGAGCGCGTCCACGACCTGCTCATCGCCGCCGGGCCGCCGCCCGAGCTCCCGCCGCGTCTTGCCGAGCCGACGCCCGCGCCTCGCGAGGACAGCCCGGTCGCCTTCCTGCCCCGGCGCCGGACCGGGCTGGCCCTCGCGCTCGCCGCCGCGCTCGCGCTGATCGCGTTCGTCGGCGGCTTCGTCGCCGGCAACCACCGCGGCCAGCAGTTCCCGACCAAGTACTCGGTGGCGATGCACGGGACGACGTTCGCGTCGAACGCCTCCGCAGTGATCAAGATCGGAAGCGACGACTCGAACGGCAACTGGCCGCTGAAGGTCACGGTGCACGGCCTCAAGCAGCTGCCGGAAGGGCAGTTCTACGAGATGTACCTGACCCGGCACGGCAAGGCCGTCGCCACCTGCGGCACCTTCCGGCTCACGAGCGGCGACAGCGTCCGGCTGAACGCGCCCTACAACCTGCGCAGCTACAGCGGCTGGATCGTCACGCGCGAGGGGCGCGGCACGGCGGCGCACCCGGTCGTGCTGAGGACGGCGAAGATCTAGGACGCGGTTAGGTCGTTCAGGGCGCGGTTCGGTCGTTCGCGACGAAGGCCGCGTACGTGACCGGCATCTGCTCTTCGAGGAACTGCTCGCACGCCTCGGCGTAGCGGCGGATCTCGCGCTGCGCCGTCTCGGAGTTGCGCAGCGAGAGGAAGTTCATCAGCGAGCGCGCGTTGACCGTCCAGTAGAACTCGGTGTAGGCGCCGACCGGCAGCACGCACCGCGCGAGCTCGCGCGCGACGCCCAGCCCGACCAGCTGCTCGTACGCCAGGTACGCGGTCTCGTAGACGGCCTGGAGCTTGTCGCGCGTCGCCGCCGCGATCTCGTCCGAGACGGTCTCGAACGAGTACGCGCCGGGCTTGCCGACCTGCGTCCGCACGTCCTCGGCCTCCGGCACGTAGAAGTCGTCGGTCGCGCGCGCGTAGCGCAGGCTGAACTCGTTGAACGACCCGACGCGGTGCCGGAACCATTCGCGCGCGACGAAGATCGGGCAGCGCACGTGGAATCGAAAGGAGTTGTGCTCGAACGGCGTCCCGTGGCGCTCGCGCATCAGGAAGCGGATCAGGCCCTCGTCCGACTCGTCCATGGCCTCCTTGTGGCGGGCGAAGCTGACCCGCGCGCCGTTGACGACCGAGAGGTCGTCGGCCATCGCGGCGTCGAGCCGGACGAAGCCGTGGTCGAGGACCGGAATGGTGCCGTCGGGTATCACTTCGGCCGTGACCGCCACGCGGGCGAGTCTAGCGGGGGTGTATGTCGGCACCTCCGGCTGGTCCTACCCGACCTGGAAGCCGGGGTTCTACCCGGCCGAGACGAAGCCCGGAGACTTCCTCCGCTACTACTCGCAGCGCTTCTCGACGGTCGAGCTGAACACGACGGGATATCGCCTGCCGCGCGAGGAGCTGTTCGAGCGGTGGACGGAGCAGACACCGCCGGGCTTCCGCTTCGCCCCGAAGCTGAACGCCCACCTGCGTTCCGACCTCGGCACGTTCTCCGAGCGCGTCGGCCTCCTCGGCGAGCGCCTCGGCCCGATCCGGGTGCTCGTCTCCTCGGCGCGCGACGAGGGCCTGCTGGCGCTCGTGCTCGGGTCGTTCGACCCGGCGCTCGAGCTCGCGCTGGACTTCCGGCACGAGTCCTGGGAAGGGATCGAAGCCGAGCTCCCGGCCAACGCCGTGCGCGTGGGAGCGGTCGAGGCCGCGGCGCCGTTCCGTTACCTCCGGTTCCGCGAACCGCCGTACTCGGCCAAGCAGCTAGAAGCATGGGCCGCGCGCCTGCGGCCCATGCTCGAGGACGGCGTTCGCCTCCACTGCTACTTCAAGCACGAGGACGAGCCGACGGCGCCGGCGTACGCGCAGCAGCTCCTCGCCTCCCTGGGAGAGTGATGGCAATCCGCGCGAATCGCCCTACAGTAGGCCTGTCGTGAAGGTCGTGATCTTCTGCGGCGGACGGGGCATGCGGCTCGACAGCTTCTCCGAGCGCCTCCCGAAACCGATGGCATCCATCGGCGGCCGCCCGCTGCTCTGGCACATCATGAGCTACTACGCCCACTTCGGGCACCACCGGTTCGTGCTCCTCCTCGGCTACCGCGGCGACGGCATCCGCGACTACTTCGGCGACCCGGAGTTCGAGCGCAACGGCTGGGAGATCGAGTTCCTCGACACCGGCCTCGACGCGAGCATCGGCGAGCGCTTCGCCGCCGCGCGCGGCGCGATCGACGAGGACGTTTTCCTCACCTCCTACGGCGACACGCTCACCGACGCGGACCTGCCCACGCTCATTCGCACGCGCGAGGAGAGCGGCAGGCTCGGGAGCCTCCTGGCCGTACCGCCGAACTACTCGTTCAACGTCGTCACGAGCGACGAGCACGGTGCCGTCACCGGCTTCCACGACGTCGCGCAGTCGGAGCTCTGGATCAACGGCGGCTTCTTCATCTTCGACCGGCACGTCTTCGACTACGTGCACGAGGGTGACGATCTGCCCGAAATCCTCGGCAGGCTGATCGAGGATCGCCAGCTGCTCGCGATCAAGTACGACGGGTTCTGGTCGACGATGGACACGCTCAAGGACCGCGAGCGACTAGAAGGGCTCTTCCGCGACGGCCGCCGTGTTTGGCAGGTCTGGGCGCCCGCCGACGCACGCTGAGCCTCGAGCTCGAAGTCGGCGAGAGCGCTTAGCCGTGTCCTACGCCCGCAAGCTCGCGCTCTGAGCGCCCGCGAGCTCGACGATCTGCTCGACGGCGAAGCGGACCTCGTCGTCGCTGGTGAAGAAGTGCGGCCCGAGCCGGAGGCCGACGTCGGGGCGCCAGTCGATGATCACGCCGCGCTCGAGAAGCCCGCGGCCGATGCGCTCGTGCCCGGGCGGCTTGACGGCGACCGTGCCGCCTCGGCGAGCCGGGTGGCGCGGGCTGCCGACCGGGAAGCCGGTCTCGTCGAGCAGCTCGATCAGCAGCGTCGTCAGCTCGAGCGAGCGCTCCCGGACGCGGTCGACGCCGACCTCCTCGATCACGTCGTAGCCCGCTGTCGCCGCGTACAGGGCCGGAACGTTCGGCGTGCCGGTCAGGAAGCGCCACGCCCCCTCGGCGTACGCCTGCTCCGGCTCGAATGCGAACGGCCGCTCGTGCGCCTGCCAGCCGGTCAG
>DASSQG010000125.1:0-5934 GCA_035702625.1 Gaiellaceae bacterium | reverse complement strand
CAGGTGATCTCGTGCCTGCGGCGCGCCGGGGTCACCGTCGAGGAGCGCCACGTGCCGGTCTGGGACGGACGGCGCGACAACTGGAGTGCCGGCCTCGGCGCGGCCACCCGCCTCGCGGGCGCAGAGCTTCGGCTGCTGAGGCCCCCGCAGACGCAGTTCGACGCGCTGCTCGTCGGGTACCCGGGCCATTTCGACCTGCCGGCGGCCCGCGTCGCCGCGCGCGGGAGGCCGGTCGTCTTCAACCCACTCGTCTCGCTCTCGGACACCTTCGTCGCCGACCGCGGGCGGTTCCGGCCCGGCTCGGCGGCGGCGCGCGCGCTCGCGGCGGTCGACCGGCGCGCGCTACGGGCGGCCAACCTCGTCGTCGCCGACACGCGCGCGGACGCAGACCACCTCGCAGCGCTGGCGGACCTCGCGCCCGGGCAGGTCGAGGTCGCGTTCGTCGGCGCCGAGGACCGGCTCTTCACGCCCGGATGGGATCCGGCGGAGCCCTTCACCGTCCTCTTCGTCGGCAAGCTGATCCCGCTGCACGGGCTGGAGACGATCCTCGCCGCAGCCCGTTCCGCGCCCGAGCTTCGGTTCCGCCTCGTCGGCTCGGGGCAGCTCGAGCACCTCGTGCGCGACCGCCCGGAGAACGTCGAGTGGCTGCCGTGGGTCGAGTACGAGCGCCTTCCCGAGGAGTTGCGCCGCGCGGGGTGCGCGCTGGGGATCTTCGGCACCTCCGACAAGGCGCGGCGCGTGATTCCCAACAAGGCTTTCCAGGCGCTCGCCTGTGGGACGCCGCTCGTCACCGCCGACACGCCGGCCGCGCGCGAGCTGCTCGTCGACGGGGAAAGCGCGCTGCTCGTCCCGCCGGGCGACCCCGAAGCGCTCGCCGATGCGCTCCGGCGGCTGGCACAGGATCCGGAGCTCGCAAGGCGGCTGTCGGAGGGCGGCCGGGCGGCCTACCAAGCACGCGCGAGCGAGGACGTGCTCGGCGCCCGCTGGCGCGAGCTGATCGAGCGGGCGGTCGCGCGCACGTGAACCGGGCGCTGCGCCCGACCGTCCTGCTCTGGACGGCCGTCGCCGCCTACGCGGCCGGGTTCTCCGCGCTCTCCGTCCTGCGCCACCGCGCTTTCGCGACCGGCCGCTTCGACATGGGGAACATGGTGCAGGCGGTCTGGTCGACGGCCCACGGGCACCCGCTGCAGGTCACCGGCCTCCGCGGCGACCAGCTCTCGCGGCTCGGCGCGCACTTCGACCCGATCCTCGCCGCGTTCGCGCCCCTGTGGCTCGCCTGGCCGAGCCCGGACCTGCTGCTCGTGTCGCAGTCGGTCGCGGTCGCACTCGGCGCGCTGCCCGTCTACTGGCTCGCGAACAAGCACCTCGGCAGCGCGCGCGCCGGCCTCGGCTTCGCGCTGGCCTACCTCGCCTACCCGCCGACGCAGTGGCTGACGCTGAACGAGTTCCACCCGGTGGCGCTCGCGACCCCGCTGCTCCTGTACGCGATCTGGTTCCTGGACGAGGACCGGCTCGTACCGTTCGCCGTCTTCGCGGCGCTCGCGGCGGCGACCAAGGAGGAGATCGCGCTGGTGGTGGCGGGCCTCGGGATCTGGTACGCGTTCGCGCACGGGCGCCGGCTGACGGGCGCGGCGATCGCGATCGCCGGAGTCGCGGTCTCATTGATCGCGATCGAAGCCGTGATCCCGAACTTCAACCGCGCGGGCACGTCGAGCTTCTTCACCCGCTACAGCGAGGTCGGCAGCACCCCGGGCGGAATCGTCCACACGGCACTGACCGACCCGCTCAAGATCTTCACGACTGCGTTCACGGGCCGCGGGCTCGGCTACGTCGCGCGCCTCGTCCTCCCGCTCGCGGGCTTCGTCGTGCTGGCGCCGCTGATGCTCGTGGCGGCGCTCCCGGAGCTTGCGGTCAACCTGCTCTCGGCCGCGACCACGCAGACCTCGATCCGCTTCCACTACACGGCCGGGCTGATCCCGATCCTCGTCGCGGCGGCCGTCTTCGGCGCGAAGCGGCTGCCGCCGCGCGTCCCCGCGGTGACGATCGTCGTCGTCTGCTGCATCGCCGCCAACTACCTGCTCGGCCCGGTTCCGGTCTGGCGCTGGTTCCCGGCCGGCAGCCAGGTTCAGGCGCACGCCGCCGAGGTGAGCGAGCACGATCGCATCGCCGCGCAGGCGCTGAAGCTGATCCCGCCGCACGCGGTCGTCAGCGCCACGAACTCGCTCGGCGCGCACCTCTCGGCCCGGCGCCGAATCCTCAGCTTCCCGTACATCCAGGACGCGCAGTGGGTCGCGGCGGACGAGACCTCGCCGGGCTACGCGGACCGGCTCGCGCCCTTGCCGACCGCCGTCCAGCTCTCCTGGCTGCGGCGCAACCCGGAGTGGCGGCTCGTTTTCGAGCGGGACGGGATCCTGATCTTCCACCGCGCGAGCTCGGCCGCCAGCACGCCGTAGAGCGCGACCATCGCGAGGTCGCGCACGAACAGCAGCCACACCGGCCAGTCGAGCCGGAACAGCGCGTGGTAGTGGAAGAACCAGACCTGCGCGAGCACGAGCGCCGCCGCCAGGAGCGCGATCGCGATCCCGCCGCCGCCGGCGAGGACGAGCGGCAGCAGCCAGACGAGGTACTGCGGCGAGAAGACCTTCGTGAACGCGAGGAAGCCGGCGACCGCGGCCGCGAATGCAAGCGGCAGCTCTCCGCGCGGGTGGCGTCCGCGAGCGTAGAGCCACCAGACCGCCACGACCGCGAGGGCCTCGAGCACCACCACCCCGGCGGCGACCGCGTCTGCCGTGCCCCCGGAGAGGTTGCGGCCCGCGACGCCGAACGTCTCGACGACGTGGGCGTGGTAGAGCCCGAGCCGGTCGAGCACGAGCAGGAACGACGCGCCGAGGCTCTCGATCTGTAGGCCGCGCGTGGCCTGCGCGTGGAAGCTCTCGTAGACGCCGTGCGGCGCGTACGCCGCGAACGGCGCGATCACCGCGGCCGCGACCAGCACGAGGGCGCCGAGACCGAGCGCCGCCCGTCGCGGCCCCTCGCGCCGCCACGCGAACCAGAGCACGAGCGGCACCAGTACGAGCGGGTAGACCTTGGCGCTCACCGCCAGCCCGAGCACCGCGAACGCCCAGAGCAGCCGCCCGCGCAGGAAGAGCCAGAGCGCAAGCATCGTCAGCAGCGCCGGCCATGCGTCGTACGTGTTCAGCGAGATCGGCCCGAGCGCGATCGGCGAAAGCGCGAACAGCCCGACCGCGACCCGCGTCCTCGTCGTCGACGCCCGCAGCTCTGCGAGCACCAGCGCGAGCAGCACCAGCGTCGCCACGCCGCAGAGGGCCATCAGCGACTTGAAGGCCGCGTTGTAGTGGGCGGCACCGAACACGGTCGGCGGCATGAAGACCGCGAATGCGCCCGGCGGGTACTCGACGAAGACATCGCGGTACGGCAGCGCGCCGTGCAGGAGCCTTTCAGCGTAGCCTTGGTAGACGTGGACGTCGCGGAAGCGCGCCGCGCGGAAGAGCCCGCCGTCCGGGACGGCGCACGCGGCGACGTAGATCGGGATCGCCACGAGCGCGGCGCGCAGCGCCGGCCTCACGTTACGGAGGCGGCGGAGGCGGAGGAGGCGGCGGCACGACGGGAGGCGGCGGTGGCGGTGGCGCAGTCGTCACCGTGATCCCGGTCGTCGCGGGGGGAGGCGGCGGAGGTGGGGCCGAGCTCGTCGTCGCCCGCGTCGTCGGCGTGTACGTGCTCGTCGGCGAGTACGAGTTGTTCGGCGTGTACGTGTAGGTCGGCCGCAGGCTCGAGCCGTACTGGCCCTGCGTCCACGGCCGCCACACGACCGGGTCACGCGGGTACTGCCACGTCAGCGCGGGCGCGTTCGCCAGCGCCTTCTCCATGAACAGCCGCCAGATCGACGCCGGGAACGTGCCGCCTTGGACCGTGCTCCCGTGCACGTCCTCCATCGGGATCTCGCCCTGTGGGTAGCCGACCCAGACGGTCGTCTCGAGCTGCGGCGTGTAGCCCGAGAACCACGCGTCGGCGTGGTTGTCGGTCGTCCCCGTCTTGCCGGCGGCGGGGCGGCCGAAGTAGGCGCCGACGCCGGTGCCCTGCAGGACGTTGTCCTCGAGGATCTTCGTCACCTCGTAGGCGACGCCGTCGCTGATCACCCGCTTGCGGTCGGGCTGCCCCCAACCCGCATCGGTGTCGACCTTGCCGTTCGCCAGCACGACCTTGGTGATCGCCATCGGCTTCGAGTAGATGCCGCCCGCCGCCAGCGTCGCGTAGGCCGACGCCTCCTCGAGCGGCGAGATCGCGTCGGCGCCGAGACCCATCGCCGGCACCGGGTCGAGGTGCGAGCGGATGCCCAGCCGGTGCGCCATCTCGGCGACCTTCTCCGGCGTGACGTCGAGCGTCAGCTGGGCGTAGACCGTGTTGTCGGACGCGAGCGTGGCGCTGTGCACCGAGATCGAGCCGGAGTAGGTGTGGTCGTACGTCTGCACGTCCCACGCCGGCGTGTACGGGTCGGGCTGGTAGTGGAACGGCGCCGACACGTAGTAGGTCGTGTCCGGGTTCATCCCCTCGTTGACCGCGGCCGTGAGCACGAACGTCTTGAAGGTCGAGCCGGGCTGCCGGCGCGCTTGCGAGGCGAGGTTGAACTGGTTGCCGTAGCGGCCAGGCGTGACCGCGGTCATCGCGCGGATGGCGCCGTTGGCCGGGTTGATCGACACGACCGCAGCCGCCGGGTCGTTGCGCAGGTAGAGCGTGTCCCTGATCGCCTTGCGCGCCGCGACCTGCAG
The DNA here is from genome assembly GCA_035702625.1 of Gaiellaceae bacterium. Taxonomy (GTDB): domain Bacteria; phylum Actinomycetota; class Thermoleophilia; order Gaiellales; family Gaiellaceae; genus AC-32. The sequence continues at coordinate 1,147 of DASSQG010000125.1, read as the reverse complement.
GCTCGGGTTGATCGTCGTGTACACGCGCAGGCCGCCGCTGCGGACGGTGTTCGCGCCGTACTCGGCGATCAACTGGTCGCGGACATAGCTGAAGAAATACGGCTCGCGGATCGTCGTGTAGAGCCGGCCCGGCCGGAGCAGCAGGTTCTTCTGGGAGACCGCCTGGTCGTACTGCTGCTGGGTGATGTCGCCGTAGGTGAGCATCGCGCGCAGCACCTCGTCGCGGCGGGCCCGCGCCGCGCCCGGCCGGTGCAGCGGGTCGTAGATCGACGGCGCCTGCGGCAGGCCGGCCAGCAGCGCCGACTGCGCGAGCGTCAGCGTCTTCGCGTGGCGCGAGAAGTACGTCTGCGCCGCGGCCTCGATCCCGTAGGCGTGGTTGCCGTAGTAGACCTGGTTCATGTACTGCGAGAGGATCCAGTCCTTCGAGCGCGCGCGCGAGAGGCGAATCGCGAGACAGGCCTCCTTGATCTTCCGCTTGAACGTCCGCTCCTTCGAGATGTAGAGGTTGCGGACGAGCTGCTGCGTGATCGTCGAGCCACCCTGCACGACGTGTCCGGCGCTCAGGTCCTTGATGGCCGCGCGGACGATGCCCTGGTAGTCGACGCCGCCGTGCTCGTAGAAGCGGTGGTCTTCGATCGCGACGGTCGCCTTCGCCATCCACGGGCTGACCCGCCAGAGCATGACCGGGGTGCGGTTGCGCTCGGCGGGGATCGACCCGAGCAGCGAGCCGTCGGCCGCGTAGACGAAGGAGTTCTGGCCGATCTCGACCGCCTTCAGCTCCTGCAGGCTGCAGTCGGAGCTCAACTTCGCGACCGCCCCGACGCCCGAGGCGATCACCGCGCCGACGATCACGAGCACCACGACCAGGATCACCGTCGCCCGGCGTCGTTTCTTGCCCTGCGTGCGAGAGCGCCGGCGGCGGCCTCGGAGGAGCAGCGCGTCGAGGCCGTCGTCCTGGCGGCGTCCGCGCCCTGGGGGCGGCGGGGGCGTCACGCGAAGACCCCGGCCTCGCGCAGTCGCGCGTGGGCCCGGAGGCGAAGCTCGCTCTGCAGCCGCTCGGCGCTCGGCTCGTCAGGCGCCCAGAGACTGACGCCGACGACGGCCTTGTCGCCGAGGTCCTCGACCATCACCTCGGCGCGCTCGTCCT
>DASSQG010000124.1:0-4060 GCA_035702625.1 Gaiellaceae bacterium | reverse complement strand
ACTCGAGCACGTGCAGCGCGACGTCCGCGGAAGCCTGGGTCTCCATCAGCCCGGTCGGGCGTACCAGCGAGATCGTCGGCTGGTGCTCGAGGAGCGCGGCGACGCTGTCGGCCGCCGGCCCGCTCATCAGGACGCGGAGCGCCTTGCCGTTGTTGTGGCCGTTACTGTCCATCGACGCTCTCCGGGAAGCCGCCGGCGACGTGGATCTTCGTCGTGGTGTTCGCCGGCAGGCCGCGGCTGAGGAACGAGTAGAGCGTCTCCAGGCCCGGCTGGCTGTCGCGCGGCGTGGCCGTCGGCCGCAGGACGAGGTACCAGGTCGCGTTCTTGAGCGCCCAGAGCATCGTCTCGCTCTGCTTGTCCGTCATCACCAGCGTTGCGGACGCGGTCTGCGAGCCGGCGACGCCTCCGGAACCGGAGCCGCTCGCAGCCTTCAGCACGAGCAGGTTCTGGAGGATGACGCGGCTGGTCGCGCGGTTGATCCCGCCGAGCGTGTACTTCGTGTTCGCGACGACGTCGACGCGATCGCCGTCGGACGCCGTGCCTGCGAGCAGCTGGTTCGGGTCGCCCGGAACGACGACCACGCGCTCCTTGCCGGAGAACTTGGCGAAGATCCCGCCCTGGGCGATCGGCTTGAACTGCCGCAGCGTCACCTGCTCGCCCTTGTAGATCGTGCCGGACACGACCAGGCTCGTCAGCGGCGCGGCGGACACGATCGCGCCCGGGACGACCGCGCGGTGCGGCACGGTCTGCTCCTTGAGGTACCCGCCACCCGCGACCGATGCCCCGTCCGTGCCGGCCGGGATGTCGCGTGCCGCAACCAGCACCTTCTGGAGGTCGGCGCCGTGGTTGACGCTGTTGCGGTAGCTGATCACGTAGAGGCCCACCAGGACCGCCGCGAGCACGGCGAGCCCGATCGGCAGCGCGAGGTTTCGAAGTCGGGATTTCGTCATGCCAGGTTCCTTTCGGGTCTCATTGAGTGAGCGTGATGACGTGCACGCCGAAGTCGGTGGCGCCCCCGATCGGGTCGCCGGCGGCGAGGTCGGTAGCGGTGTAGGTCACGAAGTGGCCGGTCAGTTGGCGCTTCTGGGACGTCCAGGTGACGCCGGTCGGATCGATCACGAACGCGGCCCAGCCGATGACGTGGAAGTAGTAGGCGCTCCCGCCGGAGGTCGCGGTCGTGTCGAAGACCGGGAAGAAGAGCGGTACGCCGACGCGGTCGGTGAAGCCCTGCTTGACCGGACCGACCGTCTCGCCCGTCTTGACGCCGTACCACTGGTTCGCCGGCAGCGCATCGGCGTAGCCGGTCTCGATCCAGTCCTTCAGCGTGCTGCCGCCGATCCCGGACGCCGAGCCACAGGCGGTCGAGATCGTCGAGTGGCACGTCAGGTCGATCAGGCCGATGTTGCTCGAGCTGACGTTGCTCTCGTCGAAGGTGAGCGTCACCGTCTGGCCGTAGCAGCCGGGATTGGTCACGGCGCAGGCGACGGTGTTCTTGACCGCGACGGGCGCGACGTTCTTCATCATCGACGGGACGCTGACCATGGCGCGGGCGTGCGCCCGTGCCGTCGCGTTGATCGCCGGCAGGAAGATCCCCGAGACCGGCTTCGCGGCGCGGACGTCGATGCAGGCGTGCGCGGAGCACCCGGAGTCGGTCGGAAACGTGATCGTCGGCGCCGCGATGCCGCTGAAGTTCCGCTGCGCGTAGGTGACCGCGGTCGAGCTCGCGGTCGCGTCGATCGGCAGATCCTGCGCGCCGGCGAGCGCCGCGGCGTCGGCCGCGGTCTGCACCTGGCGCTGCGTGCGACGCCACGAGCCGCCGTCGATGACGAGGCCGGCCATCAGCACCAGGCCCATCAGGGCGAAGACGATGAAAACCATCGCCTGGCCCGAGTCGCCGCGCATCGGTGTCCGGAGCCGGTTCACTCGAGGCGCTCCGTCGCGCTCGCGGTCAGGGTGCCGGTGCGGCTGAAGAAGACGTTGATCGTGATCGGGTACGCGATCGAGACCGTGTACGCGCTGCCGACCGCGCCCGGCGTCCCCGGCGTGCACGTGATGCGGGACGAGATGACGCTCCACTGCGTGGTCGAGACGGTCGCCTGGATCGCGTTCTTGGCCGCCTGGCAGGGCCCCGTCGCCGAAGCCCGGTTCACCGCGGCCGCGCGCGCGCCGACGCGGGCCGCGTCGGTGATCGCGAGGTAGTTGTGGAAGCCGACCCCCAGCTGCCAGATCGCGAGGAAGAGCATCACGATGATCGGCAGGACGACGGCGAACTCGACCATGCTCTGGCCCTCGTCGCCGCGAAATCTTGTGAGTGTGTGTCGGGTCGTCTTCATGTCGGTGTGATCAGGGAGGGCCACCACCCGCTCGGCGGCGGCCCTCCCGGTCGTGTCGGCCGCTTACGCGCCGATCGCGTTGCTGACCTGCGTGATCGCGTTCTGGATGGCGGTGCCCAGGCCCGTCCACGTGACGGCCAGCAGCACGGCCACGACGACCACAGCCAGGATCAGCGCGTACTCGACGAAGGTCTGCCCCTCGTCGCTGTCGAGCCGACCCACGAACGCGGTCGCCCAAGCAGCGAGGCGATCCATCATGAGTTTCTCCTCCTATCCCCTGCGAGGGCGACCACCGCCCAAGCACTTGGGAGCAGTGTTAGGCCGGGCCGCGGGGGGTCGGATCGCCCGTGAGTCTGGTTCGAACCACCCGTCCGGTTGAAGTGGCCGCCGGGAGGGCGCCGCTACCGTCACGGCCGTGGTGGAGCAGAGAGTTCTTCTTGCACACGGTCGCGGAGTCGTCTGCGACCGGTGCGACGTCGCCGACACGGCCCTCACGCGCATGCGCGGGCTGCTGGGCCGGCGCGGGCTGCCGCGCGGCCACGGCCTGTTCATCGAGCCGACGTGGTCGGTTCACACGTGGTTCATGCGCTTCCCGATCGACGTCGTCTTCCTCGACCGCGACCTGACGGTGCTCAAGATCCGCAAGCAGATGGGCCCCTGGCGGACGGCTGCGCGGTTTCGCGCGCGGTCGGTGCTGGAGCTCGCCTCGGGCGAGTGCGACCGTCTCCGGCTCGAGGTCGGCGACCGCCTGGCCTTCGAGCAGTGACCGCTGCGGCCTGGATCCGCTCGCATCCGGTCGGCTCGCTCTGCGCGGCGGCGCTGGCGGCCGGCGTGCTCGTGCGCTACGGCTTCACCGCGGCCGGGCTGATCGTCGCGCTCGCGAGCGCCGTGTTGGTCGTGCTCTCGCGGATCGACATCGAGTCGCGCCGCCTGCCGAACCGGCTCGTCCTGCCGGCGGCTGCGCTCGTCCTCGCGGCGCGGGTCGCGACTGCGCCGCAGCACTCCGCGATGTGGATCGGCGCGGCGCTCGGCGCCGCCGGGTTCCTGCTGGCCTTCGCGCTCGCGTTCCCGGGTGGGCTCGGCATGGGCGACGTCAAGCTGGCCTTGCTGCTCGGCGCCATGCTCGGGAGCGCGATCGTCCCGGCCGCCGTCGTCGGCACGCTCTCGGGCGCGGCAGCGGCCGTGCTGCTGATCGCTCGCGACGGCCGCCCGGCGCTTCGCCGCACGATCCCGTTCGGGCCCTTCCTCGCCTTCGGCGCAATCGCGATCGCCCTGCTCTTGGCGCCCTGATCGCGTGCCGTCGCTCACCGTCTACCTCAGCAACGCGGAGCTCGTCGACGACCTGATCGCGTCGTTCGGCCGCGCCGGCTGCGACGCCCGCCGAACCGGGCTGCGCTCGTGCTCGGTCGACCACGCCGCCGCGGTCGACGAGCGCGAGGCGCGGATCGAGGTCGCCTTCTTCCTGCGCGCCTGGCGGACGCGCCACGGGCCGGTCCGCGCGCTACTCGCTCCCTGAGCGCAGCAGCGCCTCGGCGTCGGGGTCGGCGGACGCCGACAGCACCCCGTGGCGATACGCCCAGTGCAAGGCCTCCGTCCGGCTGCTCACGCCGAGCTTGCGATAGATGTTGGTCAGGTGGAACTTGACCGTCTGCTCGGCGAGCCAGAGCTTCTTGCCGATCTCCCGGTTCGACTTGCCCTCGCCGACAGCGCGCAGGATCTCGAGCTCG
>DASSQG010000123.1:0-11764 GCA_035702625.1 Gaiellaceae bacterium | reverse complement strand
CCAGAGGCCGATCGACGTCCGGTGCGAGAAGCGCTCGCGGCAGACCTCGGGCAGGTTCCGGCCGGTGGCGATGCCGAGCTTCGCGGACAGCGTCTGGATCAGCATCGCCATCAGGTTCGAGGCGAGGATCACCCAGCAGAGCGTGAACCCGAACTTCGCGCCGCCGGCGATGTTCGTCGCGAAGTTGCCGGGGTCGATGTACGCGACCGACGCGACGAACGCCGGCCCGAGGAAGGGCAGGATGCGCCAGCCGCTCACCCGCCCGCGCCGGAGCGCGCGCTGCGCGGTGACGACCGACCCGGTTTCGACGGCGGTTGAGCGCGTCGCCATCATGGGCTTAGTGTAGCCCAGGTTTAGGCGTGACTAAACTTTTGCGAGTCGGAGATCCGGCAGGTTCCGCCAGCGGCCGTCGACGTCGAAGCCGTAGCCGACGAAGAACTCGTCCGGGACGGTGAAGCCGACGTAGTCGACGGGCAGGTCGTCGACGAGGCGGCGGTAGGGACGGTCGAGCAGCGCCGCGATGCGCAGGCTCTTGGGCTCGCGCAGCTCGAGCAGCTTGCGCAGGTAGTTGAGGGTCAGGCCGGTGTCGACGACGTCCTCGACGAGGAGCACGTCGAGGCCGGTGACCGGGATCGCGCTGTCCTTCAGCAGGCGCACGCGCTCGTGGCCGCCCGTGTCGGCGCCGTTGTACCCGGCCAGCTCGACGAAGTCGATCATGTGGTGGATCCGAAGCTCGCGCGAGAGGTCGGCGAGGAAGACGAAGCTCGCCTTCAGCAGCGCGACCAGCAGCAGCTCGCGCCCCTCGTAGTCGCGGACGATCTCGGCGCCGAGCTCCCGGACGCGCGACTGCAGCTCCTCCGCCGTGAGGAAGACGTCGCCGACGCGTGCGTCGATGGTCGCTATGAGGCCAGGTCGAGCCGGTAGCGCTGGGCCAGCCGCTCGATGTCGCGCTTGTAGAAGAGCTTCACGCGCACCTCGGGGTAGCGCTCCCGCAGCTTCCGCAGCTTGCGGTTCTTGCGCGTCACGAGCCGCTGCTTCATGACCGTGATCTCGAGGTAGAGGTTCTGCTCGGGCAGGAAGAAGTCCGGCGTGAAGGCCTGCACGACGCGCCCGTCGGCGTCCTCCTCGAGCACGAACGTGTGTGGCTCGTACTCCCAGGGGACGCCGTAGAAGTCGAGCACCTTGGCGCACTCACGCTCGGCCTCGTTCTGGAACCGCGGCGGAGCCTTTACAGAATCCGCCTGGAAATCGGCCATTTCTCCCACCCGCCAATCAGGGTAGCAGCGGGTCCGGACGCGCCGGGTAGCCCGAATTGATAGACACCGCCGGGCTCATGCCACGGCTTCGGCTCACTCCGCAGAAGAACGAGTTCTTCGAGCTCTACGCGCAGGCGTCGGCCAATGCGGTCGAGATCGCGCGGCTGCTCGTCGACCTGCTCGAGACGTTCCCGCAGGACGGCGACGTGCTGATCGCGCGGATCAAGGAGCGCGAGCACGACGGCGACCGCTACACGCACGAGGTCGTGACGCTGCTGAACAAGACCTTCGTGACGCCGTTCGACCGCGACGACATGTACCGCCTCGCCGGCGCGATCGACGACGTCTGCGACCACGTCGACGAGGCGGCCGACAACCTCGGCTCCTGGGGCGTGGAGCGCGTGCCGGACAAGGCGCGGGCCCAGGCCGACGTGATCCTGCGGGCGACGACGGAGCTCGACGAGGCCGTGCGGCGGCTCGAGGGCTTCAAGGACTCGACAGAGCAGCTCGAGGCGCTCAGGGAGCTCGAGGACGAGGGGGACGCGCTGGCGCGCGACGCGGTCGCGGAGCTCTTCGCGAAGGTCGACGACGCGAAGGTGATCATTCGCTGGAAGGACATCCACGAGCGGCTCGAGGAGGCGGTGGACGCGCTCGAGAACGCCGCGGACGTGCTCGAGGCGATCGTCGTCAAGAACAAGTAGCGCATGGACAACGTCCTGCTGGTGATCGTCGTCCTCGTGGCGCTCGGCTTCGACTTCACGAACGGGTTCCACGACACGGCCAACGCCGTCGCCACCTCGGTCTCGACGCGCGCCCTGTCGCCTCGGCTCGCGGTGGCGGTCGCGGCGGTCGCCAACCTCGCGGGCGCCTTCGTCACCACCGCCGTCGCGAAGACCGTGGGCAAGGGAATCATCGACACGAGCCTCGCGAACGAGAAGACGGTGCTCGCCGCGCTGATCGGAGCGATCACCTGGAACCTGATCACGTGGCGGCTGGGGCTGCCGTCGAGCTCGTCCCACGCGCTGATCGGCGGACTGGTGGGCGCGGCGATCGCGCAGTCGGGGCTCCAGGGCGTGCAGTGGCACGGGCTCGTGCACACCGTGATCATCCCCGCGCTCGCCGCGCCGACGATCGCCTTCGCCGCCGCGTTCGCCCTGTTGCTGCTGATCTACTGGGTCTTCCGCTGGCTGACGCCGTCCATGGCGAACCGCTCGTTCCGCCTCGGGCAGCTCGGGTCGGGAACCTGGGTCGCGTTCACCCACGGCGCCAACGACGCGCAGAAGACGATGGGCGTGATCGCCCTCGCGCTGTTCGAGGCGGGCAAGATCTCGCACTTCTACATCCCGACCTGGGTGATCGTCACGGCCGGCCTAGCGATCGCGGCCGGCACGTACGCCGGCGGCTGGCGGATCATGCGCACGATCGGGCAGCGCGTGATCAACATCGAGCCGGCCAGCGGCTTCGCGGCACAGCTCACGGGCGGGCTGACGATCTACTCCGCGACCAAGCTCGGGTACCCGCTCTCGACGACGCATGTCATCTCCGGCGCGGTGATGGGCGCCGGCGCCACGAAGCGGCTCTCGGCCGTGCGGTGGGGCGTGGCCGGGAACATCGTCGTCGCCTGGGTGCTGACGATCCCGGCGGCGGCGATCGTCGCCGCGGCGCTCTACTGGCCCGTGCAGGGCATCTTCTAGCCCGCCCGGCGCTCCTCGGCTCCTTGCAACCCGGTTGCTGCCGGGCTGCTGCCGCGCCGGTGTCTAGTTGGCATCGAGACCGACTGAGACATCGAGAGGAGCACCACCATGAAGAAGCTCGCCATCATCGGAACCGCGGTCGCCGCGCTTGCCGGGCCGCTCGCGCAGAGCGCGTGGGCGATGCCCGCCGACGTGACGCCGGTCGTCCAGTCGCAGAGCGTCGCGCCGCTGCCTGCGGCCGTGCTCGAGCAGGGATCGACCCAGCGGTTCGCGGTCCAGCCCACCTTCGGCCCGACCAAGGCCGAGCAGCGCGCGGAGACGCTGCGCAGCGAGGCGCTCAACCAGAAGTACCGCCTCGGCACCTACAAGATCGGCCCCTCGCTCTACGAGCAGCGCGCCGACATGCTTCGCGGCCAGGCGCTCAACCGGAAGTACGGCCTCGGCACCTTCAAGATCGGCCCGACCAAGGCCGAGCTACGCGCCGACACCCTCCGCGGTGAGGCGCTGAACCAGCAGTACGGCCTCGGCGTGTCGTCGACGTCGTCGTCCGACTTCCAGTGGGGCGACGCCGGGATCGGCGCGGGCGCACTGCTCGGGATCGTGGCGCTGATCGGAGCCGGGCTCTTCGAGGTCCGGCAGCACGGACGCCTGGGGACCTCGTAAGGCGTCGGCCATCACGCGTCACCACGACGAGCGGGTCTCGGGGGAGGGCCCGCTCGTCGACAAGACACGAAGGGAGGAACGTCATGCTCGACTACAACACCGACACACGTTTCCAGGCAGTCCGAGATCAGGCCGACCGTCTGGCCTCCGACATGCGGCGCTCGCGCCCGCCGGGCCATGACGAGACCGGCCACGCCGGCCTCGCCCGGCTCGGCTCCGCGCTCGCGGCTCGCGCCGACCGCCTGCGCCGGCGCAGGCACGCGCCCGCCTACGGGGCGTGAGTGAATCGTCACCCGACGAGCGGGCCCAACCGGGCCCGCTCGTCGTCGTATTTCAGGCCAGCGGCACTTCAGCGCACCACGTCAGCGCCTCGATCGACGGCGGGTCGAACTTGTCCGAGTTCGGGCGCTTCTGGGCCGGTTGGATCCCGATTGCGAGCGCAATCCCGCGAACCATCGGGTGCTGCGGATCGAGGTGGAGCTTGGGCTCTTTCCCCGGATGAGGCTTGCCGTCCGCGAACACCCCGCTGTTCTCGACGGTCGCTTCCCAACTGTTTGGGCTGGCGTTCTTCTCCCATTTGGCCTGGTTCTCGATGATCACCGTGTCCCCATCACCGTCGCCCTGTACGAGCAGGAACAGCACCCGTGCCGCCGTGATGTTCGGGCCCGGGTTGAAGGGGCCTTGCACTCTGAGGTCGACGCCGCCGTTGAGCAACGTGATGTTCGTGAACCTGCCGGTCATGCTGCACCTCCGCTGAGGTCGTGTCCCGGCTCGAGCCGCGCCCGGGCGCGGTCCGCCGAGACCAGGTTCCCCTTCTCCTCGTAGAGATCGAGCGCCGAGCGCAGCGCGGCCTGCGCCTCGGCGGCGCGGCCGGCACCGTCGAGCACCTCAGCGAGGTCGCTCAGGGCGTCGGCGTGGTAGGTCAGAAAGTCCGTTGCGGCGGCGAGCTCGACCGCCTCTCGCGCAAGCCGCTCGGCGTCGTACGTCTCCCCGCGACGCGCGAGGATCTTCGCCTGGACGCCGCGCCAGACGATCTGGGCCGAGACGTCCTCGCCCGCCGCGTTCTCGCGGCTGAGCTTCGCGGCCGCCTCGGCGTCGTCCAGCCGCCCCTGCTCGTACAGCGCCTGCGCGAGCATCGCGGCCGTCGACGAGAGGAGCGCCTTTTCGCCCATCTGCTCCAGCGCTCCGAGCGCCGTGCGCAGCCGCTCCTCGGCGACCTCGGGCCGGCCGGCGAGCATCTCGACGAGCGCTTCCGGCTGCGCGAGGCCGACGGAGTAGACGCGGCCCGGCTCGTCCAGCTCCGGGCTCTCGGCGAGGAGGGAGCGGGCGACCTCGATCTCGCCGCGCATCGCGTGCAGCGCCGCCAGCGGATAGAGCGTCTCGGCGTAGGCCACCGGACTGCGGCGGACGCGCTCGCCGATCTCGGCGCAGGTCTCGATTCCCTCGTCGACGGGCGTCGGGCCGTAGAGCGCGGCGGTCACGCGCCAGTCGAGGAGGTCGAACAACTCCCGCTCGGCGCCGCCGTGCTCGGCGTGGAGAGCCGCGCGTCGCCAGCTCTCGTCCGCCGCGGCGACGCAGCCGCGGATCCACTCGACGGCCGCCTTGAGGCACCACGCGCGGCTCTGACCTAGCTCGTCCCCGTTCAGCTCGAAGACCTCCAGCGCCGCGTCCGCCGCGTCGATCGCGCCGGCAATCGCGCCCTCGGCCTGCATGCGGACGAACTGCTGCTCGACGCGCGCCCGCGCCCGCAGCAGGTCGTCGGCCTCGTCGTGCTCGATCGCCTCCTGGAGGACGCGCTCCGCTTCCGCGAGCCGGCCGCCCTCGAACAGCGCCGCGCCGAGCGCGGGGAGGACGCCCAGCCGGTCCGGGTCGTCGGGGGGCAGCAGCGAGGCGGCTCGCTCGAGCAGGTCGATCGCCCCGTGCGGGTCCCCGCCGAGCAGCACCTTTCGCGCCGCGGCCTCCAGCCGCGCCTGCGCGAGCACCGCCAGCTCGCGCTCCCGCGGGCCGGTGAGCCCGAGCTGCGCGCGGCAGCGGAAGGCCTGCTCCAGGTGGTGGCCGATCACCTCATCCTCTGCGCGCTCGCTCGCAAGCCGGTCGGCGAGCCGCTCGTGCAGGTCGGCGCAGCGCTCCTTCGGGATGCCCTCGTAGACGGCCTCCCTGATCAGGACGTGGCTGAAGCGGAACGCATCCTCGCCGGCGAACGCGGCCGGGTCGGGCTGGATCAGCTGCCGCCGGACGAGCGCCATCAGGTGCTGACCGAGGCGCGCATGCTCCTGCTGCGACAGGAACGCTGCGACCGTGCTCCAGCGGAAGTTGCGACCCTCGACGGACGCGTGCTCGAGCACCGTGCGCTCGGCCTGGTCGAGCCCCGCGACGCGCGCGGTGAGGACGGCCTGCACGTTCGGCGGCAGGCTGCCGCCGCCGGCCTCGGCCCTCGTCGCGACGAGCTGCTCGAGGAAGAGCGGGTTTCCCTCGCCCGTATGGACGATCTCGGCGGCGTCGTCGGCGGCGAGCTCGCCGTCGCCGATCGAGCGCACGAGCCGCTGCGCCTCGTCGTCGTCGAGGGCGCCGAGCTGGACGACCTCGCGCAGCCCGCTGCGGACGATCCAGGACGGCCGAGTCTCGTACAGCTCGCCCCGCGCCAGGCAGAGCACGAAGATCGCCGCGCCGGACGAGAAGTTGACGAGGTACTCGAGCAGGTCGAGCAGCAGGGGCTCGCCCCAGTGCAGGTCGTCGACCACGGCCACGAGCGGCCGCTCGCGCGCGGCCGCCTCGAACAGGCGCCGGAACGCCCAGAACGTCTCCTCGGCCGTCGCCGTCTCGCGCGAGCGGCCCATCGTCGCGCGGACGCGCCTGGCGACGAGCTCCGCCTCCTCGGGCGAGTCGATCAGCTCGGCGATCCGCCGGTCGGGGTCGTCGCCGGTGAGCTCCTGGACGATCTCGACGAGCGCGTGGTACGTGATCGCCTCGCCGTACGAGAGGCAGCGGCCGACCGCGATCGTCGCCGAGTCGCCGATCTCGCCGAGCAGCTCCTCGGCCAGGCGCGACTTGCCGATCCCGGCGGAGCCGGTGATCGTGCAGAGCAGGCACGACCGCTCGCTGCGCGTCCGGTCGAAGGCGGCACGAAGGGTCTGCAGCTCGCGTGTCCGCCCGACGAACGGCGTCGCGTCGCTGCCGGCGCCGGGCCGGCCGTCGGCCAGCTCGAGGAGGCGCCAGGCGTGCACCTTCGCGCGGTGGCCCTTGACCGTGAGCGGCTCGAGGCGCTCGGCGCGCAACGCTCCCTCGGCCAGGCGGTACGTCCGCTCGCCGAGCAGGATCTCGCCGGGCTCCGCGAGCTGCTCGAGTCGCGCTGCCACGTTGACGGCGTCCCCGGTCGCGAAGGTCTCGCGCCCGCCGCCCGCGCCGACGAACAGGTCCCCGGAGTTGACGGCGAGCTTGACGTCGAGGTCGATGCCGTTCGCCGCGAGCTCGTCGCGCAGGCGCCAGACCGACTCCCGCAGCTCGACCGCGGCGCGCAGCGCGCGCAGCGCGTCGTCCTCGTGCAGCTCCTCCATGCCGAAGAAGCCGACGATCGCGTCGCCGATGAACTTCTCGACCGTGCCGCCGTGGCGCTCGATGATCACGCGGGCATCCGCCGAGTAGCGCTCGAGGATTCCGTGCACGGACTCCGGGTCGAGCTCCTCGCCGAGCGCGGTCGAGTCGACGACGTCAGCGAAGACGATCGTCGCCGGCCGCCGGGCGCGTACCGACTCCGCAGGGGCGACGGCTGCTGCGGTCGCCGTGATCGGCGCTGCGGCAGGCTCCGGCTCGAGCCCCGGGTCGTGAGCCAGGATCCGGCGCTCGAGATCTCGCAGCTCGGCCCCTGGCTCGAGCCCGAGCTCCTCGTCGAGGAGCGTGCGCGTCTCGCGGTAAACGTCGAGCGCCTCCGTCTGCCGGCCGGCGAGGAAGAGCGCCCGCATCAGCTGCGCCCGCAGCCGCTCCCGGAACGGGTGCTCGGCGATCAGCGCCCGGAGCTCGGGCACGACGTCGCGCTCGTGCCCGCGCCCGAGGTCGGCCTCGATCCGGTCCTCGACCGCCTGCAGGCGCGCCTCGTCGAGCCGGTCTGCTTCGCGCCGCAACGGCGCGCCCGCCAGACCGCCGAGCGCCGGCCCGCGCCAGAGCGCGAGCGCCTCGCTCAGCAGCTCGGCCGCGCGCTCCCATTCCGCCGTCCCCAGCGCCGACCGGCCCTCGCCCGCGAGCTGCTCGAAGCGGGTGACGTCGAGGCGATCGCCGTCGACGAGGAGGGCGTAGCCGCCCGAGCGGGTCTCGATCGCGCCCGGCAGCAGCCGCCGCAAGCGCGAGACGTAAACCTGCACCGTCTTGGCTGCTGTCTGGGGCGGCGTCTCCCAGACTTCCTCCACGAGACGGCCCAGCGGGACGGTGCTGCCGGCGTGCAGCAGGAGCGATCCGAGCACCGTCTGCTGCTTCGTTCCGCCGAGCGAGAGCGGGCGCCCACTGTCGTCGAGCACCTCGAGCGACCCCAGGACTCGGTACTCCATCGCTCCTCCAGACGGCTTCCCTGTGGCGACCGTACCACCGAAAACGGGCTGCTTCCAGGGATTGCCCCCTCTACACTGCGCCCATGCCGAACGGCCACAACGGCTCCTTCACGATCGCGCAGATCTCGGACATCCATTGCGGCGGGCCCGATTTCGTGCCGAACCTAATGGAGCGCGCGGTCGCGGAGATCAACGAGGTCGACCCGGACATCGTCATCTGCTCGGGAGACCTGACCACGTTCGGCTTCAGGCACGAGTACGCGATGGCGAAGCGGTACCTCGACCAGATCGAGTGCGACGCGCTCGTCGTGATTCCCGGAAACCACGACTCGCGCAACGTCGGCTACGTCCATTTCGAGGAACTGTTCGGCGAGCGCAACTCGGTGCTGCGCAAGGGCGGCGTCACCGTCGTCGCCGTCGACTCGACCGAGCCCGACCTCGACCATGGCCAGATCGGCCGCGGCCGCTACCGCTGGATCGAGCAGCAGTTCTCGGGCGACGCCGACCTGCGGATCTTCGTGCTGCACCACCACCTGCTGCCGGTCCCAGGCACCGGGCGCGAGCGCAACGTCGTCTACGACGCGGGCGACTGCATCGAGTGCCTGCAGCGAGCGGGCGTCGACCTCGTCCTCTCGGGCCACAAGCACGTGCCGTACGCCTGGCGGCTCGAAAATTTGTTCGTCGTCAACGCGGGCACCGTCTCCTCGATGCGCCTGCGCGGTAAGACGAGGCCCTGTTACAACGTGATCGAGGTCAGCGACCACCACGTGGACGTCTGGCGCAAGTACCCGTTCCACGGGCAGGAGCGCATCATCCAGTTCTCGACGGACACGCGCGCCTTCGAGAAGTACACCTCGCGCATCGAGGACGAGGTCACCACGAGGGCGTGATGCGCGCGCTCGTGGTCAGCGACGGCGAGCACTACGCGCCCGTGGTGCGCGACGCGCTGGCGGCGCTGCCGTACGACGTGGCGGGGCTGTGGCTCGCCGGCGGAACGGAGAAGCTCCGCGGCGGCGAGGACTACGGCGTGCCCGTGGTCGACTCGCTCGAAGCGGCGGTCGCCGAGCTCGAGCCGGACCTCGTCGTGGACCTTTCCGACGAGCCGGTGCTGGGCCCGCGGGAGCGGTTCCGCGTCGCGAGCCGCGTGCTCGCACTGGGGCTTCCGTACGAGGGAACCGACTTCCGCTTCGACCCGCCGGTGCTCGCGTCGTTTCCGCGGCCGGCGCTGTCGGTCGTCGGCACCGGCAAGCGGGTGGGGAAGACGGCGGTCACCGGACACCTGGCGCGGCTGCTCGCGCGCGACCGCGACGTCGTCGTCGTCGCCATGGGTCGCGGCGGGCCGCCGGAGCCCGAGGTCGCCGAGATCCAGCCGACGCTCGAGGCGCTGGTCGAGCTCTCGCGCGCCGGGCGGCACGCAGCCTCCGACTACCTCGAGACCGCGGCGCTCGCCGGCGTCGTGACAATCGGCTGCCGGCGCTGCGGCGGCGGTCTCGCCGGGTCGCCGGGCGAGTCGAACGTCCTCGCCGGCGCCGCGCTCGCCGCCGAGCGCGAGCCCGACCTCGTGATCTTCGACGGCAGCGGTGCCGCGATCCCACCGATCGAGACCGACGCGCGAATCCTCGTCACGAGCACCGCCCAGCGCGACGTCGCGACGGAGTACCTGAACGCGTACCGGATCCTCGTCTCCGATCTTGTGGTCGTGACGGGCGGGCTCGACGAGGAGCTCGTTCGCGCGATTCACGCCGTGAAGGAGGTACCGGTCGTCCCGGTCGAGCTGAGGCCGCGGCCCGTGGCGCCGGTGCTCGGCCGCCGCGTGGCGTACTTCACGACTGCTCCCCCCGCCGCGCACGAGGCGATCGAGCGGTATCTGCGCGAGGAGGCCGGCGCCGACGTCGTGCTCGTCAGCGGCAACCTCGCCCGTCGCGACGCGCTGCGCGAGGAGCTCGCGCGCGTCGACGCCGAGGTCTACCTCGTCGAGATCAAGGCGGCCGCCATCGACGTCGTCGCCGAGGCGGCGCTCGAGTGCGGGGTGGAGGTGGTCTTCGCCGACAACGAGCTCGTGCCCGCCGGGGTGCTCGACCTGGACACCGAGCTGGTGCGGCTGGCCGACGAGGCGATCGCGCGGGAGGCCGTCGCGCAATGACCGACCGACGGCACCGGAGGCCGCTGCCGCTCGGCGGCGAGGACGGGCTGCCGTTCTCGAAAGGGCTGATGGCGCGTGCGTTGATGGGCGCCGGCATCACCACCGACCGCGCCTACGAGATCGCGATGGCCGCCGAGCACGACATCGCCGCGAGCGGCGGCGGCGCGATCTCGCTGGAGCGCCTCGAGCAGATCGCCCAGGGTGCGCTCGGCGAGGAGGACGGCCGCGCCGCGATGCGCCGCCTGCGCCGCTTCCAGGACCTCTACGAGCTCGATCTGCCGATCATCCTGCTGATCGGCGGCGCGACCGGGACCGGCAAGTCGAGCGTGGCGACCGACGTCGCGTACCGGCTCGGGATCACGCGCGTGACCTCGACCGACTTCGTCCGCCAGACGATGCGCGCCTTCTTCTCGCGCGAGTTCATGCCGGCGATCCACTTCTCGAGCTTCGAGGCCGGCCGCGCGATGGCCGACGAGGACGCCGACCCGAGCGAGGCCGTGCTCGACGGCTTCCTCGAGCAGACGCGCGACGTGCTCGTCGGCGTCACGGCCGCGATCGACCGCGCGCTGCAGGAGGGCTGGTCGATGGTGCTCGAGGGCGTGCATCTCGTCCCCGGGATGCTGCCGCCGATCGAGAACGCGCTCGTCGTGCAGTGCGTCCTCGCGATCGACGACGCCGACGCGCACGCGGGCCACTTCTGGATCCGCGACACCGACTCCGATGGCGTCCGCCCCTACGAGAAGTACCTCGACTCGTTCGACGACATCCGGCTCGTTCAGGCGTACATTCTCGGGCGGGCGCGCAAGAACGAGGTGCCAGTGATCGAGAACGGCAACATCGAGGAGGCCATCACCGAGGTGATGGAGCTCGTGCTGACGGCGGCCGAGCCGCTGCAGGTGCAGTCGTGACGGAGACGGAGGCGATCCGCGGCGCGTCGGCGGAGACCCCGCAGGACAGGTTCTGTCTCTGCGAGAGCTACGCGCGCGTGACCGAGCGCGCCGCGCTCGCGGGCGCGCGCTGGCTCGGGCGCGCCGAGCAGGACACCGCCGAGGAGGACGCGGCGACGGCGATGCGCCTCGCGCTCGAGCAGCTGCCGATCGACGGGCACGTCGTGATCGGCGCCGGCGACGAGGGCGCGCAGCTCGCGGCGGGGACGCGCGTGGGTGCCGGAGGGGTCGAGGCCGACCTCGCGCTCGACCCTCTCGAAGGCCGAGGCGTGGTCGCGCGCGGCGGGTACGGCGCGATGTCGATGGTCGCCGTCGGCGACCCGGGCGCGTTCCACGGGCTGCCGGACATGTACATGCGAAAAATGGCGGTCGGCCCGAAGGCGCGCGGCTCGATCGACCTGAAGCAGCCGGTCGGCGACAACATCCGCGCCATCGCCGACGCCTTCGGCCGCATGGTCAACGACGTGACGACGATCGTGCTCGACCGGCCGCGCCACCACGACCTGATCGAGGAGATCCGCGC
>DASSQG010000122.1:0-2637 GCA_035702625.1 Gaiellaceae bacterium | reverse complement strand
GCGCCGACGACCGAGGCCGCGCTGTTGCGCGTGATCGTCGAGAGCAGCAGGCCGAACGCCGCGATGCCGGCGAGCGGCAGCGTGTAGACGAGCAGGCTGAGCAGCAGCAGGCCGAAGCCGTGGCCGGCGGAAACCTTCGTCCCCGAGAGCGAGGTGAGCGGGTGGAAGCCCCAGGCGATGCTGCCGGCGACGAGGCCGGTGATGCCCATCGCGAAGACGACGGCGAGCGTGTAGGTGGCCGTCGCCAGCGCCTTGCCCGCGAAGACCTCGCCGCGCTCGCGCGAGCGCGTGAGGATCGTCTTCAGCGTCCCGTTGTGCGACTCGGACGCGACGATGTCGCCGGCGACGAGCGACGTGATCAGCGGCAGGCCCCAGATCGACATGAAGAACAGCACCACGAACGGCACCGCGAGACCGGTCTGGCGGATGTAACGCCCGAGCGGCACGTCGTTCGGGCCGCCCGTCTGCACGACGAGCACCACGACGAAGACGATCGGCACGAGCATCGCGGTGACGAGGCCGAGGTAGGTGCGCTTCTGCGCGAGCAGCTTCGCCACCTCCCAGCGGTAGACGCGCAGCGTCCCGGTCACACCGCCACCTCCGACGACTCGGTGGCGCGGTCGTGGTCGGACGACTCGCCGCCGGTCATGCCGAGGAACAGCTCCTCGAGGCTCTGCGTCTCGGGCACGAGGGCCGTCACGCCGAGCCCGGCCTTGCCCAGCGCCACCGACAGCGCGGCGACGGCCTGCTCGTCGCCGGTGAAGCGGAGCTCCTGGCCGTCGAGGCGCACGTCGTCGATGCCGCTCTGCGCGAGCAGCACGACGCGGGCTCGCTCGGGCTCGAGGACACGCAGCCGGTAGCCGCTCGCGGCCGTGTCGAGCAGGTCCTGCAGCTGACCTTCGTAGATCACGCGGCCCTTGCGGACGATCGCGACGCGGTTGCAGAGCTCCTCGACCTCGTAGAGCAGGTGGCTCGAGAGCATGATCGTGATCCCCTCGGCGGCGAGCCGGCGGACGAGGTCGCGCATATCGCGCATGCCGGCGGGGTCGAGGCCGGTCGTCGGCTCGTCGAGCAGCAGCAGGCGCGGCTGCCGGAGCAGCGCGGCGGCGATGCCGAGCCGCTGGCGCATGCCGTGGGAGTAGCCGCCGACCTTGTCCTTCGCGCGGTCGCGGAGCTCGACCAGCTCGAGTACCTCCTCGATCCGCGAGCGCGAGACAGGCTCGTCGTAGTCGGCGAGCAGACGCAGGTTCCGCATCCCGGTCAGGTACGGGTAGAAGCGCGGCCCTTCGACGAAGCCGGCGACCCCGTTCAGCGCCTTCGCGCCGTCCTCGAGCGGGTCGCGGCCGAACAGGCGCGCCGAGCCCTCGGTCGGCCGGATCAGGCCGAGCAGCATCCGCAGCGAGGTGGTCTTGCCGGCGCCGTTCGGCCCGAGGTACCCGAAGACGTCGCCCCGCTCGACGGTCAGGTCGACATGGTCGACCGCGACGAGGTCGCCGTATCGCTTGACCAGCCCGCGCGCGGCGACCGGCCGCGAGTCGGTCATCCGAGCGCGCGAGCCGCCGCCTCGGCCGCGGCCGGCGGGACCGACCCGGCGAGGACGAACGAGACGCCGCCCTTCTGCCACGTCAGCGCTGTGCCGAGCTGCGTTGCGAGCTCGTGCGCGGTGACCCCGTCGAGCGAGACCGTCGGGAGCGCGCCGAGCATGCCTGCGTTCGCGCCGCCCTTGGCCGCGTGCTCGAGGACGACGATCGCGCCGAGCCCGTGGCCGTAGACCGCCAGCAGCGCGCGGTTGTCGCCGCTACTGACGAGGCGGACGTCCTGGCGCGGCAGGCCGACCAGCGTCGCGGGGGCCACCGCATTGAACGGAGCCGCAGCGAGCGCGGCCGAGCCGCTCGGCGTCGCCGCCTTGGCGTGGTGCTTGCCGCCGCGCCGGGCGAGGTTCCCGAGGTCGGTCACCCTGGCGCCGGCCGGCGGGGAGACGTCGACGTCGCTCGCGGGCACCGAGCCGAACGTCACGTGCGTCGCCGCGAGCTCGAGCACCGGCTTCGAGGCGCCCTGGGCGTAGATGCCGAGGCGCAGAGGCACCGGCCTGGTCGCGGCCCACGCGAGCTCGGCCGCGCCGAGGAGGCCGCCGTCGTGCTTCGGCGAGACGCGCACGCTGTAGGCCGGCTGGCCGCCGACGTCGGTCGGCGTGGCGGCACTGAGAGCCGCGTGGCCGCGTGCCTGGGTCAGGAAGCTCGCGATCTCGCTCACCGACGGGAGCGCGCCCGCCTTGTCGCTGCCGCCGGTGGCATGCTGTGGGAGCGTCGCCCGGTAGACGGTGTTCGAGGACGCGTCGAAGATCGTGACCGCCCGCTGGTTCCAGACGACCTGGACGTCGCCGGCGTCGGACTGGAGCTCGAGCCGGCCGCGTCCGTCCGTCGTCGCCCACAGGCGGCCGGAGGCGCCGGACATCAGGGCCGAGCCGACCTGGCCGAGGGCGCCGGACGGGAACAGGTTGTTCGTGAACTTGATCCGCGCGGTGATGCCCGCAGGGGCGGGAGCCGCGATCGAGTCGTGCAGCGCCTGCGCGAGCGGCTTCTGCGCCGGCACCGGCCCCTTGCCGCGGCCGGCCGCGACCGCGACCGCGGCGAGACC
>DASSQG010000121.1:0-2085 GCA_035702625.1 Gaiellaceae bacterium | reverse complement strand
TCGTCGTGGGCGCTAGGCTCATCGGCCGTGACCCGCGCCCGTGCGCTCGAAGAGCTTGCCGGCCGAGACTTCGATCTGCTCGTCGTAGGCGGCGGGATCATCGGCGCCGGCATCGCCGCAGCCGCGGCCCGGCACGGGCTTGCGGTTGCGCTGGTCGAGCGCGGCGACTTCGGTGGCGCGACCTCGAGCGCCTCGTCGAAGCTCGTCCACGGAGGGCTGCGCTACCTGCGACTCGGCGACGTGAGGCTCGTCCGCGAAGCACACGAGGAGCGCCGCCACCTCATGACTCGCGTTGCGCCGCACCTCGTGCGGCCCCAGCCGTTCCTGCTCCCGCTCTACGACTCCGGCCCCTACCGTCCTGCGGTCGTCCAAGCGGGAATCGCCGTGTACTCGACGCTCGCCCGCGCCCGCCTGAACGGGCTCGTCTCGGCGGAGCGAGCGGTGCGCATGGTGCCCGGTCTGCGCACTGCCGGTCTACGCCGTTGCGGCCTCTACGTCGACTGCGTCACGAACGACAGCCGGCTCACGCTCGCCAACGTCCGGGCCGCGGCCGAAGGCGGCGCGACCGTCGTCAACGGTGCGACGGTGTCAGCGCTGCGACTCGTCGGCGGCCGCGTCAGGGGAGCCGACGTGGTCGCAGACGGCCGAACCCTCGCGGTAACGGCGAAGACGGTCGTCAACGCCGCCGGACCGTGGGTCGACGAGGTTCGCCGACTCGCCGATGCCGGCGCGGAGCCGTCGATTCGCCTGAGCAAGGGGGTGCATGTGCTGCTCTCCGCCGACACGGCGTGGTCGGCGGCTCTCACCATCCCGCACGACAAGGTGCGGGTGAGCTTCGCCGTCCCCTGGGAAGGCATGCTCCTCCTCGGCACCACCGACACGCTGCACGAAGGCGGCCCCGACGCGGTCGTCGCGGAGCAAGCCGACGTCGAGCTTGTGTTGGCCGAGGCCGCCGGAGCCCTCGACGATGCCCTCCTCGGTCGCGAGCGCATCCGTGCCGTCTTCGCGGGGCTGCGCGTGCTGCCGCAGAGCGGGCGCGAGACGGCGCGTGCGCGACGCGAGACCGTGTACATCCGAGACAGAAGCGGACTGTTGACCGTCGCAGGGGGAAAGCTGACCACGTATCGACGGATCGCGCTCGACACGCTCGAGCGCCTGCGAGCCGATCTCGGCCTGCACCGGATCGACCGTGAACCATGGCCGTTACCAGGGGCAGCGGGACTCGACCGAGTCAGTTTCCCCGTCGAGGTCGGCCCGCCACTGCGTGCCCACCTGCTCGGCCTCTACGGCTCGCTGGCCTCCGAGGTGCTCGAGCCCGCCACCTCCGACCCGACGCTGCTCGAGCCGCTGACTCCCGAGGCGCCCGACATCGCGGCACAGGCGGTCTACGCAGCCGAGCGGGAGTGGGCACGGACTCCGGAGGACATCCTGCGGCGGCGCACGACGCTTGCGCTCCGCGGCCTCGCCGACGCCGACCTGACCCGCCGCGTCGAGCAGCTGATGGGGTTTGCATCTAGCCCGGTCGTGTGACGGAGAACGACGACATGTCCGAATCGGTGGGAATGGAGGAGCTCGTCGTCGCGCTCGAGCAAGAGTTCGACCAGCTTCGTCGCGACGCGGCCGAACGCGCTCACGAGGCCGGCCGAGGGGCGGTGCTCATCGGCTCCGCCGGCGCCCTGGGACTGGTCTCCCTCGGTGCTCTCGGATCGCTTCCCCTGCTCGCGCTTCGACGGGTGCTCACGTCGAAGCAGATCGCGCTGATCATCGCCGGGGGTAGTGCGGTCGCTGCGGCGACGCTTGGGCGCATGGGGGCCACCCGCCTCGCGGCGATCGCACCCGAGGCCCTGGAGCAGGAGGTCAAGGGGGCGGCGAAAGACGTCGCCGGCTCCGTGCCGTGACGCCGGTCTAGCTTCCGGCGACGGCGCCCATGGTGATCGCGGAGAACACGATCAGGGCAGCGATCGTGAAACCGACGACCAGGGCTGCGATGGTGAGCTTCGTCTGGGTCATCACCCGAGCTTTCGACGCCCCGCCGTGCAGACCTCTCGCCGCACGCGGCGCCCTGCACTCGCCTATTCGCGGGCG
>DASSQG010000120.1:0-5728 GCA_035702625.1 Gaiellaceae bacterium | reverse complement strand
GCATGTTCACGCAGCGCGCCTCGATCTCCGCCGTCTGCGGGTACTCGTCCTTGTCGATCATGTTCTTGTCGAAGCACTCGGCCATCAGGCGCTCGGCCTGCGGCTCCATCTGCGTGCTGACGAACGTCGCCACGTTCAGCCGCGCGTTGCCGTCGAGCATCAGCTCGTCGTGGACGATCTGGTAGGCGACGTCGGGCGGCAGCTCGTGCTCGGGTAGCTCGTGCCGCGGGATGTTCGTGTCCTCCAGCCCGAACAACGGATGCAGCCTGAGCTTGTCGGCCAGGCGGTGCGGTCGCTTGTGCGTCAGTGCCATGAATCCTCCTTGGTTGCGCCGAGTCTCCCGCGCCGCCACACGTGCGCGCGTCACCCGGATCGGAGCATTCGGATGGGCACCTGCGCGTGGTGCGGCGGCGCGACCCGCTCGGCTCGCGCCGCCGCACGAGGATCGGTCAGGTCAGCTCGCGCCTGCCGCCGTAGACCGCGAGCCCGTAGATCACGAGCAGGTCGATCGCGAAGATGCAGAGCGACCAGAACGGATACGCCTGGATCATCATCAGCTGGGCCACCGCCTGTAGACCCGCGACCGTGATCCCGGTCCAGCGCGCGAGCTGCGAGCGGGACGGAATGGCGAACGCGGCACAGAGCGTGACCGCGCCGACCACGATCAGGATCCAGCCCCACGTGTTCAGGTCGCTGAACACGTAGTGGGCGCTGGCGACGTAGAAGGACGACTTGGAGACGGCGACGATGCCGTCGATCAGCCCGAAGACGCCGGCCAGCCCGAGCATGATCGCCGCGAAGCTCAGCCAGCCGCTCCCTCTCTCGGCAACCGGCTCGTAGCCGGGCTCGGTGTAGTCGTACCGCGGCGCCGCGGCCCGGCCGTCGTGGACTTCTCTCGGGATGGTGCTCATGCTCCACCCTCCTTTCTCCGCCCCGCGGCTGGGCAGACAAGCCGAACGGCTCCGCTCTGCGGGGCACTTCAAGTCTCGTCCCGGCCCGCCTCGACGCCATCGTGCCGCGCGCTGATCGCGGCTTCGGCGAAGTACTTAGCCGTCGTCGGCGCTCGCCGGCAGCAGCAGGATCGCGCCGACCAGGAAGCAGAGCGCGCCGAGCGCGGTCCACGCGTTCGAGCGGGCGAGGTCGAGCGCGTCGCCCGTCGAGGGGACGACGTACCCGGCCACCGCCGAGATGCCGAAGGCGATGCAGCCGGCGAGGTTCACGGCCGCGATCCACCACACCAGGCCGCGCGGCGGCCGCCGAACGGCGACGTAGGCGATCACGCCCGAGACGAGGAAGCAGATCGAGCCGAACGCGTCCGGCCGCCAGACGAGGCGGTCGTACTCGTTCGAGTCGATGCCCGTGCGCAGCGCGTGGTACGTGCTGACGTTGAAGAAGATCGTCCCGGCGAACTGGACCGCTCCGCTCCAGCGGTCGGCGCGCGTCTCGGAGTGGACGAGCTGCAGCAGCGCCGCCGACGTGAAGAAGATCGACCCGACGAAGAAGACGGCGCCGTCAGCCGCCGACCCGACGAGCTCGACGAAGCCGGGGAACGGCCCGACGAAGAAGCAGGTCGACCCGATCGCGAAGAGCACGCCGGTCCACCAGCCAGCGCGCCGCGGCGCCCACCAGACGTTCATCCGTTCAGGGCGATGCCGCGCCCGAGGCACCGGCGCAGCATCGTCGGGGGATCGCAACGCGCTGCGGCTCATACCGGTTGCGGCGTCGAAGGAAGGAGATCGGTCATGTGTCGCTGGCTCGCGTATTCGGGGTCGCCGTTGTCGCTCGAAACGATTCTCTACAAGCCCGAGCACTCGCTCATCGACCAGAGCCTGCACTCGAAGCTCGGCGCCGAGACGACCAACGGCGACGGCTTCGGCATCGGGTGGTACACCGAGTTCGCGAAGACGCCCGGCGTCTACCGCAGTATCGAGCCGGCCTGGAACGACAGGAACCTCCGCGACCTGTCGGGGCACATCATGTCGCCCCTCGTGTTCGCGCACATCCGCGCGGCGATCGGCTCGCCGGTGCAGGAGACGAACTGCCACCCGTTCCGGCACGGCAAGTGGCTCTTCATGCACAACGGCTTCATCGCGGAGTTCGCCACCGTCAAGCGGGACCTCGTGCTGGCGATCGACCCGTCCCTCTTCCCGTTGATGGAAGGGTCGGCGGACACGGAGGTGATGTTCCACCTCGCGCTGACGTTCGGCCTCGAGGACGACCCGCCGGCCGCGATGGAGGCGACGGTCGGGCTGATCGAGGAGGTCGGCCGCAAGCACGGCGTCGAGCACCCGATCCAGATGACCGTCGCGACGACCAACGGCGAGAGCATCTGGGCGTTCCGGTACTCGAGCGAGCGCAACTCGCGGTCGCTCTTCTTCACGACCGCGATCGAGACCGTGCGGCAGCTGCACCCCGAGCTCGACATCCTCGCACTCGTCGACGACGAGGCCCGGCTGATCGTGTCGGAGCCGCTGCGCGACCTGCCCGGCGTGTGGAACGAGGTGCCGGAGTCGACCTGGGGCGTCGTCCAGCCGGGCGAGGACGAGATCCACGCCTTCAAGCCGAAGGCGCCGTCGAAGCAGACGGCGGTGCCGGCCTAGAGCGCGCTCGCGTTGCTGATCATCCTCGCGATCGCGCTGCTGCTCCTGCTCCCGTCGCCGTGGAGCTTCGTCGGCTTCTTCGGCGTGTTCGCGCTCTGGCTGGTCGAGCTCGGCCTCTGGAACCGGACGGTCAAGCACCGGCGGAAGGTGGTCGGCGCGCAGACGCTGATCGGGAAGGACGCAGTCGTCAGCACGCCGTGCCGGCCGGTCGGGCAGGTGCGGCTCGACGGCGAGATCTGGGAGGCGCGCTGCGAGGCGGGCGCCTCCACAGGCGACCGCGTGCGCGTGATCGGCCGCAACGGGCTGCAGCTCGTGGTCGAGGCCGCCGCCTGACGTCGGGCCGATGCCCGAGAGCTCGAACATCGAGATCGCGCAACGCGTCCACGAGAGCGGCGAGTACCACGCCGCCGGCCGGCGCCGGCACGAGGTCGCGATCGAGATCGGCGAGGCGTTCCTGCTCGCGCTCGTTGCAGTCGCGACGGCGTGGAGCGGCTACCAGTCAGCCCTCTGGGACGGGCGCTCGACGAAGCTCTACGGCGACTCGTCCCGCATCCGCATCCAGGCCACGCAGAACACCACCCGCGGCGGTCAGGAGGTGCTCTACGACGCGACGACGTTCAACTTCTGGCTCC
The DNA here is from genome assembly GCA_035702625.1 of Gaiellaceae bacterium. GTDB lineage: Bacteria > Actinomycetota > Thermoleophilia > Gaiellales > Gaiellaceae > AC-32. The sequence goes on along the minus strand of DASSQG010000120.1, from coordinate 2,496 downwards.
AGGCGACGTTGACGCACAACCCGAAACTCGCGCGCGGGTACCAGAAGCGCTTCCGGCCCGAGTACCGCCCGGCGTTCCGCGCCTGGCTCGCGACCCGTCCGTTCACCACCCCGAACCCGTCGCCTGGGCCGATCTTCATCCCGCAGTACCACAACGCGCACAACGCCGCAGGCGTCGCGCTGAACGCGAAGGCGTCGGACATCTTCCAGCAGGGCGTCGAGGCGCGGGAGACCGGCGAGAAGTACGTGCGCACGACGGTGCTGCTCGCCACAGTGCTGTTCCTGATCGCGCTCAGCCAGCGCTTCAGCCTCGTCAAGGTCCGCGCCGGCCTGCTGATCGTGGCCGTCGGGCTGCTCGTCCTCTCGCTGGTCTCGATCGCGACGTACCACCGGCTCTGATCGTCCGGTCCGGGTGATGTGTCGCCGCGGCGAGTGCCGCAACCTCGTGAGGCTGTGAGCGACACCGCGCACCCGGCCGCGGCCGGCATCGCTGCCGCCGAGCCGTCGACCGCACCGCTGCGGGCAGGCGTCGTCCTCGGCTCGCTGATCGGAGTCGCCGCGGTCGCGAACCTCGGCCTCGCGGTCGCGAACGTCGCGCTGCCGTCGATCGGCCAGCACTTCGACGCGTCGCAGACGGCGCTGAACCTCGTCGCGGTCGGCTACTCCCTCGGCCTCGCCGCCTCGGTGCTCTACTTCGGCGCCGTCGGCGACCGCTACGGCCGGAAGCTGCTGCTGATCCTCGGCATGGTCTTGACGATCCCGGCCGACTGCCTCGCGGCGTGGGCCCCGACGATCGGCGTGCTGTTCGGGGCGCGCGTGATGGGCGGGCTCGCGGCCGGCATGGCCTACCCGACTACGCTCGCGCTGATCACGGCGCTCTGGTCGGGGCCGGCGCGCACGCGCTCGATCGCGCTCTGGGCGGCGATCGGCGGCGCGATCTCGGCGCTCGGGCCGCTCTGCTCGGGGATCCTGCTCGAGCACTACTGGTGGGGCTCGGTCTTCCTCCTGACGCTGCCGCTCGCGGTGATCGCGCTGCTGATGGCGTGGTTCCTCGTCCCGGCGCACGTCAACGAGGCGACCGAGCCGGTCGACCATCCCGGCGGCGTGCTCTCGATCGTGCTGGTCGGCGCGCTGATCCTCGGGATCAACTTCGCCGCGGTGCCGAACAAGGGGACGCTCGTGCTCGGGCTCTTCCTGGTCGCGGCCGCCGCGCTCGGCGCCTTCTACTTCCGCCAGCGGCGTGCGGCCAACCCGCTCTACGACCTGAAGGTCGCGGCGAGACCGACCTTCTGGGTCGCCGCGGTCGCCGGGATCATCGTCTTCGGCTCGCTGATGGGCTCGATGTACATCGGCCAGCAGTTCCTGCAGAACGTGCTCGGCTACTCGACGGTCGACGCCGGGCTCGCGATCCTGCCGGCCGCCGCGTGCATGGTCGTGGTCGCGCCGCGCTCGGCGAAGCTCGTCGAGTCGCACGGCGCCCGCTTCACGCTCCTCTTCGGCTACGTGTTCGTGCTGCTCGGCTTCCTGACGATGCTGCTGCTCTGGAAGGAGAACATCGCCTACTGGAAGGTCGGTCTCGGCTACGCGTTCCTCGGCATCGGCGTCGGCCTCGCGGGGACGCCGGCCTCGCACTCGCTGACCAGCTCGGTGCCGGTCAAGCGCGTGGGCATGGCTTCGGGAACCGCCGACCTGCAGCGCGACCTCGGCGGCGCGATCATGCAGTCGATCTTCGGGGCGCTGCTGACGGCCGGCTACGCCTCCGCGGCCGGGGCGGCGATCGCCGCGTCGGGGAGCCATGTCTCCGACAACGTCCAGAGCGAGCTGACCAAGTCGTTCGCGAGCGCGGCCGACACCGCCCAGCGCTACCCGCCCAACGTGCAGGACCAGATCGTCGCGGCGGCGAAGGCGTCGTTCCTGCACGGCGACCAGTGGGCCTACCTTGCCGGGATCATCGCCGTGCTGCTCGGGGGCGTGCTCGTGTGGTTCATGTTCCCCAGGCGCGAGGCCGAGCAGCAGCTGCTCGCCTCGTACGAGTCGGCGGAGCGCGCGGGCTAGACCCGCGCGCTCCGACTCCTGCTTCTAGGCGTCTGCGGAGGCGCCCGCGGCCTCGGCCGCGATCGCGCCGATCGCAATCAGGTCGGCCGGGTGGACCCAGGCGTCCGCGAGCACGACCCCGTCCTTGGCGATGATCTTCTCGCGCAGCGGGATCGCCCAGCGGTGCTCGAGCAGCGCGACCGCGGCGGTCGTGCCCTCGGGAACCGCGTCGGCGAGGTACCAGACCTCGTTCTCGTCGATGATGTGCCCGTCGGAACCGGCCTCTGCGCCCGCGATCAGGCCGGCCTCGACGCCTTCCTCGTCGCCCATGCCGGCGCCGATCAGCGCGCCGACGAGGGCGCCGAAGTCCTCGGCCTCCTCGACGCTGAGGTCGCTGACCTGCAGCGTCTCGACCTGGCCGTCCTGCTTGCGCACGACGATCATGTCGACCAGGCGGACGATG
>DASSQG010000119.1:0-26075 GCA_035702625.1 Gaiellaceae bacterium | reverse complement strand
TCGTGATCGGCGAGCACGCCGAGGTCGGCCCGCCCGCGAGCGGCCACGAGGAGCTCTACGTCGTCGTCGCCGGCCACTGCACGTTCGCGGTCGACGGCGAGGAGCTGGACGCGCCCACGGGCACGGCCGTGTTCGTGCGCGACCCGGCGTCGAAGCGCTCGGCGCGCGCGACCGAGGACGGCACGATCGTCCTGGCCGTGGGCGGCCGGCCCGGCGAGGTGTTCAAGCCCGGCCCGCTCGAGTCGATCTCCGGCTTCTTCCGGCTCTACCGGGAGAAGGACTACGAGGGCTCGCTCGCCGTGCTGCGCTCGGGGCTCGAGACGAACCCCGGCAACGCCTTCATCCTCTACAACGTCGCGTGCATGGAGGCGCTGCTCGGCCACACCGAGGAGGCGTTCGACCCGCTCGCCGAGGCGCTCGCCGCGTGGCCGGCGTACAAGGAGCTCGCGGCGGACGACGACGATCTCGCGGCGCTCCGCGACGACCCGCGGTTCCAGGAGCTCGTCGCTACGGACCGGTGAACGGCTCGAGCACCTGGCTGAAGTCCCACGTGTTCTGCACGATCCCGGAGCAGTCGTTCGAGCCCGTCGAGCCGGGGCAGTCGCCGTTGTCGCGTTGGATCGCCCAGATCGACAGCGTGTCGAAGCCCTGCGAGCCCGCATACGCGGCGACCTGCTGCGCGTGCGCGACGGTCGTCTTCTCCGTCTTCTTCGGGTAGTCGTCGAGCCCCGGCATCAACGTGATGCCGACCATCGCGTCGAGCTGCGCCCTCGTCTTCGCCGGGTAGAGCGTGTGCAGCTGCGCGACCAGGCCGTTGGCCGCGTTGATCGCCGCGGTGCCCATGTCGGTCGTGACCTTGTCGTAGTAGTCGAACGCCATGACGTCGACGACGTCGACCCGGGTGCCGTTGGCGATCGCGTTCTGCAGGATCGCGACCCCCGACGGCTCGAGGCCGGACGCGGAGGTCGGCACCGTGTAGCTCACCTGGAACGGCCGGCCCTGAGCGGCCGCCCAGTCCTCGACGAGCTTCAGCGCCTTGTTCCGCCGGTCGATTCCGTCCGAGCGGGTGAGTGACCGTCCCTCGACGTCCATGTCGAGCCTGGTCACGTCGTAGCGCGTGATCACGTCCTCGTACGCCGCGGCGATCGCGTTCACGTCCTTGCAGGAGTCCGCGATCTCCGTGCCGCCCTGGTCCGCGCTCCAGCCGCCGAACGACGGAATCACGTCGCCGCCGATCGCCCGCAACGACGCGATGTCGTCGAGGTAGCGGCCGCCCGTCTCGAGGTCGTTGCGACTGCCGTTCCAGGCGAGTGTGCACGAGCTCTTCGAGAGCGTCTCCAGGAAGGCGAGCGTGAAGTAGCGGGCGCCCGACTGCTGCGCCGTCGTCGTGATGCCGTCCGTCGTCCAGGTCTCGAAGTACGGCGCGTAGAGGTGAGCCGGTAGCGGCGTCGCCGCGCGGGCGCCGGTTGCCGCAAGCAGCGCGACGGCGCCGACCAGGGCGAGGCGTTTCACGCGCGAAAGCCTCTCAGACCCCTCGCCGGCGGTCAATCGACCCGGCTTTGCGTAGCATCGCCCCGTGAGCGAGCCGCAGGCCGGGCGATGAGCGAAGAATCGGTGTCGGCGGGCCACGCGCTCGCCCCGAGCCCTGTGCTTTCGGCGCGGCGATTGATCTTGCCGCTCGCGCTGGCCCAGTTCATCTGCAGCTTCGCCGGCTCGAACATGAACGTGATGATCAACGACATCAGTCACGACCTCGACACGACGGTCAAGGGCGTGCAGACGGCGATCACGCTGTTCCTGCTGATCATGGCGATCCTGATGATTCCGTGCTCGAAGCTGACCGACCGCTGGGGCAGGAAGCGGTGCTTCAACGGCGGCCTCGTGCTCTACGGCATCGGCGCCCTGCTGAGCGCGGTCTCGCCGGGCCTGGGTGTCCTGATCCTCGGGAACTCGGTCTTCGAGGGCGTCGGGACGGCGCTCCTGATCCCGCCGGTCTACATCCTGGCGACGCTGTGGTTCACGGACACGACGCGACGCGCGTGGGCCTTCGGCGTGATCAGCGGCCTGGGCGGCATCGGCGCCGCGGCCGGCCCGCTGATCGGCGGCCTGATCACGACCGGGATCAGCTGGCGCGCTGCTTTCGTCTTCCAGGCGCTCGTGGTCGTCGCCATCGTCCTGCTCGGCCGCGGCATCACCGACCCGCTGCCGGCCGACCCGACGCGACCGTTCGACACGGTCGGCGCGATCCTGTCCGGAGCCGGAATGTTCTGCCTGGTGTTCGGGATCCTGCAGGCCGGCACGAACAACGTCCTCCTGACCGTGTTCCTCGCGATCGGCCTCGTCCTGCTCGCCGTGTTCTACGTCTACATCCGCAGGCAGGAGCGGGCAGGTAAGGAGCCCCTGCTCTCCACGGGGCTGTTCAGGAACCGCAGCTGCAACTTCGCGCTCGTGACCCAGAACGTCCAGTGGCTGATCCTGATGGGCACCTCGTTCGTCGTCTCCGTCTACCTGCAGACGGTGCGCGAGTACAGCGCGGTCAAGACGGGCGTGATCTTCACCGCCGCGACGGTCGGGCTCCTGATCTCGTCGCTCGCGGCCGAGCGTTTCGCCAAGCGGCGTCCGCAGAAGACGCTGATCGTCTGGGGGTTCCTCATCACCCTCGCAGGCGTCGGACTCTTGATCGGGCTGGTCATCGCCTGGTCGAGCATCGTCGCGTTCGTGCCGGGCCTGTTCCTGGTCGGCTTCGGCCTCGGCGCGATGCTCACGCCATCGGTCAACGTCGTGCAGTCGAGCTTCCCCGAAGAGCAGCAGGGCGAGATCTCGGGGCTGTCGCGCAGCGTCTCCAACCTCGGCTCCTCCTTCGGCACCGCCATCGCCGGGACGATCCTGGTCGCCGCCGCGTCCCGCGGGAACGGCGCCTACGCGTGGGCAATGGGCTCGCTCGCGGCGTTCGGTCTGATCGGCCTCTGCGCCGCGCTCCTGCTTCCGGGGCGATCGACGAAGCAGCCGACGGCTGCGTAACCGTTCAGCCGATGCATCGGCCGACCAGCGCCCGGTCGGCCGGCGACGGCTGTTCGGCCCACGCGTAGACGAATCTGCCGCGCTGGTGCGGCGGCGGCCGGCTCGGGTCGACGGTCTCGTTCGCCCGGGCCAGCCGTTGGCGTGCCTGACGAGCCGCGGCGACGCTGTCGGCGGCGACGACCACCAGGTCGTTGCTGCCGTCGGCGAACGATCGAGTCCGCCAACCGCTCTCGCGGAGCGGATTCGACAGCGCCGGCGGGAGCGGGTGCGGACGGGGGTGCCCGTCGCGCAGGCACTGCGTCGCCGCGACCACCGGCCGTCCGGTACGGTCGGCGATCGATGGGTGCAGAGCGCGAGCTGATGACGTGGGACGACCTCGGAGCCGGCGCGCGCGAGCTGGCCGAGCGGATCCACGGCGACGGGTACGAGCCGGACGTCATCCTCGCAATCGCGCGCGGCGGGCTCCTGCTCGCGGGGGCACTCGGCTACGCGCTCGGGGTCAAGAACACGTACACGATGAACGTCGAGTTCTACACCGGCGAGGACAAGCGGCTGCCGGCGCCGATCGTCCTCCCGCCCGTCCCGGCGCTCGTCGACCTGACGGAGGCGAGGCTCCTGATCGCGGACGACGTCGCGGACACCGGCGAGACGCTCGCGCTCGTGAAGGGCTTCTGCGACGGCAAGGTGGCCGAGGCGCGCACCGCGGTCCTCTACGAGAAGCCGCGTTCGGTCGTCGCCTGCGATTACGTCTGGCGAACCACCGAGGCGTGGATCACGTTCCCGTGGAGCGCCTACCCGCCGGTGACGAGCTCGTCCGCGGCACGCACGTCGGCGTAGCTGTCGTCGAGTGCGGCGAGGAACGCGCCGTGCACCGCGTGCGCCGGGATCGTCTCGCCGGCGAACTCGAGGTCGGGCGCGGCGCAGGCGTCGTGGACGACGGTGGCCCGGAAGCCGAGGTCGACCGCGGCCCGGACGGTCGCGTCGACGCACATGCTCGTCATCATCCCGCAGACGACCACGTGGTCGACCCCGCGGGCGCGCAGCTCCTGCTCCAGCGACGTGTCGAGGAACGCGTTCGGATGCGTCTTGCGAACGACCGGCTCGCCCTCGTCGGGCGCGACGCTCTCGTGGATCTCCACGCCGGCCGTGCCCGGCCGCATGAACGACGCGTCGGGCGCGTCCCAGATGTGCTGGACGTGCACGACCGCCTCGCCACGGTCCCGGGTCGCGTCGAGCACCTTCCGAGCAGCGGCCGCTGCGTCCTCGGGGCCGACGAGCGGGTTGGCGCCGCCCGGGAAGTAGTCGTTCTGGATGTCGACGATGACGAGAGCGCGGCTCATCGGCCCTGACGATATCCAGGGGTTAGTGTGCGGCGCGTGGCGCAGCGCACCGCGATGGGGTACGACGCGCCTTCGGCCTATGCGACGCTGATCGGCCCGCGCTACGCGCCGGTCGCACGAGCGCTCGTCGATGCGGCCCGACTCCGGCCGGACGACGACGTGCTCGAGCTCGGCGCCGGGACCGGTCTCGTGACGAGGCTCGCGGCGCCGCGCGTTCGCTCGCTGCTCGCGACCGACGTCGCGCCGGGAATGCTCGACCTCGCCAGGCGCGGGACACGCCGTCATCCGCACGTGCGCTTCGCCCTCGTCGACTACGGCAAGCGGCTGCCGTTCCTCGACGCGTCGTTCGACGTCGTGCTCAGCGGCCTGACCTACGTGCAGGACTCCGGCGCCGCGGTCCAGGAGCTCGCACGTGTGCTGAAGCCACGGGGCCGCGTCGCCCTCACGATGTGGGGCGCGAAGTACCACGAGCTGACACTTCTCTCGGATGCGCTCGAGTCGGTCGGCCGACCCCGAATCCAGCCGCCGTCGCCCGCGCGGCCGGTCCAGCGCCTAGAGCGTGCCGGCCTCCGGCACGTGGAGCGCCGCGACTTCGACGTCACGAACCGATTCGACTCGGTCGACGAGTACATCGAGTACCGCCGCGGCTTCGGCAAGCCGGTCGGCGCAGCGAGCGCGTTCTACGAGCGGTACATCGCGGCGATCCGCCGGCGCGCGGAGGCGGACGCGGACGCCGACGGCCGCTTCGAGCTCGGCTGGACGCTGAGCGTGATCAGCGCACGGCGCTAGGTTCCCGAGGCAAGCGTGACGAAGTGCTTTGACCGTCCCCTGCGACTGTGGTATGCCACGCCTCGCAGTTCGACCGGCAGGACCAACAAGGTGTCTTGGCGCCGGATCGGCAAACGAGGGGGCCGGGCGCGCGCCGGAAAGGAGCGGTCCGGATGAGACGGTCCCTTGTGTTCCTCTTCCTCGTCGCCGGAATGACGGCGATCCTGTCCTCCGCCGGCGCGGCGACGGCCTCGTCCGTCCAGCGCCCGGAATGCGACGAGAACTCGTCCCTGTGCGCAGAGGTGTTCCACTCGGTCGGCTACGCGGGCGCGTACACCGGCCACGACGAGCCCGCGGTGCTCTTCTACTCCGACACGGCGGGGTCGGGCAACTCGATGTCCTATCGGATCAAGGTCCCGACCGACCCGCCGACGCCGCCGACACAGAACGGCACCGGCGGCACGGACAACTTCCAGCTGCACCCCACGTTCTGGCTCGGGATGGCGCTGTGCAACGACCAGTCCTCGCCGAACCCGGGCGGAAGCGCGGTCGGCCCGCAGGTCCCGTGCGCGCCGAACAGCGACTCGAACATCTACAACAGCCCGGATCCCAGCTCCCCGCGGTACATCGGGAGGCACCCGGGCACGGCGTTCCTCGAGTTGCAGTTCTACCCACCCGGCTGGGCGCCGGTCGGGGCCGGCGGCATCAGCTGCGACCCGACGAAGTGGTGCGTCGCGATGGTGATCTGGAGCCTCGCGGAGAACGACAACACCGGCCAGGTGCTCAACGCGTCGTGCCAGAAGGTGGTCGGCCTCGAGTACCCGAACCTCGCCTTCCTGACCCACGACGGCACGTCGCAGGCGCCGGCGAACCCGGTTCAGGCGACGGGCGCCACCTACACGCCGGATCCCGCTCGCGACCTGTTCATGAACAGCGGTGACGTGGTCACGGTGAGCATCCACGACACCGCGCACGGGCTCTTCACCGGAATCAACGACCTCACCACGGGGGAGTCCGGCTCGATGACCGCCAGCGCCGCGAACGGCTTCGGCGAGGTGCAGTACATCCCGACGGGCAAGGCGTGCAACAACATCCCGTACGACTTCCACCCGATGTACAGCACGTCGAGCCCCGACACGCGGGTCCCGTGGGCCGCGCATTCCTACAACGTCACCTTCTCCGACGAGATCGGGCACTTCGAGTACTGCAACAAGGCGGCCGCCGGCTCGGGCAAGTGCGCGCAGTCCGGCGCGACCGACCCGACGGGGAGCGACGGCGACGACAACTTCTGCTTCAACGCCGCGCAGTCCCTGTTAGTACCGATCACGGGCTGTACCGACAGCGACGTCGACTTCGACGGCGTCTCCTACAAGCTGGACTGGCCGGGGACGTCGACGAACGTGGCACAGGACCAGGCGCTCCACCCGAGCTCGATCCTGTTCACGAGCCCGCTGACGAACAACCAGAACTACAGCCGGGTCGCATTCGAGGCGGACCTGCCGCGGATCGAGACCAACACCGTGCCTCCGTGCCAGCGCCATCTCGCCAACCCGGCCGACCCCAATCCGGGAGCCGGCTGCGTGAACCCGCCCGTGGGAACGGACTTCTACCCGATCTTCACGACGGGCACCGCGGGAGGCAGTTGCGTCTGGCAGCTCGGCGGCACGCACATCCCGGGCACGACGAACACGTTCGGCGGCACCTCGGCCACCGAGTACGGGACGACGCTGCTCCCGCTGTTCTACCCGGCGGCGAACGGAGGGCCGCAGTACATCTACGAGGACTTCCGGAACATCCAGTCGACCAACCCCTGTCCTGCCTGATCAGCGCTGACGCTGCCGTTCGAAGGCCCGGGAAACCGGGCCTTCGACGTTCAGGCCGGCCGAGCCACGACTGCCGCCATGCGCACTCGCTCAGACGTTCCCCGGCGCCTGAGCCGCCGACCGTGCCGGGGCGTCGTCCCGCGAGGACGACGTCCTCCGTTCGCGTTCCTCGGAGAGCGAGATCGCAACCGCCGCGGCGAGCGCGCAGCCGAGGGCGGCGAACGCCAGCGCCCTGTGCCAGGTCGGCGGCGCGAGCCGCTCTTGCAGGATCGCGATTCCGAGGAGCACGCTGACGAGCGGGTTCGCGACCGAGCCGGTCGCGACCGCAGGCGCCAGCTTCCCCGTCTGGAGCGCGACCTGCTGGAGGAGGACGCCGAGCAGTCCCGCGATTCCGACCACGTACACCGTCCAGTGCTCGAGCACGCCCACGACACCGCTGCTGTGCAACAGCTCGAGGGTCGGCTTGGTCAGGGTCGCCGCCAGCCCCGACAGCGCTCCGGCGACGGTGCCGTAGGCCGCCGCGCGCACGGAGAGCCGCGCCTTGGCTCCGCCGAGCGAGAGGAGAACCGCACAGATCACGACGATGACCGCGATCGCCAGGAACCACTCCCAGTTCGGGGCGTCGGTCCGCCCGCCCGCCGGGTCGCCGAAGACGATGAACACGCTCAGGCCCGCGACGACGACGCAGGCCTCGAGCACCTGCTGGACGGTCACCGTCTGCGCGGTCAGCCACCAGCCCAGGGGGAGCACGAAGACGATCGTCATCGTGAAGATGGGCTGGATCACCGCGACCCGGCCGCGGTCGAGCGCCATCGCCTGCAGGGTCCAGCCCGGTATCAGCAGCGCGAACCCGACGAGCCACGTCACGTGGCCGCCGAGGCGAAGGAAGGAGGCGGGATGGCTCAGCGAAAGCGGCGGCGCCTGCAAGCCGCCGCGCTGCTGCAGCACGGTCGAGAGCGCGAAGATGCCGGCGGCGACGAGAGCGAGGGCGGTCGCCATCCCTCTACCTGGTCGGCAGGGCCGGACGCGTCATTGCGAGACTAAGGCTCGTGTACACACAGGTGAGGCTACGCCGTCGCACGGCCGTTCACCTAGGTGAATTCGGTTCGAACCGCTCTGCCGACGCGCACCTCACCTGGTCGTGCGCCACCCTCGAGGCTCCGTGGGCACGCTGATCCTGGAGGTGACCGCGCTCGGAGTGGCCGTCGCGCTGACGAGCCCCGGCTCGGTGGTCGCGGTCATCGCCCTGCTGAGCCTGTCCTCGGGGGCACGGCGGGGGCTCGCGTTCATCGTCGGGTGGCTGATCGCGATCGGCATCATCTTCGCGCTGGTGATCCTCGTCCTGCAGGGTCAGGACTTCCATTCCCGGAACACCTCGCCGTCTCGGGCGGCCTCGGCAGTCGAGATCTTCCTCGGCTCGATGCTGCTACTCGTCGTAGCCTGGATGCACCGCCGGCCGCAGCATCAGCCGAAGAACCAGTCCCAGCCGAAGTGGCTCGGGCGTGTGGACAGCTCGCACTGGCTCCTCGAAGTCGTGGTCGGTTTGGTCATGCTCAGCTACGCCCTGACGCTGACGGCGGCAGCCGAGACCCTCAAGGCAAACGTCGGCTCGGCGGATGCCGCCCTGGCCGGACTCGTCTTCGCGGTGGCCTCGATCGTCACGATCGCCGCGCCGCTCGTGGTCGTGGCACTCGCGCCCGAGCGCGCCGCGAGGGTGCTCGAGACGTGGAGAAACTGGGTGCTCGCGCACTCGCGGTCGATCCTGCTGGTCGCGCTCCTGGTGATCGGAGCCGCGCTGATCGCCAAGGGCGTCTACGACCTCGTCGCCTACTAGCCCGCTCAGCGGCGTCACGCAGCGGAACGGGCCGTCCGCTTCAGGTCCTCCGGCGAGCTCTCGCCGAAGGCCGCCACGACGTCTGGACGGTCGAGCAGCCGCGCTCGCTCCTCCGGCGTCGACCAGTTGCGGACGTACGGGTCGTCGAGGATCTCGGCCAACGGTCGTCCCCGAGCGTGCTCGCGCACCACGTACCGCGCAAGCGAATCCTCGCGCCTCGACGATCCGAACAGAAAGCGAAAGGGGTTCCTGCCGTTGAACATCCGCATGGTCGCTCCTCCTTGATCCGTGTCCGCCGGCGCCGGGGCGCGCCTGCGCTGCGCGCCCCGGCCCGCTCGAGGTGATGGAACGCCCCGTCCGTCTCGAGTCTCGTCGCGACAGCGCCGAGTCCGCATCACCGTGGCTCCATCGTCGCCACCGAACCGCTTCGCGACCATCGGGCCGTGCCCCGATAACGCGCGGTTCCGTCCCCGGGCCGGGGCGCCTCGGAAAGATGGGGGGGCCCGCCGATGGCCGCTCGGCCGTCGGCGGGGCACGCTTGCACGGCAATGGCCGGGTGGGGTGAAGACGTCGACGTCACGCACGCGCTCGAGCAGCTGACCGTCCCGGCCTCCGTCGTCGACCGCGACGGCCGGATCCGGTGGATGAACCGCGGCGCGATCGACATCGTCGGCTACCGGGTCGGACAATCGTTCGTCCGCGCCGTCGCGCCCGAAGACGTCCATCGCGCTCGCAGGCAATTTGCGAAGAAGGTGATCGGAGAAGCGTCGTCGACGGAGTACACGATGACCCTGCTCGACCAGTCCGGACGACGGGTTCCCGTTCGGGTCTCGTCGGCGCCGCTGTGGGAGGACGGCGAGATCACAGGCGTGTTCGGCATCGCGCAGCGCGACGGCGCCGCCGGATCCGTCGCAGCGCCGAAGGTGGAAGCGGGATTGACCGCGCGGCAACACGAGACGCTGGCCTTGCTCGCCGACGGGCTCGGAACGTCGGAGATCGCGGATCGACTCGGCGTCGCCGAGGAGACGGCGCGAAACCACATCCGGGCGCTCCTTCGCCATCTCGACGTACACACGCGGCTCGAGGCCGTCGTGCGGGCGTACCGCCTCGGTCTCCTGGTGCCGCGACGCGAGGAGTGACTGGCGGTCACGCCGCTTCGCTTGTGGACACGAGCGCTTCGACCCGGAGCACCTCGAGCGTCAAGGCCCCGCGCGGCGTCGCGACCTCGACCCGCTCACCTCGCTGCAGTCCGAGCAACGCTCCGCCGACCGGTGCGGCGATCGAGAGCCGGCCGCTTGCGGGGTCGCCCTCGATTGCACCTACGAGCTGATACTCGAACACCTCGCCCGTCGAGTCGTCCCGAACGCAGACCAGGCTGCCGACGGCTGCGCAGCCGTCGCTCGGCAGCGGTGCGACCTCGGCGGCTGCGAGCTGCGTCTCGACGATCGCGATCCGTCGCTCAAGCAGTGCCTGCTCGTCGAGCAGCTCGATGAGGGCCGGGTTGTCGTCGGCCCCGCCGTCGCCACGCGCCTCGCGCAGGAGCCCACTCAGCCGCCGGCGCTCGTCCGTCCGGAGGCGCTCGAGCTCGCGGCAGCGTTCCTCGTAGCCCTCGGCAGTGACGAGCACGCGATCGTCGTCGTTCGTTGCCACGGTCATGGCCCTTCCTCCTTCGTCCCGGGTCAGCTGGCGAGATCGTGCGATGCCCGCACGCCCGTTGCCATCGGGCGGCGCCCCCATTCCGCGCAACCCGCGACCGCCGTCACGGAAATCAGGCCGCGCCCCGATGGCGGATTCGCCGTCAGACCGCGAGGCTGGGTATGAAAACGACGAAGGAGGCGAAGATGCACGGAACGCTTGTTTGCGCAGTGACAGACGGCGCAGAGAACGACGACGCGGTCGCTCAGGCGGCGGAGGTGAGCGAGCGGCTCGGCCTGCGGCTCGTCCTCGCCCATGTCGGCGACGGCATCGATGGCGCCGGAACCGGCGAAGACGAGAGCGTCACGATGAAGGGCGATCGCCGGGCAGCCGAGCGCCGGCTCGAGGAGCTCGCACGCGAGCACGCCCTCGATGCGCGCGCCGAGCGGCGTGTCGCCGTCGGCGACCCCGCCACGCTCCTCGGGCAGATCGCGAGCGAAGAAGCGGCAGACGTGATCGTCGTCGGCGCACGCACGCGCGGCTGGGGGCGGCGCGGTCTCAAGAGCCGGCTGGCGCGCGAGCTGGAGACCGAGACGCCGGTGCCCGTGCTCGTCGCGCCGCCGCGGACGCGGCGGTCGAACGGCCAGCGGCGCTAACGTCGAGGTATGCCGAGGCGCCCACTTCCGCTGTACTGGCGCGTCTTCGCGGTCAACGCCGGGCTTCTGACGGCGATCGCCGTCCTCCTGATCATCACGCCGGTGACGATCAGTTTCCCGATCGCCGTCATCGAGGTGGTCGGCGTCTTCGTCGCGCTCGTGCTGACGATCGCCGTCAACGCGCTCCTCCTCCGTCACGCGTTCGCGCCGCTGGCGCGCCTGGCGCAGCGGATGGAGACCGTCGACCTGCTGCGTCCCGGGCAGCGGCTGCAAGTCCTCCGCGACGACGAGATCGGCCGCGTCGTCACGACCTTCAACCGCATGCTCGACCGCCTCGAGTCGGAGCGACAGGACAGCGGCCGGCGCGTGCTCGCGGCGCAGGAAGCCGAGCGGGTCGGCATCGCGCGCGACCTGCACGACGAGGTCGGCCAGGTCTTGACGGGGGTGCTGTTGCAGCTGAACTCGATCGCCGAGGCCGCACCCGACCACGAGGAGGCGCTCGGCGAGGCGCGTCAAGCCGTCCGCCGGGCGCTCGACGAGGTGCGGCGGATCTCGCGCGAGCTGCGTCCGGAGATGCTGGAGCATCTGGGGCTCGTGAGCGCCCTCACCGAGCTGACGAGCTCGTTCGAGCGCGTCACCGGCGTCACCGTGGAGCGCCGCTTCGCGAACTCGCTGCCGAAGCTGTCGCCGGAGGTCGAGCTGGCGATCTACCGGATCGCACAGGAGAGCCTGACGAACGTCGCGCGGCATGCCCAGGCTCGTCGCGTCGTCGTCTCCCTCGAGCCCGCACGCGACGGCATCGTCCTTCGGGTCGCCGACGACGGCCGCGGCTTCGTGGGCGCGCCGATCGAGCACGGCGGGCTACGGAGCATGCGGGAGCGCGCCCTCCTGGTCGACGCGGCACTCGCGATCAAGCCCGCGCCCGAAGGTGGCGTCGAGGTGCGGCTCGAAGTCCCGACACGAGAGCGCGTCGCCGCCGGAGCACCGGGCTGATGCCAGTCCCGCTCGTCACCCGGATCCTGATCGCCGACGACCACGCGATCGTTCGCTCCGGCCTCAAGCGCGTGCTCGACACGAAGCCCGACATGGAAGTCGTCGCCGAGGCCGAGGACGGCGCCGAAGCCGTCGACAAAGCGCTTCGGGAGGAGGTGCACCTGGCGATCCTCGACGTCGCGATGCCACGGATGACCGGCATCCAGGCTGCGACCGAGCTGCACAAGCGCAAACCGGAGCTGAAGACGCTGATCCTCTCGATGTACGACAGCGAGCAGTTCCTCTTCGAGGCGCTCAAGGCCGGCGCTTCCGGCTACGTGCTCAAGTCGGGTGCCGACGACGAGATCGTCGACGCGGTGCGCGCCGCAATGCGAGGCGACTCGTACCTCTACCCCTCGGCGGTGACGACGCTGGTGAGCGACTACGTCGAGCGCGGCGGCCGTGGCGAGGAGCAGTTCGACGTGCTGACGCCGCGGGAGCTCGAGGTTCTGAAGCTGATCGCCGAGGCGCACACGTCCAAGGAGATCGCCGACGAGCTCTTCATCAGCATCAAGACCGTCGACCGCCACCGCCAGAACATCCTCGAGAAGCTCGGCATGCGCGACCGCGTCGAGTTGACCCGCTATGCGATCAGGCGCGGCCTGATCCAGCCGTGACCGCCGCACTGCGGGCGTGGATCTAGCCCTCCTCGCCTGACCGGAGGCCGAAGCGGGCGATGCCGCCGGCGAAGTCGGTTCCGCCGTTGCCGATGCCCAGACGCGCGATGCCGCCGGCGAAGTCGCGAGCGCTCGGCGAGCCGCCGTCCGCACGCTCGTCCACGGCGGCGTCTGCCCCCGGCGGAACGACAACGACCGGGCACGGCGCGCGTCGAGACACGTCTGCCGAGACGCTGCCGAGCAGCGACGAGCGCGGGCCGGTCGAGCCGACGACGATCATCGTCGCCTGCGTCCTCTTCGCCGCCGTGACGAGCGCGTCCACAGGGTGACCGACCTCCACCGACCAAGCCGCCCCGCAGTCGGACTCGTTGACGCCCTCACTCAGGCGCTCGAGCCGCTCGGCGAACGTGCTGACAGCTGCATCGTCGGCCCGGCGGTCGATCGCACGGACGAAGACGACAGGCCGGCCGAGCTCACTGCTCAGTGCCCGTGCGACGCGTGCGGCGCCCCTGGCAGAATCCGAACCGTCGACGCCGCAGATGATCGGACCGTTCACTTGATCCTCCTTTTCGTGGGTCATCTGCAGACTCGCCGCCGCCGGACCGTGCCGCCATCGGGCCGCAAACCCATGTCGGCCGAGCGACGGCCCCAGGCGAGAGCGTGACCTAGCGGAGAGTGTGGACGATCAATGCGGTGCAATGGGCTTCGTGAGCCACGCGCTCGCTGACGCTTCCGAGGGCTTCTACACCCCGCGCCCCGCGCGAGCCGACGACGATCAGATCCGCACTCTTCGACCGCGTCACGAGCGCCTGAACGGGGTCGCCGTAATCCCAACTCTGCACGCGCTTCGCCCACTCCGCATCGGGATCGGCAGCCTCACCCCACGTCGCCGAGACGACCTCGACGGTGCCACCGGAGCTCGCCGCGATCTCGTCGGCCGTCGCGAGCGCGTCCTGGGCATAGCTCGAGCCGTCGAGCCCGACGACGATCTTCCGCGGCTGCCACATGCCGTCGTCGGCCGGGCACACGAGCAGCACCGAGCACGCGGCGTCGTGCACCAGCTCGGTGCCCGTGTCTCCGAGCACGATGCCGAGGAACCGGCTGCTCCGCCTGCCGCCCAGCGCAACGAGCGTCGCGTCGAGCTCGTCGCGCTCGCGCCGGAGGACGTCGACCGGCTTACCCGGCACGACGCGCGCGTCGCTGTGCGCCTTGCCGGCGAGGATGCTCTCGGCCGCGGTGCGAGCCTCTGCCGCTTCGCGGCTGAGCAGGTCGGCGAAGCGCGCCGCCTGAAAGCCGGCGTGGATCGCCGGCGCCGTATCGACGGCCGTCACAGCGCGGACGACGGCGTCCTCGTCGGCGAGCACGAGCGCCTGGCGCAACGCCTCGAACCCCCAGTCAGTGCCATCGACGCCGACGAGGATGCGACTGAAGACGCTCACGCCCGGTGATCGTACGTCAGCTTCTCCGCAACTCGCTGGAAGCGCGTGAACCCGACGAGGCGGCAGCCGGGCCTTGCCCGGCTGCGACGCAATGGAGGCGGCGGGAATCGAACCCGCGTCCGCGGACGCACCGGTCAGAGCGTCTACAAGCTTAGGCTGCCGTTGAGATTCGCCCGGCGGCCGGTTGGCAGCCGACCAACCGACGGGCTAGCCATCCTTTGGTGTCGCGCTTCGGGCGATTGGCTCTCCCTAGGCGCCGAGCCCGTTTCTGACGCCGCTACCCGAGCCACGGGCCGAGCTCGGAGCGACGCGCTTCGCTACGGGTTAGGCAGCGAGAGCGAGTGCGGAGTTGTCCTTCGCACTTGCTGTTTGTCCCGGTTGTTTTACGAGGCCGACCGGGGACCTCGGCTTGCAGCTCTGCCGGAGAACCGACCACGTCGAAGCCAGGTCGCCCCCGTATGTCAGTGCCTGAATTGTAGCCGCGGGTGCACGACTTCCCCGTGCGCCATGACCTCCGCGGTCGGCAGGTCGAAGACGAAGTTCGAGCCCTGCTCGCCATTCGGCTCGACCCAGATCCGGCCGCCCATGCGGTCGATCAGCTCCTTGCAGATGTAGAGGCCGAGGCCGGTCCCGCCCACGCCGCGCACCATCTGGGGGTCGGCGCGGTAGAACTTCTCGAAGATCCGCTCCTGGTCCTCGGGCGCGACGCCGAGGCCCTCGTCGCGGACGTGGAAGCGCACGAAGCCGTCCTCCTCCTCGACGCCGACCTCGACCTTGCCGCCGTCGGGCGAGTACTTGATCGCGTTCTCGACGAGGTTCACGACGACCTGGCGGACCTTGTCGGCGTCGGCGGCGACCGGCGAGAGGTCGTTCGAGGCGTCGACCTGGAGGATGACGGACGGCGGCGCGTGCATCCGCGTGGCTTCGACGACGCGCTCGACGAGGTCGTGGGCGTCGAAGGGCTCGGACTCGAGGTCGAGCCGGCCGGCGTCCAGCTGGTTCGCGAGCAGGATCTCGTTGACGATTCGGCCCAGGCGTTCCGACTCGTCGGCGATCAGCGAGACGAACCGCTCGCGCCCCGTCTCGTCGAGCGCGAAGTCGTGCCGCAAGAGGGTCTGCGCGGCGCCGTAGACGGCGGCCAGCGGTGTGCGCAGCTCGTGCGAGGCGGTCGCGATGAAGTCGGCCTTGATCTCCTCGAGCCGGCGCGTGTCGGTCAGGTCGCGGAACGCGTAGACGGTGCCGCCGAAGAAGCGGACGCCGGAGATCGCGATCCAGCGCTCGCCGCGCGAGGTCTCGATCGGGATCAGCACCTCGTCGTGGCCGGGATCGGGCGAGGCGGAGACCGGCACCGTCTCGACCGCCGCCTTCCAGCCGGGGATCGCCTCGGCCGCCGGCTTGCCCACGACCTCGCCCGCCGAGATGAAGGTGATCGCCTCGGCGGCCGGGTTCCAGAGGCGCACGGCGCCGTTGCGGTCGAGCAGCAGCACGCCGTCGGCGACGTGCTCCAGCACCCAGGCGGCGTCCGAGCGCTCCTCGACCTCGCGGTAGAGACGGGCGCGGTCAAGGGCGAGCGCGAGCCGGGAGGCCAGGTCCTCGGCGAACGCGACCTCGTCGGCCGAGTACGCGGGGCCCTGCTCCGTGCGCGCGAGCGTGAGCACGCCGAGCTGCTGCTTGCGTGCCTGCAGCGGGACGGCTATCACCGAGCGCGCGTCGAGGTTGTCGAGGAACGGGACCCTCGTTGCGGTCGAGCGCTCGTCGAGCTTCGGCAGCACGCGCGTGCGTCCGCTCTCGAACACGGCACGCACCTCGGCTTCGGGGTCGTCGGAGGGGCCGCGGGCGCCGTTCGGCTTGATCAGCGCGCCGCGGGCGGCGGCGACGCGGCGCAGCTCGTTCGACTCGTCGACGATGTCGATCACGCACCAGTCGGCGAGGTCGACGACGACGAGCTCGGCGACCCGGCCGAAGGCGCCGTCGAGCTCCCCGCTGGCCGCGATGTCGCCGCCGACGCGGCGGAGCAGGTCGAGGCGCGACCGGCGCTCGGCGCTCTCGGAAGCGGTCTCGCGCTCGGCGGCCGCGAGCTCCTCGCGGAGGTCCTCCCCCCGCTTGAGGTCGCCGATGTCCCGCAGGAACGTCTGGACGTACAGCGGCTCGCCGGCCGCGTCGCGCACGGTGGCGCTGTCCTCGCGCACCCACACCGCGCGGCCGTCGCGGGCGAGGACGCGATAGTCGATCGACGTCGGCGTCTCGCCCGCCTGGTCGAGCTCGTGCAGCACGCGTTCCCGGTCGTCGGGGTGGAGCAGACGCTCGTGCAGGTCGGGCTGCTCGGCCCACTCGGTCGGCGTGTAGCCCGTCAGGTCGGAGATGCCAGGGCCGACGTAGAGCGTCTCCGCGCGGTTGCCGGGCGCCGTCAGCCAGGTGACGAGCGGGAGCCCGTCGAGCAGCGCGCGGTGCCTCGCCTCGGCGGTCTCGAGCTCGGCGACGCGCGCCTTTTCGCGCGCCGTGGCACGCCTCGCCAGGTAGATCGCGATGACGAGACCCGCGGCCCACGCGGCCGCGGCGACGATGATCCGCTGCCACTGCTCGGGCAGCAGCACGAGAAGAACGCCGGCCGCTGCTGCGAGAGCCAGGACGGAAACGGCGACAGGCCCGAACCGGGCGCGGTACGTCTCGAGCGACAACAAGGGCGGCGACACCAGGGTAACGCCCGCACCGGCGGCTCTCAACCCGTGACCTATGGTTGCGCGAGATGGTGGACGTCTCCCCGGTCGCGGACGAAAGCGAGGAGCAGCTCTCGCTCGACGCGTACGTCGAGACGTGGCCGCACGACAGCTTCGGGCTGCCCGAGCTGCAGGCGTTCAAGGCGAGCCTCGTCGATCACGCCGACCTGCTCGCTCGCGCGGACGGCATCGTGCTCGGGTCGGGCTTCGCGGCGCTCTTCTCCGGCTTCCGCGACCGCATCACGGTCTTCGTCACCGTGCCGGCTGCGAATCGGCGCCGCGGCGCGGGCACGGCGTTGTACGGCGCGCTGTCCCAGTGGGCGGCCGAGCGCGGGATCGAAATCATGGTCGCGGTCGTCGCGGACAACGATCCCGACAGCCTGGCGTTCGCCGAGCGGCGCGGCTTCGTCGAGGAGCGGCGCGAGAAGGGCGTCACGCTCGACCTGACGGCGATCGAAGCGCCGGCAGTCGAATCGCCGGACGGGATCGAGATCGTCAGCTGGGCGGAGCGGCCCGAGCTCGCGCGCGCGATCTACGAAGTCTCGGTCGAGGCTTCTCCGGACGTGCCGGGATACGAGGAGGAGGAGCACGAGCCGTTCGAGGCGTGGCTCGCGCACGACATGTCCGGGCCGAGCGACCGCCCGGAGGCGACGTTCGTCGCGGTCGCCGGCGACGAGGTCGTCGGCTACGCGAAGCTCTCGTTGTCGACAGCCAGGCCGACGCACGCCTACCACGACCTGACGGCCGTGAAGCGCGCCTGGCGCGGGCGGGGCGTCGCGCGGGCGCTGAAGGCTGCGCAGATCGGCTGGGCGAAGGCGAACGGGTTCGAGCAGCTCCGCACGCAGAACGACGAGCGCAACGAGCCGATCCGCCGGCTGAATTCCGAGTTCGGCTACACACCGGCGATCGGCCGGATCTTCCTCCGCGGGCCGCTCGCATGATCGAGACCGAGCGGCTCGACCTGATCTGGCTGACCGCCGACGCGATGGACGCGCTGGTCGGCGGCCGTCGCGACGAGCTTCCGTATGCGGTGCCGGCCGACTGGCCGGACGAGCACGACGCGCGCTTCCTGCGCCTACGGCTCCGGCAGCTTCGGCTCGACCCCAGCCGCGCCGACTGGGGCGTCGCCGCGATCGTCCTGCGCGAGAGACGCCAGCTGATCGGGCACATCGGCTTCCACGGGCCGCCGGGCGTGAACGCGCGCCGTGAGGCGGATGCGGTCGAGGTCGGGTACACCGTGTTCCCGGAGCACCGCCGCCGCGGGTATGCGACCGAGGCCGTACGCGGGTTGCTGGGCTATGCGCGCGAGCATGGCGTCCACCGTTTCGTCGCCTCTGTCGGGCCGGAGAACGAGCCGTCGCTGCGGATCGTGCGCGGCCTGGGGTTCGTCGAGGTCGGCCGGCACTGGGACGAGGAGGATGGCGAGGAGCTGGAGTTCGTCCAGCACGATCCCCCGGCAGGGTGAGGCGCCGGAAGCCGCTTTCGGCCACGGTTCGAACGTCAACTGCGGCTGCTGCGGCCGCACGTTCGGGAGGAACGGCGACATGAGATATCGCTCGGTACGGCTTCGGCTACTCCGGTGGGCCACGAGCCCCGCGACCGCGTCGGACTGCGTCGGCGCCTGGCGCTACGGCCGGTTCGTCACCATCGCCCTCTAGCGCGCGCTAGCGCCTGGTCTTGAGCTCGCGCTCGAGCCGGCGCTTCGTCTCGCGCTCGGCGATGTCGCGGCGCTTGTCGCGGCCCTCCTTGCCGCGCGCGAGGGCCAGCTCGACCTTGGCGCGGCCGTCCTTGAAGTAGAGCCTGGTCGGCACGAGCGTCAGTCCGCGCTCGGCGACCTTGGAGCCGAGCTGCTCGAGCTGCCGGCGGTGGAGCAGCAGCTTGCGGTCGCGGTCCGGGTCGTGTGGCTCGACCGAGGCCTGCGCGTAGGGCGGGATGTGCAGCCCGATGAGCCATAGCTCGCCGTCGCGCGTGTCGGCGTACGCGCGCTGCAGGACGGCGTGGCCCTGGCGGAGCGACTTGACCTCGCTCCCTTGCAGCACGAGGCCGGCCTCGACCTTCTCGAGGAAGTGGTAGTCGTGCCGCGCACGGCGGTTCTCGGCGATCAGCTTCTCTCCAGCCGGAGCCATGCGCGCGATTGTAGGTCGGCTCGCTATTGGCACGGCCGCGTTTCACACTCGCGCGCCTTTCGTCGATACGCTCGCCGCGGGCGGCGGGTGGACCAACTCCCCACCCGGGTGGGGCCGCGCGCGCGTGAACCTAAGGACGCGCGTTCGCGAGGTCCAGCTCGACCTTGCCTTCGCTGCGCCTGATGTCAACCACCCGTACCTCGACCGGGTCGCCGAGGCGGTACGTGCGCCCGCCGCGTCGGCCGACCAGCGCGGTTGCGAGCTCGTTGAGCTCGAAGTAGTCGCCGGGCAGCCGACGGGCGGGGACGTAGCCCTCGAACACGTCCCCGAAGCGGACGAAGATCCCGGACGCGATCACGCCGGTGATCTCGCCATCGAAGGTCGCCTCCCAGCCGAGCTCGAACAGGCGCCCTTCGAGCAGCCACGCGAGACAGAGCTCGTCGGCCCGGTACTCGAGCCGCGACGCGTGCCGCTCGCGCTGCGACGTGTGCTCGGCCGCGGCGTCGAGGTCGTCCGGCAGCGGTTCGTCGGAGACGCCGAGCTCGCGCAGCAGCGCGCGGTGGACGACGAGGTCGGGGTAGCGGCGGATCGGGCTCGTGAAATGGCAATAGGCCGCGCTCGCTAGGCCCATGTGCCCGAGGCTCCGCGGGTCGTAGCGCGCCTGCTTCAGCGCCTGCAGCACCATCGCCGGGAACGCGTCGCGGCCGCGGCCCGCCTGCTTCACGTAGTCGGTCACGAGCTCGCTCGCGGCGCCGGCGAGCCGCGCGGCGTCCGCGGGCCCGACCCGCTCCGGCATCGGCGGCGTCGGCACGCCGAGGTCCTCCAGCCGCGCGAGCAGGAGGGAGACCGACTGCGGCTCGGGCCGCTCGTGCACGCGGTAGAGCGCGTCGCGCCTGCGACCGGCGAGCAGGCCCGCCACGAGCTCGTTCGCGAGGATCATCAGCTCCTCGACGAGCATGTGCGCGTGCGGCTCGGACTCGCGCCAGGCGCGCTCGACCCCTCCGTCGCCGTCGAAGGCGAACACGACCTCCGAGCTCTCGACGCGCAGCGCGCCGCGGGCGAAGCGGCGGTCGCGCAGCGTCTTCGCGAGCGTCTCCGCCCGTTGCAGGGCAGCGGTCAGATCCGGGTCGGCCTGCTCGCGGCCGGCGAGGATCGCCTCGACCTCGCCGTACGTGAGCCGGGCGCCGCTGCGGATCACGGAGCGGTAGAAGCTCGGCTCGCCCTGCGGCAGCGGGATCTCGACCGTGACGCAAAGCCGGTCGACGTGCGGGCGCAGCGAGCACAGCTCTTCGGACAGCTCGGGCGGCAGCATCGGCGAGACCAGGCCAGGCACGTAGACGGACGACGCGCGGTCGGCGGCGCCACGGTCGAGCGGCGACCCCGCGGCGACGAACCACGAGACGTCGGCGATGTGCACGAACGCGCGGTCCTCCTCGACGGTCAGCGCGTCGTCGAAGTCCTTGGCCGTCTCAGGATCGATCGTGAACGCGAGCCGGTCGCGGAGGTCGACCCGGCCCTCCGGATCGACCGCAGGCGGATCGAACGGCTCGAAGCCGCGCAGCCCGCCCGCCTCGATCAGCAGCCCCTGCAGCACGACGTCGATCCGGCGCGCGTCGCCGAGCACGCGCTCCACCCGCGCACGCCCACGGCCCGTCCGAGCCACGGCCAGCTGTCCGGGCTCACCGGGCGCGCGGCGGTCGAGCGCCAGCGGCGTGCCGGGCACGAAGTACGGCTCGCCGACGAGGTGCTTGCCTCGCGACGAGAGCTCTACGACGACTGGGTCAGACTTGGAGGAAACGCCTGATGGTAAGGCCGGAGCCTGCGGCGCCGAGCGCGAGACCGGCGCCGAGCACGATCAGGACGTGCAGCCCGAAGGGCCACGCGTGAATGTCCGACGCGCTCGTCAGGTGGATCAGGGGCATGAACAACTCGCGCCCGAGGATCAGCAGGATCACGGCCGCGACAGCCCCCGCGAGTCCGCAGAGCAGGCCCTCGATCATGAACGGCCCGCGCACGAACCAGTTCGTCGCGCCCACGAGCTTCATCACCTCGATCTCGCGGCGACGCGCGAAGATCGACAACCGGATCGTGTTCGCGACGAGCAGCGTCGACGAGACGAGCAGGACGACGAACGCGATCAGGACGACGATCCATAAGTACCGAGCCACCGACAGGACACGGTGGGAGATGCGGCTGCAGCTCTCACCCTCCGCGCTGCTCGCGCCCTTCGACCCCGGCGGCGGCGGACAGATGCTCTCGATTCCCTTCAGGTTTGCCGCGCCGAGCTGCCGGGAGATCGTGTCGATCTGCTCCGCCTGCTTCGGGATGACCTTGAGCGCGTTCGGGAACGGGTTGTACGGCAGCTGGTTGACCATCTGCGGATGCTTCCTCCGCTCGATCGCGAGCGCCTCGGCCTTGGAGATGAACTCGACGCGCTTCACCTGTGGCATCGCGGTCAGCGCGTTTTGTGCGCGGTTCACGTCGGCGCTCGACGCGTCCGAGCCGCAGCGAAGCTGCGTGCAGAAGTAGACGTTGACGAGCAGCTGCTTCTTGTAGTGGTCGCTCAGCGAGAGCGCCCAGCTGCCGAGACCGACGACCAGGCCGAGCATGAACATGCCGATCAGCACCGTCGTGGTCGCGGCGAAGGTCGTGGAGAGGTTGGCACCGAGCGAGCGAATCGCCTCGGCGACGATGACGCGGAAGCGGCTCACTCCGTCGTGTACCCGCCGCGACGTTCGTCGCGAAGCAGCTTCCCGCCCTCGAGCGCGATCACGCGCTTGCGCATCTTGTCGACCATCTCGCGGTCGTGGGTCGCCATCAAGATGGTCGTCCCCGACCGGTTGATCCGGTACAGCAGCTGCATGATCCCGACGCTCGTGTCGGGGTCGAGATTGCCCGTCGGCTCGTCGCAGATCAGCAGCGGCGGATGGTTCACGAAGGCCCGCGCGATCGAGACGCGCTGCTGCTCCCCGCCCGACAGCTCGTCGGGGAGCGACGACATCTTGTGCGTGAGGCCGACCATGTTCAGCACCTCGGGCACCTTGCGCCGGATGTTGGTCGAGTTCTCGCCCTGCACCTTCAGTGCATAGGCGACGTTCTCGGCCGCGGTGCGGTTCGGCAGCAGCTTGAAGTCCTGGAAGACACAGCCCACGTTGCGGCGTAGCAGCGGCACCTTGTTGCGCTTCAGCCGGCCGAGGTCACGGCCCCCGACGACGATCTTGCCGCGGGTCAGCTCGATCTCCTTCAGCACCAGCCGGATCACCGTCGACTTCCCCGAGCCGGAGGCACCGACGATGAAGACGAACTCGCCCTTCTCGATCGCGAACGAGACGTCCTGCAGCGCGGCCACGTCGGGCTCGTAGATCTTGGTCACGTTCTCGAACGTGACCATCGCCGAGCTCGACGGCGCGGGCGTAGGCGCGGGCGCGACCGCGGCTTCCTGGTCGAGGACCGCAGTCGACGTGTCGGTGTGCTGGAGGTCCGGTTCCTGCACGGCAAAAGTGCTGCAAAGGCGCGGGGGTGCGCCTTGGAGTACGGCGGCGAACTCTAGCTAAAACCCCGGCTAGAGCACCTTGCCCGCCGCCTTGGCGAGCAGGTACTCGTGCACGAAGTCGTCGAGGTCGCCGTCGAGCACGGCCTGCGTGTTCCCCGTCTCGTGCTCGGTGCGGTGGTCCTTGACCAGCTGGTACGGGTGGAGCACGTAGCTGCGGATCTGGCTGCCGAAGTCCGCCTGCTGCGCGGCGCCCCGTTCCTTCGCCAGCTCCTCCTCGCGGCGCTCCTGCTCCTGCTCGAGCAGGCGCGACTTGAGCACACGCAGGGCGGTCTGCTTGTTCGAACTCTGCGAGCGCTCGTTCTGGATCTGGACGACGATGCCGGTGGGGACGTGCGTGATGCGGACGGCCGAGTCGGTCTTGTTCACGTGCTGGCCGCCGGCGCCGCTCGCTCGGTAGGTGTCGATGCGCAGGTCGCTCTCGTCCAGGTCGACCTCGACGTCGTCCGAGAGCAGCGGGCTGACGATCACCTGGGCAAAGCTCGTGTGTCGGCGGTGGGCCTGGTCGAACGGACTCAGGCGCACGAGCCGGTGGACGCCGCGCTCGGCCTTGAGGATCCCGTAGGCGTTCTCGCCCTTGACGCTGAAGGTCGCGGACTTGAGCCCGGCCTCCTCGCCGGGGCTCGCCTCGAGCAGCTCGGTCTCGAAGGAGCGCTGCTGCGCCCAGCGCAGGTACATGCGCAGCAGGATCTCGGCCCAATCCTGCGCGTCCGTGCCGCCGGTGCCAGCGTGAATCGTGACAAGCGCGTCGCCGCCGTCGTACTCGCCGGAGAAGAGCGCGTCCTCCTGCAGCCGGTCGAGCTCCTGACGGAGCGGCGCGACGCTGGCCGCGATCTCGTCCGCCATGTCGCCGTCCATCGCGAGCAGCTCCTGCGCGTCCTGGTACTCCTGCGTGAGCCTGCGGTACCGGTCGAGCCGGCGGGTCAGCCGCGCGTGCTCGGCGCTGACCTGCGCCGCGTGCTGCTGGTCGTCCCAGAAGCCGGGGGCGCCGAGCTCCTGCTCGAGCTCGGCGATGCGGGACTCGAGTTGATCTGGGTCAAAGGTAATCACGGACCCAGGCGAGCTGGGCCCCGATCTCCTGGAGCTGCTGGTCGAGCGGAACGGTCGGCGTCTGGTCGGCCATCGCCGGACGATCGTAGCTGCCGCCGCCCGTGCGCTCGGACGGCCATGGCCCAGGGACAGTCCCTCGTGCGGCGTTCGGACGACTGCCGCCCACGGCCCACCGTCGTTCGGCGCGCGATTCACGCGGCAGACATGGCCGAAATGGCCACGGCCCGGGGACTGTCCCTAGGGCATGGCCGAAACGGACATGGCCCCCGGGAAGCCGCTACGCGCCGTGGCAGCGCTTGTACTTCTTGCCGCTGCCGCACCAGCACGGGTCGTTGCGGCCGATCTTGTCGCGGTCGCTCGTCACGCGCTGCTGCGTCATCACCGAGCCGCCGCCGGCATCGAGCGATCCGGCCGTCACGCCCGCGCCGTCGCCGAGCATCAGCCCGCCCGCGGCGCCGGCCGCCGCCATCGCCTGCGCGCCCGCGAGCGACTCGTGCTCGTAGGCGAAGCCGTCGCCAGCCTGCGCGGCCTGCGCCCGCTGGAGCGCATCGGCGTCCTCCACCTCGATCTCGGCGTGGAACAGCGTCTGAACCACCTCACCGCGGATCTCGAAGTTGAGCTCCTCGAACATGCGGTGACCCTCGGACGTGTACTCGACGAGCGGATCCTTCTGCGCCATGGCGCGCAGGTGCACGCCCTCGCGGAGGTAGTCCATGTTCTCGAGGTGCTCGCGCCAGCGCTGGTCGACCACCTGCAGGATCACGAAGCGCTCCACGTCGCGCAGCAGCGGCTGGTTCGTCTCGGGGTTGAGCCCGAGCGCCTTCTCCTTCTCCGCGTACGTGTCCCGCGCGTCCTCCTGGAACTCGTCGACGAGCGCCGCCCGGTCGAGCCCGACCTCTTCGCGCAGCTCCTCGGGCGTGATCGGCTCGTCGGTCGCGTAGATGTCGACCATCGCCTTGCAGAGCGCGTCGATGTCCCACTCCTCTGTGAAGTCGCTCTGCGTGTAGAAGACCACGGCTCGCTCGATCACCTCGTCGATCCAGAGCCGCACCTCCTCGGAGAGATCCTCGCCCTCGAGCACGCGGCGGCGCTGGTCGTAGATCACCGTGCGCTGCTTGTTCAGCACGTCGTCGTACTTGAGGACGTTCTTGCGCATGACGAAGTTCTGCTCCTCGACCTTCTTCTGCGCGTTCTCGATCTGGTTCGAGAGGATCTTCGCCTCCATGGGCTGGTCGTCTGGCACCTTGAAGCGCTCCATGATGTTGTAGATCCGGTCGCCGGCGAACAGGCGCACGAGGTCGTCCTGCCCCGAGAGGTAGAAGCGGGACTCGCCGGGGTCTCCCTGACGCCCTGAGCGGCCGCGGAGCTGGTTGTCGATGCGGCGCGCCTCGTGGCGCTCGGTGCCGAGCACGTACAACCCGCCGAGCTCCTTGATCTCGTCCTCTAGCTTGATGTCGACGCCGCGGCCCGCCATGTTGGTCGCGATCGTGACCGCGCCCCGGCGCCCGGCCTCGGCGATGATCCCCGCCTCCTTCTCGTGCTGCTTCGCGTTCAGCACCTGGTGCGGGATGCCCTGGCGGTCGAGCAGCTGCGAGAGGTGCTCGGAGACCTCGACCGAGATCGTGCCGACGAGCACCGGCTGGCCCTTCGCGTGGCGCTCCTTGATGTCCTCGATCGCCGCGTTGTACTTCGCCTCGCCCGTCTTGAAGATCAGGTCGTTCTCGTCGGCGCGGGCAACGCTGACATTCGTCGGGATCTCGACGACGTTGAGGCCGTAGATCTCGACGAACTCCTTCTCCTCGGTCTTCGCGGTACCGGTCATCCCGGCGAGCTTGTCGTAGAGGCGGAAGTAGTTCTGCAGCGTGATCGTGGCGAGCGTTTGGTGCTCCTCCTGGATCCGGACGCCCTCCTTCGCCTCGACCGCCTGGTGCAGGCCCTCAGACCAGCGCCGGCCTTCCATGATCCGGCCGGTGAACTCGTCGACGATCTTGACCTCGCCGTCCTGGACGACGTAGTCGACGTCGCGCTGGTAGAGCGCTTCGGCCTTGAGCGCCTGGTTGAGGTGATTGACGAGCTGGCCGTTGCGCGGGTCGTAGAGGTTCTCGATGCTCAGGGCGCGCTCGACCGCCTCGATCGCGCCGTGCATCGGGGAGACGGTCTTGTGCTTCTCGTCGTACTCGAAGTCCGCGCCCGACTCCTCGCCGGCGCCCTTCGGGTCGCCCGTCTTCGAGGCGTAGCCGGTCAGCGAGCGGGCGACGCGCGCGAAGTCGTAGTAGACCTGCGCCGCGGTCTCGGGCTCGCCGGAGATGATCAGCGGCGTCCGCGCCTCGTCGATCAGGATCGAGTCGACCTCGTCCACGATCGCGAAGTCGTGCCCGCGCTGGACGACGCCGTCGAGCGTGACCGCCATGTTGTCGCGGAGGTAGTCGAAGCCGAACTCGGAGTTCGTGCCGTAGACGACGTCGGC
>DASSQG010000118.1:0-9265 GCA_035702625.1 Gaiellaceae bacterium | reverse complement strand
CGCTACGGGGGGACGTCTAGGGATGTCGTCGTCGTCCAACAGGATCTACCGATCAGTATAGGCCGTGACCTGGCCGTCTCCTGCCCGGGCGGCGCGCCCTTCGAACACGAGCCGCTCGAGGTGCGCGAGCGTCTCCGCGAGGGCGAATCGGCGGTTGTTCGCGTCGAGGTCGGCGCCGAAGAGGTCGAGCGAGATCTCGTTGCCCGTACGCGGCTCCGGGCCGAGCACGGCGGCCGTCTTGTCGAGCCGCCGCTCGTGGTGCTCGAGGATCTCCCGGGCGCGCTCGGCCGGCCGCTCGACCGGCTCCCCGTGTCCCGGCAGCGCGAGCTGCGGGTCGAGCTCGATCGTCCGGCGCAGGCTCGCCTGGTAGTCGCCGAGCGGGTCGGGACGCGACTCGGGGTAGAGCCCGACCGTCGGCGTAATCACGCCGAGCAGGTGGTCGCCCGCGACGAGCAGCCCGTCGCGCTCGAGGCAGATGTGGCCGTCGGCATGCCCAGGCAGCTCGAGCACGCGCCAGTCGTCGAGCTCGTCGCCTTCGCGAAGGAGCTCCGGGTCGCGCGCGTAGCGGATGAACGGCGCGAACGTGGTCGACTCGTGGCGCAGCTCGTCCGCCGTCTCCGCCGGCAGTCCGTTGCCCTCGAGGTACTCGGCGAGGCGCACCGACCAGTCCGGGCTCCCCCACACCCGCTCGCACTGCGCGTAGTCGTCGGCGCCCTGGAAGACCTGCGCCCCCGTCAGCCGCTGCGCGTCCTCGCCGCCGCCCGCGTGATCCGGGTGGAAGTGGGTGACGACGATCCGACGAACCTCGACGTCGCGCAGCAGCGGCGTCCAGCGCTCCTCGGCGTCGGACAGGCCGAGACCGGTGTCGACGAGCGTCCAGCCGTCGTCGCCGGGCAGCAGGTAGCAGTGCACGTGCCGGATCCCCATCGGCAGGGGGAAGGTGAGGCGGCGGATCCCGCCCGGAAGCCGTTCCACGACCGAGCTACTCCCCGGCGGTCGGCGCGAGCTCGCGTTCCTCGCCCCGGCGGAGGCCGTCGATCACCTCGTGGAAGCTCCGGCCCGCCCACGACGGCGGGACGCGCCAGAGGTCCGCCGTCCCGAACAGCGACAGCACGCGCACCCGCAGCAGCGGCGTCGCGGAGCCCGGCGGCAGGTCGCGGCCCCACTCGCGCCGGTGGCCGACCACCGCCAGCCCGCCGAAATCGACCTCGACGGTCTCCGGCACATAGAAGTCGACGTTGCCGAAGAGCAGGAACGCGGTGATCGAGGCGATCTCGCCGCTGAGCTCGGCCTGCCGGAGATCGAGGTCGAGGTCGCCGAAGACGACGAACGCCGTCCCGCGCCGCGACAGGCGCCAGCGGCCGGTGCGCCGCGTGCGGCCGAAGAGAATTCCGGTGAACCACTTCGGGCGGCGGCTCGCGCGCGTGGCCGGGACGGCGCGCGGCAGATCGCGGCGAATCTCCTCGAGCTCCCAGAGCGTCTTCGCGGCGACCGCCCGGTCGGCGCGCTCCGAGAACTCCTCGAGCGTCAGCCGGCCCACCGCCGCGTGCTCGCGGAGCTCCGCGATCGTCCGGTCGCGGTCGGCGTCCGATGCGCGCAGCTCGGGCGAGCTCACGTCCCAAGTGTGGCAGCGGCGGGGCGAACACGTGTTCTATGATCCCGGGATGCAGGTCGAGTATCGCGAGGAGCCCTGCAAGGTCGCGCTCAACCGGGTCAAGGGCATGGGCTTCACGTGGTCGCTGAACCCGTACATGGGCTGCGTCCACCGCTGCACCTTCTGCTACGTCCGCGCCTTCGAGCGGAGGGCCGACCGGCCCTCCGACGACCGGTACGGCCGCTCGATCCGGGTCAAGACGAACGTCGCCGAGGTGCTCCGCCGCGAGCTGACGAAGGCGTCGTGGGAGCGCGAGCCGGTCGTGATCGGCGCAGCCACCGACCCGTACCAGCCGGCCGAGGGGCGTTACCGGCTGACGCGCTCGTGCCTCGAGGCACTGCGCGACGCGTCGAACCCGTTCAGCATCATCACGCGCGGGCCGCTGATCGTCCGCGACGTCGACGTGCTCGCCCAGGCGGCGCGGCGCGCGGAGGTCTCGGTCACCTTCTCGGTGCCGACGCTCGACGACACGGTCTGGAAGCGGACCGAGCCCTCGACCGCCCACCCGCGGCAGCGGCTCCGCGCGCTGAAGACGCTCGTCGACGCGGGCGTCCGCGCGAGCGTCGGGATGGCGCCGATCCTGCCCGGCCTCAGCGACAGGCCGGAGCTGCTCGAGCAGGTCGTCCGCGAGGCGCGCGAGGCCGGCGCCTGCGGCGTCTGGGCGAACCTGCTCAACCTCCGTCCCGGCACGCGCGAGCACTTCCTCGAGGCGCTCGCCGAGGACTTCCCCGAGCAGCTGCCGCTGTACGCGCGGCTCTACGCCGGCAACCGGGCGTATCTCGCGGCCGACGACACCAAGCCGGTGCGGGCGCTCGTCGGCGAGCTGGCGCGCAAGCACGGCGTCCGCGACCGTCGCACGGTCCGGCTCGAGCCCGAGGCGCCCGCAATCGCCGAGCAGCTTGCGTTGAGCGTCTAGCCGAGGAGGAGGGCCGCTGCGCGCGGCCCTCCTCCTCGAGTGACTACTTGGAGCAGGGGTTGGAGGTCAGGTCCCGGTGCACCGTCGTGTAGACGGCGTTGGGCTGGAAGCCCGGGTCCGGGAAGACCGACAGGAACGGTGCCCCGTACTCGGCGTTGGCCGTCCCGCCGAAGTTGTCGGTCGTGCCGCTGTAGTGCGGCCCGGCGAACTGCCACACGCACGGCCTCGGCGGCCCCGTCTTGCCGAACGAGCCGCCGTCGATCAGGCTGCCCGCGGAGTAGATCGGGTAGAACTGCGCGCCGGCCGGCTGGCCGGTGCAGCCCACGCCCGTGTCGAGGTTGCACTCGGGCTCGAAGCTCGGCGTGTCGGTCTCGAACGCCACCTTCGAGAACGGGCTCGTCGTGCCCCGGATCGTGGGAGTCGTGAACTGGATCGGCTCCGGTTCGGAGGCGGCGTCGTGCGCCGCCGTGCCGTTGCCGGCCCAGCCCGCCGACGTGTACGCCGGCCCGTCGAAGTCGAGGTCGCCGAAGATGTCGATGCACCCGCTCACCGGAACTAACGACGAGAACGAGGCCGGGAAGCAGGGGAACTCGTCGCCGTCGGGATCGCCCGGGGTCGGCGACGACCCGCACGTGAAGTCCGGGTTGACGACGTCGCAGTACTCGAAGTGCCCGATCTCGTCCGAGCCGGCGACGTTGTACGTGTGCGCGGCCCACGACGACCGCGTGGCCTTCGTCGAGGTCGCGAACTCCGGATGGAACGAGTACGGCGCCTCGTTGCAGGTCTGCGAGTTCGGCTGGAAGAGCACCTGCTGGAACCCGTTCGCGGCGCTCGCCGTCATCGAGCCGGTCTGACCCGAGGTCAGGTCGTCGAGCACGACCTTGAACCCCTGCGGCGTGTCGAACATGTGCAGCCGCAGCCGGTCACCGCCGTTCATCTGCAGGTCGGTGGTCGGGTCCGGGTTGCCCGCGCTCCCGCCGGTCAGGAGCGAGATCGGGTCGGGAGCCCCGTGCGGCTTGCCGCTGAAGGTGAGGTACGCCCAGTTGACCGGCTCGAGCCCGACCAGGTTCGCGCAGGCGTTGTTGTTGTTCACGCCGTTGTTCTGGTCGATGTTGAGGCTGTCGATCGTCAGCGCGACGCACCACTTCGGGCCGACGCAGTCGAAGCCGGTGAACTGCGGCACCCAGCCCGGTGGGTAGAACTGCAGCTCCATGTAGGCGTTCCCGGGCGCCTTGCCGATGTAGCGCGAGCTGCTCGGGTCGGTGCTGTCGAAGACGTTGCCGTCGCTGTCCGGCGTGCATGTGCTGTGCTGGAACTCCGGAGCCGACTGCGTGTCGCACATGATCATCCCGAACCAGTAGGCGGCCCGCTGCTCGAACGCCCAGTAGACGCCGTTGGCGCTGTCCTGGGTCGGCATCGTCGGCGGGTCTTTCGGCAGCCGGATGTTGTACGTCACGTCGTTCCCCGAGCCCTTCCGGTTGCTGTAGAAGAGCAGGGAAGGCTCGTCGTGCCCCACGTACGGCCCTCCGGCGATGTCGTTGATCGGCTCCGACACGTCCGTGCAGAGCGGGATGGTGATCTTGCAGGTCCTCGACGCGGTGCCTGCGACTGCACCGCTCGCCAGGGTCAGCGAGACCGCGGCCGCCCCCAGGAGCGCGAAGAGCGCAGAGAGTCGGGTCACAGCTCTACTCCTCTCTCCCTCGCGATGTGTGATCTCTGCCCGCGAGGGAGCTTAAGTCTCTTCGCGAACGTAGGGCGTACCTAAGGCGGCAGGCGCGCCGAGGCCGCGCTTCGTCCAGCCCATCGAGACGATCACGAGCACGACCACGGTCGCGACGTATGGCAGCGCCTGGAAGAGCTCGGGCGCGACCGTCACGCCGCGCGCCTGCAGCGTGAACGGCAGCGCGGAGAAGGCGCCGAAGAAGTACGCGCCGACCAGGCACAGCTCCGGGCGCCAGAAGGCGAAGATCACGAGCGCGATCGCGATCCAGCCGGCGCCCTGCGTGAGGCCGTCGACCCACTGCGGCGTGATCATCAGGCTGAAGCAGGCGCCGCCGACGCCGGCGAACGCGCCGCCGACGATCGTGTGCGCGTAGCGGTAGCCCGCGACGTTGATGCCCATCGCGTCCGCGGCCGCCGGCGACTCGCCGACCGCGCGGACGTTCAGGCCCGGCCGCGTGCGCGACAGGTAGAGCGCGATCAGGATCACCCAGACCCAGGAGATGTAGACGAGCAGCGGCTGCCCGAACAGGATCGGGCCGACGACCGGCAGCTTCTGCAGGCCGAAGGGGCTGATGTTGTCGAACGCGTGCCGGGCCGGCTTGTCGGCGAGGTTGAGGTCGTTCCCGAGGTACGACGAGAGCCCCGCCGCGCCGGCGAAGATCGTCACCGCCAGGCCGGAGACGATCTGGTTCGCGCGCAGGGTGACGACGAGGAAGGCGTGGATCAGCGCGATCGCCGCGCCTGCGAACGCGGCCACGAAGATCGCCGCCGTGAGCACGACCGCCGAGTTGCCGTGCACGCGCTGGACGGTCCAGAAGCCCATCACCGCGCCGATCAGCATGATCCCCTCGACGCCAAGGTTGAGCACGCCGGAGCGCTCGGCCAGCAGCTCGCCCAGCGCGGCGAACAGAAGCGGCGTCCCGTACAGCACGCCCGACGCCGCGACCACGACGACGATGCCGTTGTTCACGCCGTCGGCTCCGTGGCGGGGACGGTCGGCTCGCGGCCCGTCCTGCGGACGACGCGCACCCTGTAGCGGCGCAGCAGCTCGCAGCCCAGCGCGCAGAAGAGGATCAACCCCTCCATCACGCCGACGAGGCCGGACGGGAAGTCCGCGCCCTGCAGCGCGTAGCCCGCGTTCTGCAGGCCGCCGAGCAGGAGCGAGATGAGGACGACGGCGAACGGGTTGTACCGGGCGAGCGCCGCGATCACGATCCCGGCGTAGCCGTAGCCGGCCTGCTGCAGGCCGCGCGGGTCGAGCAGGTGGCGGAAGTCGCCGTCCTGGCTCGCGCCGCCGATGCCGGCAATCGCACCGGACAGGCACATCACCGCGAGGATCTTCCGGCGCGTCCTGATGCCCGCGTACCTGGCGGCGCGCCAGGAGTCGCCGAGCACCTGCACCTCGAAACCGAAGCGCGTCCGCGAGTAGAGTGCCCACAGGCCGACCGCGACGAGCACCGCGACGCCGAAGCCGAGGGGGATCACGAGCCCAGGACCGGAGTGGACGATGCCCCACGCCGGCCATGTCGCCGCGTCCGAGAGCATCTTCCCCTGCGGGAAGACCTTCGCCTCCGGCGTCGAGGTGTCGCGCCAGTACGAGAGGCTGTCGAAGATCAGGTAGTTGAGGATCAACGCGGCGACGTAGTTGAGCATCAGCGACGTGATGATCTCGTTGGTGCGGCAGAACGCCCGTAGCACGCCGGGAATCGCCGCCCACGCCGCGCCGCCCACGGCGCCCGCGACGATCATCGCCGCGATCAGGAGCGCGCTCGGCCACGAGTGGAGGTAGAGCCCGGCCGCGGCCGCGAAGATCGCGCCGAAGTAGAGCTGGCCCTCGGCGCCGATGTTGAAGATGTTCATCCGGAAGGCGGCCGCGGCAGCGAGCCCGGTGAACGCCAGCGGCGTCGCCGACACGATCGTCTGGGTCAGCGCGTCCTTGCCGACGAAGGCGGCGTCGAACAGCCGGTGGTAGGCGTGCACGGGGTTGTGCCCGGTGACGAGCAGGACCGCGCCCGTCAGCAGCAGCGCGAGCACGATCGAGCCGGTCGGCACCGCGACCGCGAGCCAGCGCGGCTGCTCGAGCCGCCGCTCGATGCGAACGCTCACGCGCGGCTCCCGCCGGCCATCAGCAGGCCGATCTCGTTCACCGTCGCGCCGTGGGGGTCGACCTCGCCCGCCAGCTCGCCCTCGTACAGGACGACGATGCGGTTCGCCAGCGCGAGGATCTCGTCGAGGTCCTCGCTGATCAGCAGGATCGCCATCCCGCCGGCGGCGGCGTCGCGCAGGTGGCCGTGAACGGTCGCGATCGCCGCGACGTCGAGGCCGCGCGTCGGCGAGGCCGCCACGAGCACGCTCGGCTGCGCGGAGAACTCGCGGCCGAGGACGACCTTCTGCAGGTTCCCGCCCGAGAGCTGCCGCGCCGGGGTCGCGTGGGTCGCGCCGCGGACGTCGAAGCGGTGGATCAGCTCGTCCGCGCGCCGGCGGATCAGGCGGCGCCGCAGGAACGGCCCGTGCCGCCGATACGCCTTGAGCGCGGTGTTCGACGCGTTCGTCAGGCTCGGCGCGACTCCCGTCCCGAGCCGGTCTTCCGGCACGTGGGCGATGCCCGCGCGGATCGCGCGCCTCGGGTCGCCCCCGGCCAGCCGCTTCCCGCGCACCGAGATCCGCCCGCGCGTCGCCGGCCGCAGGCCCGTGATCGTCTCGGCGAGCTCGCGCTGCCCGTTCCCGGCGACGCCCGCGACGGCGAGGATCTCCCCCGCGCGGACCTCGAGCGAAACACCGCGCAGGGCGGTCTCGCCCCGGTCGCCGTCAGCCCAGAGGTCGTCCACTTCGAGCACCGTCTCGTCCTCCGCCGTCAGCTCCACCCGCTCGCGCATCGTCGACGCGAGCTCGCGGCCGACCATCAGCTCCGCGAGCGACTGGGGCGTCGCATCGGCCGTCGGCTCCGTCACGACCGAGCGGCCGCCACGCAAGACCGTCACGCGGTCGGCGACCGCCTTCACCTCGTTCAGCTTGTGCGAGATGAAGATGATCGTCCGGCCGTCGTCCGCCATCGAGCGCAGCGTGACGAAGAGCGTCTCCGCCTCCTGCGGCGTCAGCACCGCCGTCGGCTCGTCGAGGATCAGCACGCGCGACTCGCGGTAGAGCGCCTTCAGGATCTCGACGCGCTGCTGCTCGCCGAGCGAGAGCTGCCAGATCTTCGCCCGCGGGTCGACCGCGAGGCTGTACTGGTCCCCGAGCTCCGCCACGCGGCGCTCGATCCGCCGCGGATGGAGGCGGAACGTCCGCGCCTCGCCGCGGTGGTCGCCGAGGACGACGTTCTCGGCGACGGTGAACGCGCCGACGAGCCGGAAGTGCTGGTGCACCATCGAGACGCCGGCGTCGAGCGCGTCCCGCGGCGAGCGGAACTCGACCGGCCGCCCGTCGAGCTCGATCGAGCCCTCGTCGGGCCGGTAGAGGCCGGTCATGACGTTCGAGAGCGTCGTCTTGCCGGCGCCGTTCTCGCCGAGCAGTGCGTGCACCTCGCCGGCCGCGGCCTCGAAGTCGACGCCGTCGTTGGCGACGACGCCGGGGAAGCGCTTGGTGATCCCCCGCAGCCTGACGGCCGGCGGTCTGCTCTCGTGCTCCGGCATCCGCAGACGGACGGGGCGGACAGGCGCCCGCCCCGTCCGAGGTCGGCTAGCCCTTGGCGCTGCCGATCACGCCTTTGACGAGCCAGTCCATCGCGTAGAGCTGCTTTACGGTCAGCTTCTGGCCTTTCTTGACGCGGAGCTTGCCCTTCTGGTCGTAGAGCGGGCCCTTGAACTCGTAGAACTTGCCGCTGACGAGCCCCGCCTTCTTGGCCGCGATCAGCCGCTTCGTCTTCGCGGTCACCTTCGGCCCGTACGGCGCGAGCGTGATCAGGCCGTCCTTGATGCTCCCGTAGTAAAAGCCGGTGTGCCACGACTTGTTCATCGCGGCCTTCACGCGCCGGAGGTAGTACGGGCCCCAGTTGTACGTCGCCGCCGTCAGCCAAGACTTTGGCGCGAACTTCTTCGCGTTCGAGTCGTAGCCGACCCACGGGATCTTCTTCGACTCGGCGTACTGCCCGGTCGCCGGGCTGTCGACGTTCTGCCCGAGCACGTCCGCGCCGGCGGCGTGCAGGTTCTCGGCCGCCTTGCGCTCCTTGTCCGGTGCGAACCAGCTGTTCGTCCAGACGAGCTTCACCTTGACCCCTGGATGCGTCGCCTGCGCGCCGAGCGCGAAGGCGTTCGCGTGCCGGATCACCTCGGGAATCGCGAACGGCACGACGTAGCCGATCGTGCCCTTCTTGGTCGCCGCGCCGGCGGCCATCCCGGAGAGGTAGATCGCGTCCTCGGCGGCTCCGAAGTACTCCGACAGGTTTTTCGAGGTCGCCGTCCCGGTCGCCTGCTCGAAGTAGACGTCCGGGTGCTTCTTCGCCTCGCTCACCATGCACTGCTGGAAGCCGAACGAGGTCGCGAAGATGATCTTGTTCCCGTCGTTGACCAGGCTCTCGATCACCTGGCACGTCTGCGGGCCCTCGGGCACGTTCTCCTTGTAGGTCGTCTGAACCTTGCTGCCGAGCGCCTTCTGCACGTACTGCCGACCCTTGTCGTGGGCCTGCGACCAGCCGCCGTCGTTGTGCGGCCCGACGTAGATCCACGCCGCCTTCAACTGCGCCGTCGCGTGCTTGCCGGCCGTGGACCCCGCCCACGGAGCGGCTGCGAAGACGAGGGCCGCAGCCGCTGCGCACACCGTGAGCGCCAGAGCTGTCAGGCCCGTCCTGCGTCGCTTCATATCGTCCCTCACTCCCCGAATCGCGGTCGTCCCGCGCCCCTCGCGCGAGGGCTCCGACTATAGGACACGGCTCGGAGCGCGCCTAGATGCGCCCGGCCCGATTCGGCCGTAGCCGATCTGCCCCCTACAATCCGCGTGCGTTGACCGAGCAGGGCGCAGAGCAGCAGGCGAACGGC
>DASSQG010000117.1:0-9179 GCA_035702625.1 Gaiellaceae bacterium | reverse complement strand
CCGCGGGCTCGTCTACCTCGCGCTGCTGGCGTTCGGCCTCTGGCTCGGACCGTTGGTGCGCGAGTGGGCCTACGTGCTCGCGGGCGTGCTGGCGCTGCCGCTCGGCTGGGCGCTGCTCGGCAAGGCGATCCCGGCGCTCGGCGCGTCCGGCCGCATCGGCCGGCTCAGCTCGCCGATCGGGTACTGGAACGCGCTCGGCTTGCTGTTCGCCATGGCGCTGCCCCTGGCGCTCTGGCTCGCGGCGCGGCGGGAGCACCGGCACTGGCTGCGCTCCGCGGGCGTCGTCTACATCTACGCGCTCGTCGTCGGCCTGCTGATGACGTACTCGCGCGGGGGCGTCCTGGCCGCCGGCGTGGCGGCGGCGCTCTGGATCGCCTTCGGGTCGCCGCGGATCGAAAGCGCAGCGGCACTGCTCCTCGGCGGCGGCGCCGGGCTCGGCGTCGCCGCGTGGGCGTTCACGCGGCCCGGGCTTTCGTCGGACAACCAGCCCGACGCCGTGCGCGTGCACGACGGTGCGTGGTTCGCGGTCGTGTTCGTGCTCGCGGCGATCGCGGTCGCGGCACTCGCCTACCTCGGCTCGCTCGCGGAGGAGCGGCGGCCGCTCACCGACGCGCGGCGCCGGCTCGTCGAGCGGCTGGCGTTGGGCGTGCTCGTCGCGATCGTCGCCGTGGGCGTCGTCGCGGTCGTCGTGGAGGCGAAGCCGGAGGGCTGGTTCCGCGACTTCACCGCGCAGCCGACGAACGCGGCGCTCCAGGGCGGCCCGCAGCACCTCGTCAACGCGAGCTCGTCGAGCCGCTGGCTCTGGTGGAAGGAGGCGTGGCACGCGTGGGAGAAGCAGCCCTGGCGCGGCACTGGCGCGGGGACGTTCGAGCTGACGCATCGCCTGCTGCGGACGAACACGATCGTCGTCACCGAGCCGCACAACCTGCCGCT
This sequence comes from Gaiellaceae bacterium, assembly GCA_035702625.1. Lineage (GTDB taxonomy): Bacteria > Actinomycetota > Thermoleophilia > Gaiellales > Gaiellaceae > AC-32. Next base: position 8,246 of record DASSQG010000117.1, on the reverse strand, counting down.
GCAGTTCCTCGCCGAGACCGGGATCGTCGGTTTCGCGCTGCTGCTGCTCGGCGTCGGCGCCGCGGCGGTCGGCGGGGTCAAGCGCTTGCGGGGAGGCCTCGACCCGCCGGCGCTCGCGCTCGCGGTGCTCTGCGCCGCCTACGTGCTGCACTCGCTCGTCGATTTCGACTGGGATTTCGTTGCGGTCACCGCGCCATTCCTGCTGTCGCTCGGCGCGCTGCTCGGCGGGCCAACGCAGCGGGACGAGCCTCGCGTCGTCTGGTCGCCGCTGCCGGCGGTCGTGGCCGCCGCGTTCGCGCTCTCGCTGCTGACGCCGTGGTTCGCGCAGCGCGACACGGACTCGGCGCAGGCGGCGATCTTCGACGGCCGCCCGCTCCACGCCCTGCGTGACGCACGCAACGCCCGCTCGCTGAACCCGCTCGCGCTCGATCCGCTGCTCTCGGAGGCGGCCGCGCTCGAGCAGCTGGGCGCGATCCAGGACGCGCGGTCGGTCTACATCCAGGCCGTCGACCTGCAGCCGCTCAACTGGCGCGCCTGGTTCGAGCTCGGCCGGTTCGAGGTCGGCCAGCAGGACTGGCCCCGCGCGCTGCCGGCACTCCGTCGAGCCGTTGCTCTCGACCCGCAGAACCCGCTCACGCAGGCTGAGCTGGCAGCCGCCGAAAAGGCGTCGTAGCGACGCTCAGCCGGCCCGAGCGCAGAGCCAGATCTGCGTCCAGAACGGCGCGAGCAAGCGGTAGACGAGCGGCTCGGCGAGGTGGGCCGCCGTGTCGCCCGGGCTGTTGGAGAAGAGGCGCTTGCGGTTGTTGTGGAAGCGCCGCACGTCGGTGAAGCCCGCGTCGCGCAGGAGGCGCTTCAACCGGCGTGGGCTGTAGCCAAGCTCGGTCGTGCCGTAGGCGCCGGTCGCCGCGCGACCCTGGTAGCGCTGCTTCCAGTTCGGCTCCGCGAGCAGGATCCGCCCGCCGGGCCTCAGCGCCCTACGCGCGCAGGCGAGCACGAGCTCCGGGCGCTCGCTGTGATGGAGCGCGTCGTAGATCAGGCAGGCGTCGAACCGCCCGCCGAGGTCGAGCTGCTCGTAGTCGCCGGCCTCGAAGTGGACGTCGAGCCCTTCGCGCTCGGCCTCCTCGCGAGCGATCTCGATCATCTCCGGCGAGATGTCGTAGCCCTCGGCGTGGACGCCGTGCCGCGCCGCGAGCCGAGTCATCCAGCCGGAGCCGCAGCCGAGCTCGACGAGCGACGAGCCGGCGTGCAGGTCGAGCAGCTGCAGGGCGTAACCGAAGTCGATCAGGAAGCGCGACGTCTCGCGCGGGTTGTGGCCGAACGGCTTCCGGCGGATCCACGCGCGACCCTCCTCGCCGGCCGCCCGCGGGTAGTCGATCTCGGCCTGCTTGCGCGTGTCGTTCGCCACGCGCCGATGATAGGTGCGGCCAGGCCGCGAGCCGGGGCCCGAACGTCTCCAAGTACCAGTCTGTTACTTGGCTCAGCTGCCGACCACGACCGCCAGCTTCGCGCCGTGCAGGTCGCGTGGCCGCAGGCCGTCGAGCGGCGAGGCGATGCCGATGCCGAGCTCGTGGGCGAGCCGGCTGGCCTCGCGGTTCAGGCCGGCTCGGTACATGACGATCGTCCGGCCGTAACCGCCGCGCGGCGCGTTGCCGACGACGCCGATCTTGTACCCGCGCGCGCGCACGCGCGAGGCCTCGGCGGCGGCGGCGCCCGAGACGCCGTTTCCGTTGAGCACGGTGACCGACACCGCGCCACGCGGCAGGATCGGTCGCGTCGGAGCGGCCGATTTCTTCGTCGCCGGAGCGGTCTGCGCCTCGCGAACCGCGGCTCGCTTGGCCATCGGCTTGGCGAGCACCGCGATGCCGACGATCGTCAGGACGAGCAGCTCGAGCGCTGCCACGCCGCTCGCGACGACGGCGATCGTGCGCCAGGGATGTCCGGGGCCGGACGGGCTTGGATGCGGAAGCGAGAGCTCCACGGCGGACGGTCCGATTCGCCGCCGCGAGCAGGCCTCCTGCTAGCCCGCGATCGACTCCCAGGTCAGCCGCAGTCCCTCTTCGAGCGGTACCTCCGCGCGCCACCCGAGCTCGCGCTCGGCGCGGCTCACGTCGAGCACGCTCCGCTGCAGCTCGCCAAGCCGCGCCGGCGCCTCGACCGCGTCGAGCGACGAGCCCGCGACCGTGCGGGAGAGCGCGTACAGCTCGACCACCGAGGTCTCCTTGCCGGTGCCGACGTTGAAGACGCCGCCCTCGTGCCCGGCCGCCGCGAGCGATGCGCGGGCAACGTCGCCGGCGTAGACGTAGTCGCGCGTCTGCAGCCCGTCGCCGAAGATCCGCGGCGCCAGGCCCCGCGCGAGGGCGCCGAGGAAGATCGCCACCACGCCGGCCTCGCCGTGCGGGTCCTGCCGCGGGCCGTAGACGTTGCCGTAGCGCAGCGACACGTGTGACGTCGCGTAAAGCCGGTTGTACGCGGCGAGGTACTCCTCGCCTGCGAGCTTCGAGACGCCGTAGGGCGCGAGCGGCCGCCGCTCCGCCGACTCGGGTGCCGGCCCGTCGCACTCCCCGTAGATCGCGCCCCCGGTCGAGCTGAAGACCACCTGCGCACCGACCGCGCGGGCAGCCTCGAGCACTGCGACCGTGCCGAGCACGTTCACCGACGCGTCGTGGTCGGGCCGCTCGACGGAGACGCGCACGTCGACCTGCGCCGCCAGATGGAAGACGACCTCCGGCCGCGCCTCGTCGAACACCGGGCCGAGCCCGTCGCGGACGTCGGCGACGACGAGGCTCGCCCCGTCCGGCACGTTCTCGCGCTTGCCGTTCGAGAGGTCGTCGACGACCGTCACCTCGCCGCCGCGCGCGAGCAGCGCTTCCACGACGTGCGAGCCGATGAAGCCCGCGCCCCCTGTCACGACAGCCCGCACGGCCTCATATCCTAAGCCCGCTCATGTTCGTCACCTTCGAGGGCATCGACGGCTCCGGGAAGTCGACGCAGGCGCAGCTGCTCGCCGAGGCGCTTGCTGGCGAGGGCCGCGACGTCGTCGCGACCAGGGAGCCCGGCGGCACCGAGCTCGGCGAGCACGTCCGCGAGCTGCTGCTCCACGCCGGCCACGTCGCGCCCTGGGCCGAAGCGACGCTCTTTGCCGCCGCCCGCGCGCAGCTTGTGGACGAGGTGATCACGCCGGCGCTCCAGCGCGGCGCCGACGTCGTCTGCGACCGCTACTTCGACTCCTCGCTGGCCTACCAGGGCATCGCACGCGACCTCGGTCTCGACCGCGTGCTCGAGCTGAACCTGCACGCGGTGCGCGGCCTGTTGCCCGACCGGACGTACCTGCTGCTCGTCGACCCGGCGGAGTCGGCCCGGCGGGTCGGCAGTGCGGGCGACCGGATCGAGCGCGAGGACGACGACTTCCGCGCCCGCGTCGACGAGGCCTACCGCCAGCTGGCGGAGGTCTTCCCGCAGCGGATCCACGTGATCGACGGCACGCGCCCGCGGCGCGAGATCGCCGAGGAGGTGCTCGACGAGCTTCGACAGCGTTCCTGAGCAGGAGGAGGCGAAGCGGCTCCTGCGGGCGGCCCTCAACGAGGGTCCGGCGCACGCGTACCTGTTCCACGGTCCGGCCGGCGTCGGCAAGCGCGCGGCCGCGCTCGGGTTTGCCTCGGAGCTGCTCGGAAACGACCCGCGGGTGCAACGGCGCTCGCACCCCGACCTCTACGTGCTCGAGCCGCTCGGCGACCAGATCCGCATCGACGCCGTCCGCGAGATGCGGCGCGACCTGCACATGCGCCCGTTCGAGGCGCAGCGCCGCGTCTACCTCGTGTTCGGGGCGCACCTGCTGAACGACGAGGCGGCCGACGCGTTGCTGAAGGATCTCGAGGAGCCGCCGGAGTACGCGGTGATCGTCCTCGTCGCCGACGAGGTCGGCCCGCTGCCGGAGACGATCCGCTCCCGCTGCCAGGCGATTCCGTTCCGCCGGCTGTCGGAGCGGGCCGTGCGCGAGGAGGTTCGCGCGCGGGCGCCGGAGCTGACGGAGGAGCAGGTGACCTCGATCGCCCGCGTCGCCTCGGGCCGGATCGACCGCGCGGAGCGGCTGCTCGACCCGGCAGCCGCCCGCCGGCGCGAGGCGCTGCTCGAGACGGCGCGCTCCGTCTACGGGCCGACGTTCGACCCGCGCGCCGCCGCGCAGACGCTGATCGAGGCGTCCAAGGAGCGTGCGGCCGAGGCGAAGGAGCGCGAGGAGGCGGCGATCGAGCAGCTCGACCTGCCCGCGCGCGAGGCCGAGCAGCGCGTCCGCCGCGCGGCCCGCGGCGCCGAGCGCGAGGAGCTGCTCGCCTCGCTGGAGGAGCTCGCCTCGTGGTATCGCGACGTCGTCGCGGCCGCGGCCGGTGCGCACAAGGCGCTCGTCCACGTCGACCGCGCGGACGAGCTGCGCGAGGACGGAACGCTCGAGCGGCTCGAAGGCGCCGAGCGCGCGGCCGAGCTCGTGCGCGACACGTGGCGGCGGTTCGAGGAGTTCCAGCTGTCGGCAACCCTCGCGCTCGAGGCGCTGTTCGTCGAGTTGCGCCGGGCGTTCGTCGGCAGCCTCGGCGCCGCGGCGTGAAGACGGCAACCCTCGGCCGCACGAGCCTGGAGATCACGCGCGTCGGCTTCGGCGCCTGGGCGATCGGCGGCGGCAACTGGGACTGGGGCTGGGGCCACCAGGACGACGACGAATCGGTGGCCGCGATCCGGCACGCGCTCGAGCTCGGCGTCAACTGGATCGACACCGCCGCGCAGTACGGCTTCGGCCACTCCGAGGAGGTCGTCGCCCGCGCGCTCGAGGGTGTCGAGCTGCAGCCGTACGTCTTCACGAAGGGCGGCCAGCCGGAAGGGCCGAACCGCTCGACGATCCAGACGCTGAAGCGCGACTCGCTCCGCCGCGAGTGCGAGGGCAGCCTGCGCCGGCTCCGCGTCGATGCGATCGACCTCTACCAGATCCACTGGCCGATCCCCGACGATGAGGTCGAGGAGGGCTGGTCGACGCTGGCCGAGCTGAAGGAGGAGGGGCTCGTCCGCCACATCGGCGTCTCGAACTTCTCCGTCGCACAGCTCGAGCGCGCCGAGGCGATCGCTCCGGTCGAGACGCTGCAGCCGCCGTACTCGCTGATCGACCGCGACGTCGAGGACGATGAGCTCCCATGGTGCGGGGAGCACGATGTCGGCGTGATCGTCTACTCGCCGATGGCGTCGGGCATGCTCACCGGGCGGATGACCCGCGAGCGCGTCGAGAGCCTGCCCGCCGACGACTGGCGATCGAAGAGCGACACGTTCCGCGAGCCGGAGCTCTCGCGGAACCTCGAGCTGGTCGAGCGGCTGAGGCGCGTGGCCGCACGGCACGACGTCGAGCCGGGCGCCGCCGCGGTCGCGTGGACGCTGCGCAACCCGGCCGTGGACGCCGCCATCACCGGCTTCCGGCGGCCGGGCCAGGTCGACCCGATCGTGGCTGCGGCAGACCTCGAGCTCTCCGACGAGGATGTCGAAGAGCTCGAGAGCAGCTGAAGCCGCGGGACTAGTGGCTCATCGTGCCGGCGACGTCGCCGACGTTCAGCAGCCCGACGGCGCCCATGTCGACGCTCGCGAACGAGTGGGTCACGAAGGGGTAGAGCCCGGGCTTCGTGATCGTCACGTCGAAGATCCCGCCGCCGCCGGCCGGCACGGTCGCGGTCTGGATCCGGTGGAGCGGCGGGTCGGTGACCGCCCCGTCGACCCACGCCCGCTGGAGCACGGTGCCGACGACGTGGAAGTCGGTGTCGAGGCTGGGGCCGGCGTCGACGACGTAGAAGCGGACGGTGTGGCCGGGGTGGGCCGTCAGCGGGTGCTTGACGTACTGGGCGGCGTAGCCGTTCCAGGTCACCCAGTCGGGCGTCATCTGGTGCGCCTTGACCATGTCGAGCGAGGCCGGCGTCTTGTCGCCGGGGCCGTTCAGGTACCACTCGCCCGAGACCAGCACGTAGGCGTGGTGGACGGGCGGCAGCAGCTTCGGGTTGGCCGGGTCGACCACGATCGCGCCGTACATGCCGTTCGCGATGTGCGCCAGCACCGGCTTCGTGCCGCAGTGGTACATGAACACGCCTGGGTCGCCCGCCTTGAAGCTGAACGTGAACGACTTGCCGGGCATGATGTCGGCGAAGTCCTTGTTCGGCGCCACGCGCGCGGCGTGGAAGTCGACCGAGTGCGGCATCGGGGCGTGGTTCGTCAGCGTCACGTGCACCGTCTGGCCCTCGCGAGCGTGGATCACGGGGCCGGGTACGCCGCCGTCGAACGTCCAGGCCTCGTACTTGATCCCGGGCGCGATCGACAGGACCCGGTGGTTGATCCCGATGTTGACGTTCACGACCGGGCCGGGAGTCGTCGCCGGCAGCGCGGCCGGGTATGCGTTGTGCGCGGCGGCGAGCGCGTCGGCGTTGGCGGGCGTGATTCCCGCAAAGCTCGGAGTCGGCCGTGCGCCTTCGGCCGCGGACGGCATCGCCATTCCGGGCATCGAGCTCGCCGGCGCCGCAGGCGCGGCCTTCGCCGCCGCCGCGCGCGCGTCGTTGCGCGCGTCCTGCGCGGAGATGCCCATCCAGACGGCGACCAGCGCGAGGACGCCGACGGCGAGGCCGAGGAACAGCGCGAGGAGCTTGAAGCCGACGTCGCGCTCCTCGCTGCGCGTCTCGTGGTGTCCGTAGGTGTGGTCTGCTGTGTGAGTCGCCATCGTGAGTCCTCCTGTCGAATATCTACGACGAGCGTAGGAAGAACTCGAAGCGGCTTCGTCCGGGCGGAAACGGAATCGAGATCAGGGTTTTCCCGGATTGCCGCGAGCGGTTCTTTCGAGAAGCTTTGGAGCTATGACAGCCGCAACGTCACGCCACCGGGCGCTCGCGGACGAGCGGCGGGAGCGGATCGTCGAGGAGCTGCGCACCGCTGAGACGGGGCTCGACGCGCTCGAGCTCGCGCGCCGGCTCGGCCTGCACGCCAACACGATCCGCTGGCACCTCGGGATCCTCGCGGAGGCCGGCATCGTCCGCTCGCAGGCCGCGGCTCGCACGACGCCCGGGCGCCCGCGCATCGTCTACTCGCTCGAGCCGGAGCCGACCGAGCACGCGGCGGACGAGCATCGGCTGCTGGCGACAGTGCTGACCGGCGCGCTGGCCGGTTCGACCGACGGCGCCGGGCGCGCGGAAGCCGCCGGCCGCGAGTGGGGGCGCTACCTGATGGCCCGCGACCCGCTCGCGCGCACGACCGACGACGAGGCGGTCGGCGAGGTGGTGCAGCTCCTGGACGGCCAGGGGTTCGAGCCGGAGTCGCAGGGGCGCGAGATCCACATGCACCGCTGTCCGTTCCACGCGCTGGCGGAGTCGCAACCCGAAGTCGTCTGCGCCGTCCACAAGGGCCTGATGTCCGGGGCGCTGTCCGCGCTCGGCAGCGAGCTCGAGGTCCAGGGCCTCGACGTCTTCGTGCGGCCCGACCTCTGCGTCGCCCGGCTCGGCCGGCGCTAGGCGAAGCGGGCGCGGCGGTCGCCCTCGAGCGAGTCGATGGCGGCGTTGCAGACCCAGTTGACGAGCCAGACGATGACGACGACGCCGACGTACGTCCAGAAGCCGTCGATCGAGAAGTTCGGCGCGATCCACTCCGCCAGGGCGACCATCGCGATGTTGATCAGGAGGTAGAAGAGCCCGAGCGTCAGGATGATCAGCGGCAGCGTCAGCAGGGCGAGGATCGGCTTGATGATTGCGTTGGCGATCCCCAGCACCAGTGCGCCGATGAAGTACGCCCAGAAGCCCTGGATGCTGACGCTGTCCCAGAGGACGTTCGCGATCCACAGCGCGAGCGCGTTGATCGCGATCATCAGCGCAAGCCGGATGAGCAGCACCATGCGGGCGGGAGTCTATGACGGTTCGCCTGTTTACGTGTGGCCGGGCGCGGAAGGCGTAGGTCATGCTCGCGCTCCTCCTCTACGTGCTGCTCGGCCCGAGGGTCGCGCTGGTCGAGCTGCTCGCCGAGCTCCTGCTCGGGTTGGCGATCCTCGGCGGCGGTGGCCGCAAGCGCGTCGGCCTCGTCCTGCGCGCGCTGCTGACGATCTAGCCGGGCGGCGCCGGCGATCCCATCGATCGACGCAGACGCGGGCTAGACTGAACGCCCTGCCGACGTAGCTCAGCTGGTAGAGCACTTCACTCGTAATGAAGGGGTCCCCGGTTCGAGTCCGGGCGTCGGCTCTCTTTCGTCGTTCT
>DASSQG010000116.1:0-3917 GCA_035702625.1 Gaiellaceae bacterium | reverse complement strand
GGCCGGCGTCGCGGCGCTCGTGTTGTCGGCGCGTCCGCAGCTCGTGGGGCACCCGACGGCGCTCCTGCAGCGGCTGACCGACACCGCCGACGACTCGCCGGTCAACTTCATGGGCCCGAACGACCCGGGCAACACGGCGCCGGCACTCGACGGCACCCCGTGCCCGACCGCGTTCTGCCACATCGACCAGCACGACCCGATCGGGTTCTCGGACGCCTACGGCGCCGGGCTCGTCGACGCCGGCGCCGCGGTCGGCTAGCCCGCGCCCCGCCGTTCTCGCTTGACAACCTGATGTAGGTGCACATATAAGGCTGCGGGCGGGTCGGCCAGAGACGGCCCGTGGGGAGAGACAACTCATTTCTAGAGGCGGATTGGGGGATCTATGCCGAGATCCATGACGAAGTCCCGCGTCGTCGTCGTCACGGGGGTGTTCCTCGTGGGCGCGACGATGGCGCTGTTCCTGACGCTGCTGTTGGCGAAGTCGTCCGGGACGACCATCTACACACCGAAGGCCGCGGCTGCCGAGACGGAATCGGCCGTCGACACTCCTGGTCTCGGGCCCGCAAGCGGCGCGGCCTGGGAGTCGGCCATCCGGACGTATCCCGCGAACGCGATCTCGCCGGCCGTCGTGGCCAAGGCGCAGGCGACGTTCGCGCGGATCGCGAACCGCGACGCCCGCCTGCGGGCCACGGGCCGCTCGTTCCTCTGGAGCAACGGTCCGCAGTGGCAGCAGTACGGGCCGCAGCAGTTCGCGGTCCAGCCCGGCGTCACGTCGTTCAGCGGCGCCACGAACCAGACCGCGAGCCGCATCACCGCGCTCGTCGTCTCGCCGGACTGCGGCCAGAAGGGCAACGGCGGCGGCAGAGGTTGGCGCGACAACGACAAGGGCGGTCGCTGCACGGTCTGGGCCACGCCCGCCGGCGGCGGTGTCTGGCGAACGGAAGACGCGCTCGCGCCGAACCCGAAATGGCAGCGTCTGACGGACAACCAGCTCGACCAGCACTCGACCGGGGCGCTCTACCTCGATCCGACCGACGCGAAGCACAAGACGCTGTACCTCGGCACCGGCGAGGGCAACCACTGCTCGTCCGGCTGCGAGTCGGGCGTCGGCGTCTACAAGTCGACGAACGGCGGCAACACGTGGACGAAGCTCGGCGACACGTGCGTCGACAACGCCACGTACACCTGCGTCAACCACGGTGACGCGTTCCTCGGGCGCGCGATCAACTCGATCGCGGTCGACCCGACCAACCCGAACCACATCTTCGTCGGCTCGGCGCAGGCCGTCCGCGGCCTCTCGCACGTGATCGGCAGCGGCGGCACCAGCAGGCTCGAGCCGGGTGCGAACTCGCCGGGCCTGTACGAGTCCTCGAACGGCGGCGCGACGTTCACCGAGGTCTGGAACGCCGGCCCCGCCAACTTCGGCGTGACGAAGATCAAGCTCGACCCGCGCAACCCGACGACGGTCTACGCGTCGGCGTACGAGGCGGGCCTCTGGCGCCGCTCGCCGGCGCTCGACGGCTCGGCGTCGCCGACGGACTTCCACCAGGTGTTCGCAGCGCAGTTCGCGTCGCCTGACCGCACGATGTTCGACCTGACCGTCAAGAGCGGGAAGACGCGGATCTACCTGACCGACGGCGCGGCGAACGGCGCCGGCATCGCGGGCCCGACGGCCGCGAACTTCTGGCGGCTCGACAACGCCGACCAGCCGGCGGCGACGCTGCTCGCGTCGCAGACGGCCGGAGCGACGCCTCCGCCGGACACGACCACGTTCCCGACGACCTACAACGGCTGGCAGAACCTGACGTCCAAGACGACGGCGAGCCCGTACTTCGCCACGGACGACTTCTGCACCGGCCAGTGCTGGTACGACGAGGACGTGTACACGCCGGCGGGCATGCCGGACACCGTGTACCTGATCGGCTCGAACCAGTACGGCGAGCAGCCGTGCGACACGAAGGGCGTCGGCTGCGGCAACGGCCGCTCGAACGGCCGCGAGGTTCTCTACTCGACGACCGCGGGTGACCCGGACGGCACGGCCAACAGCCGGACGTTCACCGACCTGTCGTACGACGCGACGAACCAGCCCGCGACGTGGTGCGCGTACGCGCCCTACTTCGACAACGGCTGCGTCTTCTCGCCGAACGGCATCCACCCCGACCAGCACGCGATCGCGATCAACCCGTCGAACCCGACCCAGATCTTCGAGGGCTCGGACGGCGGCATGATCCGCACGAGCGGGGCCTTCGCGGACACCTCGTCGCAGTGCGACGAGCCGCACCGCAACGGCGGTGCCCCGCTGCCGCCGACGTCGGGCAGCTACCTGTCGTGCAAGCGGCTGCTCTCCCGGGTGCCGACCGAGCTCGCTCACATCGACCAGACGCTGGGCAGCACGATCCAGTTCTGGAACGTCGCGATCGATCCGTTCAGCACCTGCCGCGTCCTCGGCGGTACGCAGGACAACGGCACGTGGGCGAACGGCCCGAACTGCGACCGTGACACCTTCGACCAGGTGATCTACGGCGACGGCGGCGACGCCCTCTTCGACTCGACCACTCCGAACTGGATGGCGAACGGGTTCACGAGCGGCTTCGGCGACGTCAACTTCGAGAACGGCGACCCGACCAAGTGGGTCATCTCGACCGGCAACATCCTCGCGCAGGGCGAGACGGCCTCGTTCTACTGGCCGCAGATCGCCGACCCGAACCCGCCGGCCGGCACGCACCCGATCTTCCAGGGCTTCCAGCACGTGTGGCGCTCCTGGGCGTTCGGTGCGGGCCACGTGTCGGTGCCGCAGCAGACCACGCCGGACATCGCGTACTACGAGGCCAACTGCCCCGAGTTCGTGACCTCCGGCGCATCGGCGAACTGCGGTGACTACCAGCCGCTCGGCGGCCCGAAGGGCGCGAATCAGCCGGGCGACCTGACCGGCAGCGTCTACGGCGCCGACCGGGCCGGCGGCTTCGTCTCGTGGATGGCCCGTGACGGCGCCGACCACGGCACGCTGTGGGCGACGACCTCCGCCGGCCGCGTCTTCGTGACGCACAACGCGGACGCCGTCGACCCGGCCACGGTCGTGTGGCACCGGATCGACAGCTCGACCTCCGGCAACTCGCCGACGCGCTACCCGAGCGCGATCACGATCGACCCGGCCGATCCGGGTCACGCGTGGATCTCGTACTCGGGCTACAACGCGGCGACGCCGACGACGCCGGGCCACGTGTTCTCCGTCTCGGAGAACGGCACCGCGCCGGGCTCGGGCACGTTCACGAACCTGAACGTCGAGAGCGGCACCAGCGCGTTCCCGACCCCGACCAACAGCGGCGACCTGCCGGTGGCCGACATCGTCCGCGACGACCAGACGCACACGCTCTACGTCGCCACGGACTTCGGCGTCCTCTCCGGCAGGAACGACGGCCAGGCCGGCTGGCATGTCACTCAGGGCATGCCGCGGTACGAGGTGACGCACCTCGAGCTGCAGCCGTCGAACCGCGTCGCGACGTGTGTGGGCATGAAGCACTGCCCGCGCGTGCTGTATGCGGCGACGCACTCCCAGGGCATCTGGAAGATGCGACTGGGTCAGGGTCGCCACTAGGCACGCCTCCCTGGATGAGACCGAGGGCCGCCTCCGGGCGGCCCTCGGCGTCTCTTGACAACGAGCGCGAGTCGGGACAGACCGCGCGGCGGCCGGGTCGCTGCTAGTAGGCGACGGCGCCGCGACCGGTCGCCGCGGCGTGGCGCTGCTCGTCGGCGCGGTAGCTCGAGCGGACGAGCGGTCCCGAGAACACGGAGCCGAAGCCGAGTGCCTCGCCCTGCTCGCGGAACCAGCGGAACTCGTCGGGGTGCACCCAGCGGTCGATGGTCGCGTGCTTCGCGCTCGGCTGCAGGTACTGCCCGATCGTGACGACGTCGACGCC
>DASSQG010000115.1:0-6952 GCA_035702625.1 Gaiellaceae bacterium | reverse complement strand
GAACCTGACGGCGGAGGAGCGCGAGGAGATCGGCAGCTCAGCCACCCCGTACCGCGTCCCCGAGATCCGCGGCGCCCGCGACGTCAAGGAGCGCCCGGAGCTGATCGCGCTCGCCGGCGTGATCGGCGCGCTCGCCGGCATCGGGCTCGACCAGCCGTGGCTCGTCGTCGCAGGCATCGCCGCGACCGCGCTCGGCCTCGTGCTGCAGGCGTGGGTGCGGTTCCGCAGCAACCGTCTCGCCCGCGCGCTGGCCACAGCGCTGGGCGCCGGCGAGCGGGAGCGCGTCTTCCAAGCGCTCGCGGACGTGCTCGGCGACGCGACGCAGGGCGACTGGATCGCGCTCGTGCGCTGGCGCGAGGACGGGCTCGGCGGCGAGATCGAGCATGCCCGCGGCGACGGTCCGAACGAGCTCGTGCTGATGAGCTGGCTCGTGCGCGAGGCGGAGGCCCGCGAGGAGCTGATCGCGACTGCGGCTCACGAGCTCGGCGGCGACGGCGCCTACGTGGCGCTGCCGCTGCGGCGCGAGAACAGCGCCCTCACCGGCTTCGTCGTCCTGCGCTCGCCGCGCGCGCTGCGCCGCTACGTTGCGGGCGCCCTCGGCAGCTCGCTGGACGAGATCGGGCTCGCGCTCGCGCCGCGGCTCTCGCAGGCCGAAAGGCCTGCGATCGTCGCCGTTCAGGCCTGAGCCGCACGCGTCAGGCGTTCGGCGAGGCGCGCCAGCGGCTCCCGCAGCTCGTCCGGGCGGACGACCGCGAAGTCCGCGCCGAGGCCGGCCACGAGCCCCGCGGCCCAGTCGAGCGAGTCGGCGCGCAGCGCGAGCCGCGTGCCCTCGCCGTCGGGCGAGAGCTCCCCCAGCGTCGGCGGCACCCGCGCCGCGAGCTCGTGCACGGGCGCGTCGAGCCGCACCTCGACCTCCCACCCCCACGGAACGCGCGCGAGCATCTGGACGACGTGCGCGACCGGGTCGAAGCCAGGATCCGGCGGCGCGACGGGCTCCCCGATGCTCGCCTCGTCGATGCGGTCGGCCCGGAAGGTGCGCAGCTCGCCGCCGCCCGCCACGCGCGCCGGCACGTACCAGCGCCCGCGGCGCGCGACGAGCCCGAGCGGCTCGATCTCGCGCATGCTCCGCCTGCCGTCGCCGCGCGTGTAGCCGATTCTGAGCGAGCGCCGTCTGCGCACGGCCTCCGTGACGAGGAGCAGCGTCTCGCCCGACGCGGGTGTCGGCTCGGGCTCGCCCATCACCCGCAGCTCGTCGCGCAGGCGCTCGACACGGCGGGCGAGGCGCTCCGGGAGCACGCGGCCGATCTTCGACGAGGCGCCCTCGGCGCCGCTCAGCCCCCGGCGCTCGGCCATCACGAGGCCGAAGACGACCGCCGCAGCCTCCTCGTCCGAGAGCATCAGCGGCGGTAGCCGCGTGCCCGGACGGAGCCGGTAGCCGCCGCCGACGCCGGTCTGCCCCTCGACCGGGATGCCGAGATCCTGGAGCGCCACGACGTACCGGCGGACGGTGCGCTCGCTGACGCCGAGCTCATGCGCCGCCGCCGCACCGTCGACGACCGGCCGGTGCTGGAGCAGCTCGAGGAAGGCGAGCAGACGAGAGGCGGGCCTCGACATGCCTCACATTCAAGCATCGCTGCGGACAAAAACTGACCGCAAGGAACGCTAACGTCGGGCAGTCCCGACGAGCAAAGGAGCGGTCATGGCACAGCAGCTCGCACGCGCAGTCACCACCGACGACGGGCGGCACGACTTCGACTTCTGGTTCGGCACCTGGCGGCAGGTGAACCGCAAGCGCGTCAAGCCGCTCGTCGCCGGCGATCCCGAGTGGGTGGAGTTCGAGTCGGTCTCCGAAGCCCGCCCGATCATCGCGGGCCTCGGCAACGTCGACACGTTCAAGGCGCCGGCCTTTCCCGGCCGGCCCGGCTTCGAGGGCTTCTCGCTGCGCCTGTTCGATGCCGACACCGGCCTGTGGCGGATCTGGTGGGCCTCGACCGCCGCCGGCGGCCACCTCGACGAGCCGGTCGTCGGGCGGTTCCGGGACGGGATCGGCCGCTTCGAGTGCGAGGACGTCGTCGAGCGGATCCCGGTGCGGGTGCGCTACACGTGGAAGGGGATCACCGAGAGCTCGGCGACCTGGGAGCAGGCGTTCTCCTTCGACGGCGGGGCGACCTGGGACACGAACTGGATCATGACCGCCAGCCGCGTGACCGAGCGGAGCTAGGCGCGGGCGGGCTCGAGCAGCTTCAGACGCTCGAGGCAGGAGCGGATCCGCGCGACCTCGTCGTCGCTCGCCTCGACCAGGGGCAGCCGTAGGCCGCCGACGTCCTGGCCGATCAGGCCGAGCGCGGCCTTCATCTGAATCGGGCCGGTCACGACGCCGATCAGCTCGTACGCCGGCGCCAGCTCCTCGTCGATCCGGCGCGCGCCGGCGAGGTCGCCCTCGCGGGCGAGGCGGATCAGCTCCTTCACCTGCGGGCCGACGACGTGCGTGTGGACGCAGACGCCGCCCCTGCCGCCGAGCTCGACGAACGGGAGCACGAGGTTGTCGTCGCCCGCGTACAGGTCGAGCCCGAGCTCGACGATGCGGCGCGCCTGCTCGAGGTCGGCATTCGCCTGCTTGACGGCGGTCACGTTCTCGATCTCGGCCAGCTCCGCCATCGTCTCCGGCTCGATGTTGATCACGCAGCGGCCGGGGATGTTGTAGGCGACGACCGGCCTGTCGGTGGCGGCGGCGACCGCCTTGAAGTGCTCGACGATCCCGCGCTGCGGCGGCTTGTTGTAGTAGGGCGTCACGACGAGCACCGCGTGGGCGCCGGCCTCGTGCGCCCGCTCGGTCAGCTCGATCGAGTGCGCCGTCGAGTTCGTGCCGGTGCCGGCGACGACGGTCGCCCGGTCGCCGATCGCGTCGAGCGCCGCCTCGATCAGCCCGACGCGCTCCTCCTCGGAGAGCGTCGACGCCTCGCCGGTCGTGCCGTTGACGACGACGCCGTCGGAGCCGTGGTCGACGAGGAACCGGCAGAGCTCGCGGTAGCGGTGGTAGTCGACGTCGCCGTAGGGGTCGAACGGCGTCACGGTGGCGGTCAGCACCTCGCCGAGCACGAGGCCATTCTACGCCGCCGGCGCCTGCTCCCCTGCCGTTGCCCCAACGTCCCCCAGGGGACCCCCGATGACCCCTGGTGGGACCGTACCGGCGTTCGTGTGGCATGTCCGTCACGGATGTGTGACGGATGCGTGCCGGCTCGGAGCCGGTCAGTCGAGCAGCGCGTCCAGCCCCACGGTCAGGCCCGGCGGAAGCGTGTCGAGGCGTTCCAGCGCCAACAGCACGCCCGGGACGTAGGCCTCGCGCGAGTACGCGTCGTGCCTGATCGTCAGCAGCTGGCCCTCGCCGCCGAAGAGCACCTCCTGGTGCGCGACGAGGCCGGGGAGCCGCACCGAGTGCACCGGCACGTCGCCGCCCAGCAGGTCGGCGGTGGCGCGCGCGGTGCCCGACGGTGCGTCCTTCTTCGCCTCGCCGTGGAGCTCGACGATCTCGGCCCGCGGAAGGTGGCGCGCCGCTTCGGCCACGAGCCGCATCATCACGACAGCGCCGAGGGCGAAGTTCGGCACGACGAGCAGCGTTAGCCCTCGCTCCGCCGCGACCTCGCCGGCCGCCGCCGGGTCCCAGCCGCTCGTGCCGACAAGACACGGCACGCCCGCGTCGAGGGCGGCAGCCACGTTCGCGCCGACCGCATCGGGCGCGGTGAAGTCGACCATCGCGTCCGCCTCGCCGAGCTCGACGAGCGAGTGCCCGGCGCGCTCGAGCGCCGGCGCCAGCACCGAGCCGACCCTGCCCCCGCGCCCGAAGAGCGCGACCTTCACGCCGCGCGGGCGAGGCCGGGGTTCACGTGCTCGACGGCGGCGAGGAACCGTTCCTCGCTCGGGCCGATCCCGGCAGCCGACAGCTTCTCGGGCGCCAGCAGCACGTCGGCCAGCTCAGCCAGCGCCTCCGGCTCGACGGCGTCGATCTCGGCCATGATCCGCTCGATCGAGAGCAGCTCCGTGTCCGTGATGAGCGACTTCCCGAGCCGGCTCATCCGGTTCGAGGTCGACTCCATCGAGAGCAGGATCCGGCCCTTCAGGTTCTCCTTCGCCCGCTGGAGCTCCTCGGGCAGCACGTTCCCCGCGGCGATGTCGCCGATCTGCTCGCTCGCGATCTCGAGACACGTGGAGACGTTGTCCTCGCGCGTGCCGATGTAGATCCCGATCTGGCCGGTGTCCGTGTACTGCGAGGCGAAGCTGTAGACGGCGTACGCCATGCCGCGCTTCTCGCGAATCTCCTGGAACAGCCGCGACGAGGCCGAGCCGCCGAGGATCCCGTCGAGGAGCGACGCCGCGAAGCGCCGGCGGTCGGAGCGGGCGATCCCGGGCGCGGCGATGCAGACGTGGTACTGCTCGGTGTCCTTGCGCTGGAAGCGGACGCTCGGCGGCGGCGCCTTGACGAGCGCCGGCCGCACGCGCGGCCCGCGGGCCGTTCCCGCCGTGCGCCGCTGCAGGCGCAGCAGCAGCCGCTCGAGTTCGTCGTGCTTGAGGTTCCCCGCAGCCGCCACGACGACGTTGCCGGGCACGTACATCGAGCGGTGGTAGGCGGAGATCGACCGCCGCGTCACGCTCGAGATCACCTCGGCCCGCCCGATCACGGGACGGCCGAGTGCGTGCGCGCCGAAGGTCGCCTCCGAGATCAGGTCGTGCACCAGCTCCTGCGGCTGGTCCTCGTACATCGCGATCTCCTCGAGCACGACCTCCCGCTCGGCGTCGAGCTCGGAGAACGCCGGCGCGAAGACCATCTCACCCATCACGTCGAGCGCAAGCTCGAGCTTGTCGTCGGGGACGCGCGCGTACACGACCGTGTGCTCGCGCGAAGTCGCGGCGTTCAGCTCGCCGCCGAGGCCGTCGAAGATCTCGGCGATCTCCTGGGCGCTGTAGCTCGTCGTGCCCTTGAACAGCAGGTGCTCGATGAAGTGCGAGAGCCCGGCCTTGGCGTCGGTCTCGTCGCGCGAGCCGGCGCCGATCCAGAAGCCGAGCGCGACCGACCGGACGTGCGCGAGCCGTTCCGAGATGACCCGCTCGCCCGAGTCGAGCTCCGTGAGCACGTACTTCTGCTGCACGCGCGGATCGTACTCGTGCGTCCCGCTACCCTCGCGCGATGGAGCCGGACACCGCGTTCGAGGAGACCGTGCAGGCGGCGGTCGAGTCGCTGCCGGACGACCTCCGCTCGGCGATGTCGAACGTCGCGATCGTGGTCGAGGACGAGCCGCCGGAGGGCCAGCCGCTCCTGGGTTTGTACGAGGGAATCCCGCTCACCGAGCGCTCGAGCTTCTACGCGGGGGTGCGGCCGGACAAGATCTCGATCTACCGCGGCCCGCTCGAACGTCTCTACGGGCACGATCGCGAGCTGCTCGAGGGGCAGATCCGGCGCGTCGTGCTGCACGAGATCGCGCACCACTTCGGCATCGACGACGACCGCCTGCGCGAGCTCGACCGCTACTGAGCGTTGTTGATGAGCGTGCTGAGCGTGCCGATCGAGGGGACGCCTGCGCCGAGGTTCGTCAGGCGCCCGCCGGTCTTGCCGACGAGGATCGTCGGCGTGCCCGCCAGTTGGTCGGCCTGCGCCTGCCGGTCGAACTGGCTCGCCTGATTCGACACGGCCTTCGTGTTCATCGCGTCCTGGAGCTGCTTGACGTCGACGCCCGGGATGCTCGTGGCCGCGTCGGCGACCATCGAGTCGTCGAGCCAGCCGCCGTTCTCCGGCCCCTGGTTGAAGTAGAGGAGCTGCGAGAAGTTGAAGCCGCGGTTCTGGGCGAACGCGGCGATCATCGCGCGCCGCCCCCGTTCCGAGTCCGGGCCGATCACGGTCACCGGCCGCGCGATCACCTTCAGTTTCCCGGTGCGGACGTAGCGGTTGATCAACGTCGGCATCACGCTGGTCTCGAAGTCGCGGCAGACCGGGCACTGAAGGTCGATGTACTCGACGAGCGTGGCCGGTGCGGTCGCCTTGCCGAGCACGTTGCCCTGCTGCGGGATGCCGGCAAACTGCTTCTCGATCGTGGCGCCGTCCGGCAGCGCCGTGCCGGTGGCGCTGCTCGAGCTCGAGCCGTTGCCGCCGGTGACCGCGAGCACGATCACGACGACGGCGATGACCGCCGCGATCGCGGCCAGCGCGCCGCCGACCACCCACGGGTTCGCCTTACGACCGCCGGTGCTCCGCACGGGTGGGCGCGCGACCGCCGCTTGCCGCTGGCGCCTTGCTGCCTTGCCGCTCGTCATCGTTCGCTAACGGTAGCTGCCGAAATCGGCGGCGCGGCCCCCAACAGGAGGAACGCGGCGCACAGCACGAAGCCGGTCAGCGCGAGCGTCGGGATCGTCACGTAGCCGAACTCGTTGATCCACTTCGTCGCGCAGCCGCCGGGCGCCGAGAGGAGGCACGCCTTCGCCTGCTCGACGACGCCGTTCTCGACGAGCAGGTGGTAGACGGACACACCCGCGCCGACGAGCGGCAGCGGCAGCAGGTAGCGCGCGACGCGGCGGTCGTTCGCGAGCGCGGCCAGCAAGGTGACGATCGTGAGCGGGTACATGCAGATGCGCTGGTACCAGCAGAGCTCGCACGGGATGAAGCCGGCGATCTCGGAGAAGAAGAGGCTCCCTGCCGTGGCGATCGACGAGACGAGGAAGACGAGCCAGAGCTCGTAGCCCTCGAGCGCGCGCCGCAGCCAGTCGCCGGGCGAGCGCAGGCCGAAGACCCAGACGAGCCCGACCAGGATCAGGAGCCCCGCGATCACCTGGCCGACCACGCCGAGCGCGGCCAGCAACACGATCGTGTCGTGGGTCAGGGCGACGCCTCGTAGACGGTGTCGGTGTGCGGGTCGACGTAGAAGCGCGTCCCGCGGGCGGCCTCCCACGACGAGAGCCGCACGAG
>DASSQG010000114.1:0-5139 GCA_035702625.1 Gaiellaceae bacterium | reverse complement strand
AGCCAGCCCAGCCACTTCGCTTCGTCGCCGCCGGTCCAGACCGTCGGGTCGCGCGCCCAGATCCGCTCGACGAGGCGATCCTCGCTCACGCGACCTCCTCGAGGAACGGGAGCACGAGCTCGTCGAACTCGCGCGGCCGCTCCATGCTCGGGACGTGCGCGGTCCCGGGAATCGTCGCGAGCCGCGCGCCCTGGATCTCGCGCGCGAGGCGCTTCGCGATCGCCTGCATGTCGGGCTGGTCCTCGTCGCCGACGAGGACGAGCGTCGGAGCGACGATCTCGCCGAGGCGCTCCCCGAGCTCGCGCACGAGCGGCTCCTCGTCGACCCATTCGCGCTGCAGGTCGTACGCGTCGCGCTGCATCTCGCCGACGCGGCGCCGCAGCTCCGGATCGACGTCCTCCGGACGGCGGCGCGGACCGTCGACCCACGTGCGCAGGCTCACCTCGACCGCCGCGTCGAGGTCGCCCGCCTCGAAGGCCGCCTCCTCCTCGTCCCATTGCGCGCGCAGCTCCTGCGACCACTCGTGGCCCGGGAAACCCGGCGCGACGAGCACGAGCGCCCGCACGAGGTCGGGACGCGCGACCGCAACCTCGAGCGCGACGCGGCCGCCGAGCGACACGCCGACGAGCGCCGTCCGCTCGAGCCCGTGCTCCTCGAGCGCATCGATCACGTCGCGGGCGTGCGAGTACGGCTCCGACCCGAGCGGCGTCCGCCCGAAGCCGCGCAGGTCGACCCGCAGCAGGCGGTACGACCCGGACCACGCGGCCCACTGGGAGTCCCACATACGGCTGTCGCAGATGCCCTCGTGCACGAGCGCGACCACCGGCCCTTCGCCGGCGACCTCCGAGTACACCGCCACCCGCAGCGCCTCAGGCGGAGACGAGCTCGCCGCGCTTCGCCTTGACGCCGTCGAGCAGCTCCCGGAACGAGTCCGCGAACTTCTCGACGCCCTCCTGCTCGAGCGTCACGACCACGTCGTCGTACGAGACCCCGGCCTCCGCGATGCGCTCGAAGACCTGCTTCGCGTCGTCGATGCCGGCGTCCAGCGTGAGCGCCACCGCGCCGTGGTCCTGGAACGCCTCGATCGTCTCCTCGGGCATCGTGTTCACCGTCTCCGGCCCGATCAGGTCGTCGACGTACATCACGTCGCTGTAAGCCGGGTTCTTCGTGGACGTCGACGCCCAGAGGCAGCGCTGCGCCCGCGCGCCCTTGGCCTCGAGCGCCTCCCAGCGCGCGCCGGAGAAGAGCTCCTTGTACCGCTGGTACGCGAGCTTCGCGTTCGCGACGGCGAGCTTGCCCTTCAGGTCGTCGGGCGCGCCGGCCTCGTCCAGCCGCCGGTCGGCCTCGGTGTCGACCCGCGAGACGAAGAAGCTCGCCACCGACGCGACCGGGCCCGGATCGCCGCCGCTCTCGACGAGCCGCTCGAGCCCGCGCAGGTACGCCTCGACGACCTCGACGTAGCGCTGCAGCGAGAAGATCAGCGTCACGTTGATCGGCCGGCCGCGCGCGATCATCTCCTCGATCGCCGGCAGGCCTTCCTTCGTCGCCGGAATCTTGACGTAGCAGTTCGGCCTGTCGACGAGCTCGTGCAACCGCTGCGCCTCGGCGATCGTCCCGTCGGTGTCGAACGCGAGGTTCGGGTCGACCTCGATCGAGACCCAGCCGTCCTGGCCTTGGCCGGCGTCCCACACCCGCCGCAGCAGGTCGCAGGCGTTCTGCACGTCCTGGACCGCGAGCCTGAGGAAGACCTCCTTCGGATCGTCCTCCTCGGCAAGCACCTCGCGGAGCTGCTCGTCGTAGGCGTCGCCCTCCGAGATCGCCTTCTGGAAGATCGTCGGGTTCGACGTCACGCCGACCACCGCGTCCTCCTCCAGCATGCGCGCGAGCTTCCCGCTCTGCAGCATCTGCCGCGAGAGGAAGTCGATCCAGACGCTCTGGCCCAGCTCGCTGAGCTCGTGCAGTTTCGACTTAGCCATAGGTGGTCTCCCTTTCCATCTCCTCGATCTTCTCAAGCCTTCTGACGTAGCGCTCGCCGCCGTCGAAGCGCGCGCTCATGAACGTTCGTGTCAGCTCCGCGGCGAGTTCTTCCCCCACGACCTCGGAGCCGAGGCACAGCACGTTCATGTCGTCGTGCTCTACCCCCTGGTGCGCGGAGTACGCGTCGTGGCAGATCGCCCCGCGGATGCCGGGAATCTTGTTGACGGCGACGGAGGCGCCGACGCCGGAGCCGCAGACGAGCAGCGCGCGCTCGGCCTCGCCCGAGCGGATCGCCTCGCCCACCTCCCGGGCCTTGTCGGGGTAGTCGATCCGCGGCGCGGGCTTGTCGGTGCCCAGGTCGACCGCCTCGTGCCCGAGAGCGGCGAGCTCCTCCAGCAACCGCTCGCGCAGCTTGACGCCGCGATGGTCGAACGCGACCGCGACACGCATAGGACCGTTACGTTACCCCCATGGAAGGGCCTGAGCTCTGGCGTGAGCTTGGACAGCAGCTGCGCGTCGACTCGATCCGCGCCGCGGCCGTCACCAAGTCCGGCCACCCGACCTCGTCGATGTCCGCCGCCGACCTGATGGCGGTGCTGCTCGCCGAGTACCTGCATTACGACTTCGACGAGCCGGACAACCCGAACAACGACCACCTCGTGTTCTCCAAGGGCCACGCTTCGCCGCTCCTGTACTCGCTCTACAAGGCGGCCGGCGCGATCACGGACGAGGAGCTGCTGACCTTCCGGAAGTTCGGCTCGCGCATGCAGGGGCACCCGACGCCCGCGATCCCGTGGGTCGACGTGGCCACCGGCTCGCTCGGCCAGGGCCTGCCGTTCTGCGTCGGGATCGCGCTCGCCGGCAAGAAGCTCGACCAGCTGCCCTACCGTGTCTGGGCGCTCTGCGGCGACAGCGAGATGGCCGAGGGCTCGATGTGGGAGGCGTTCGAGCACGCCGCCTTCTACGGGCTCGACAACCTGACCGCGATCATCGACGTGAACAAGTGGGGCCAGCGCGGCGAGACGATGCACGGCTGGGACCTCGACTCGTACGCGAACCGCGCGCGGGCCTTCGGCTGGCACACGATCGAGATCGACGGGCACGACGTCGAGGAGATCGACCAGGCGTTCGGCGACGCGCTCGCGCAGCAGGGACAGCCGACCGTAATCGTCGCGCGCACGCTGAAAGGCAAGGGCGTCAAGGAGGTCGAGGACAAGCCGAACTGGCACGGCAAGGCGCTCGACCACCCGGAGGAGGCGATCGCCGAGCTCGGCGGCGAGCGGAACATCACGATCCAGGTGCCGAAGCCGGAAGGGGGCGAGCCGCACCACTTCGAGACGACCGGCTCGCCGGAGCCGCCGACCTGGGACCTCGGCGAGGAAGTCGCGACCCGGCGCGCGTACGGCGACGCGCTGGCGGCGCTCGGTTCCGCGCGCGGCGACGTCGTCGTTCTCGACGGCGAGGTCTCGAACTCGACCTACGCCGAGATCTTCCGCGACGCGCATCCAGACCGCTACTTCGAGATGTACATCGCCGAGCAGCAGATGGTCGCGGCGGCGGTCGGCCTGCAGGTGCGCAACTGGGTGCCGTTCGCGTCGACGTTCGCGGCCTTCCTCTCGCGCGCGTACGACTTCATCCGCATGGGCGCGATCTCGCAGGCGAACATCCGGCTCTGCGGCTCGCACGCCGGCGTCTCGATCGGCGAGGACGGGCCGTCGCAGATGGCGCTCGAGGACCTGGCGATGATGCGAGCCGTCCACGGCTCGACGGTGCTCTACCCGTGCGACGCGAACCAGACGGCGCAGCTCGTCGCCGAGATGGCCGACCAGGACGGGATCGTGTACATGCGCACCACGCGCGCGGCGACGCCGGTCGTCTACGGCGCGGGCGAGGAGTTCCCGATCGGCGGCTCGCGCGTGCTGCGCGACGGCAACGACGTGACGATCGTCGGCGCCGGGATCACGCTG
This sequence comes from Gaiellaceae bacterium, assembly GCA_035702625.1. Classification (GTDB taxonomy): domain Bacteria; phylum Actinomycetota; class Thermoleophilia; order Gaiellales; family Gaiellaceae; genus AC-32. The sequence goes on along the minus strand of DASSQG010000114.1, from coordinate 1,195 downwards.
CACGAGGCGCTGAAGGCGGCCGACCGGCTCACCGCCGAAGGCGTCGACGCCCGCGTCATCGACCTCTATTCGGTCAAGCCGGCCGACGCGGCCACGCTCCAGGCGGCGGCCGAGGAAACGGGTCGGATCCTGACCGTCGAGGACCACTGGTCGGAGGGCGGGATCGGCGACGCGGTGCTGGAGGTGCTCGCGGACGCCGAGCAGCCCGCGCGCGTCGTGCGGCTCGCGGTGCGCGACATGCCGGGCTCCGGCAAGCCGGACGAGCTCCTCTCCGCGGCCGGGATCGACGCAGCGCACATCGCCGAGGCCGCGCAGGCCCTCGTCGGCGCGCGCGTCCCCGGCTAGCCGCTACGGCTTCAGGCGGACGACGAACGACCGCGCGGCGCGGTTCCCGCTCGAGTCGACAGCCCAGCACGTGACCTGGGTCGGCCCGATCGGAAAGCGAGTCCCGGAGCGTGGGAGGCAACCGGCTGCAACTCGTCCGTCGACCGCGTCCGTCGCCGTCACCGAGTAGCGAACCCGAACGCGGACGGCCCGGTTCGGCGCGACCACGACTTTCGGTGCCGCCGCGGATCGTGAAGCCCATCCTCCCGCACGGGCACGTGACCCCACAGGCCGAGCCGGCGCCGGCCAGGCGCAGCTCACCCTTACCGGCCACGGTGAACAGGATGTCTGCGGCGATCCATCGGCGACAGGTCTCCGACGGCGCCTCCTCGACGAGCGTCTCCGTCTCCGTGACGTCGCCCAGACCTGCGACGAGGCCTCGGGCGGAGTCGTGGAAGCAGTCGGCGAACGGCCCCGTGCCGGCCGGGCACGGCGTGGAGGTGAAGGTGCCAACGAGCCGGGCCCGCAGCGGCATCGTCCCCGGTCCCGCTCGCGAACGCGAGCATGGCGACGACGAGTGCCGCACGCACCATGTGCGCAACGATACGACGTTCCGTCTAGCGCAACCGCCGGTACAGCGCGCGCTGCCGCTCTCGGGCGGCATCGTAGATCCCGCTGCGTTCCGGGTCCGGCTCGTGCCGGCGACCGAGCGGCGCCGGCTCGACCTGCACGCCGAGCCGTTCGAGCACGTACACGGCGGCGCCGCGCGCGGAGCCCTCGGCGACGTCGGAGGCGATCACCGGCAGGCCGAGGGCGTCCGCGAAGACCTGCATCCACCAGTCGCTCTGGAGGAGCGCGTGGCCCGTCGCCA
>DASSQG010000113.1:0-11074 GCA_035702625.1 Gaiellaceae bacterium | reverse complement strand
GCATGAGGGGCGCGGCCTCAGGTCCCTGCTCGTGGACTCCCTGGTCGGAGCGCGCTTCGTCCCCGTCTGGATCGCCACCGCAGCGCTCCTCCTGATCGCCTCGATCATCGCCCCCGCGGCGCTGCAGAACACCTCCTGGGCCTTCGTGCTCCCGTACATGACGGTGCTCGCGATCGCGGCGCTCGGCCAGATGCTCGTGATCATGCACGCAGGTATCGACCTGTCGACGCCGGGGGTCATGTTCCTCGGCGGCTACCTGATCGTCGGCGTCGGCCACCACTCGAACGGCCGCCTCTGGCTCGCGATCCTCGCGTGCCTCGGCGTCGGCGTCCTGGTCGGGCTCGTGAACGGGATCCTCGTCGGGATTCTGCAGCTGAACCCGCTGATCGTGACCCTCTCGGTCGGCTACATCGTCGCCGCCGAAGGGCTGCACTACGCGAACGGGCTCGCGGAGGCCGAGGTGCCCTCGCGGCTCTCCGACTTCGCGCAGAAGCGTCCGCTCGACATCAGCAACGTCTTCTGGGCCGGCGCGGCGATCACGATCGCGGTCGCGCTGCTCCTGCGCTACACGGCGCCGGGCCGGCGCTTCCAGGCGGTCGGCGCGAACCCGCGGGCGGCGTGGATGGCCGGCATCCACGTGCGGGCGCACGTCGTCTTCGCGTACACGGCCGCCGGCACGCTGTACGCGGTCGCGGCGGCGCTGCTCGCGGGCGTGCGCGTGAGCGTCGACCCCGCGTTCGGCGCGTCGTACCTGCTGGCGCCGATCGCGGCCGTCGTGATCGCCGGCGCGTCGCTCGCCGGCGGCCTCGCGAGCGCGACCTCGACGTGGGTCGCGGCCTTCGCGCTGACGCTGCTCAACCAGATGCTGTTGATCCTCGGGATCAAGACCGGCTGGCAGTTCATCGTCTTCGGCGCGGCGATCATCGTCGGGATGCTGATCTCGGGAGACCGGATCGCGTCGCTCCTCGGCCGCCTGCTGCGGCCGCGATCGGCGCCGACGCGCATCGCTCCAGCGCTGGACCAGGACACGGGCTGAGGGAACGAAAGGAGGAGGGCACGATGGATGTACCCAAGGTCAGCGAAAGGAGGCGGTGGCTGTTCGGCCTCGGCCTCACGGTGGTCGCGGTCGCATTGCTCGCCGTCGCCGCCGCGTTCGCCGGAACGAACAGGACGACGTCGGCCGCGGCGACGCAGGCGAACGCGAAGGGCGGCTACGGCGAGGTCTACAAGGCCAGCCCCAAGGTGCTCGCGCACACGCTGTTCAAGGCGACGCTCCTGCCGCACAACACGATGGCGCGCGACATCGCCCTCGCGGCGTTCGGCCGCGCGAGCAAGAAGGTGAACTACAAGCTCGCGCTCAAGTGCTGGAAGAACGACGGCTGCAGCACCGGCACTGGCGGCAAGCTCACCGTCGCCTACGTCGAGCCGTTCGGCGAGAACGTCTACCGCCACATCTCGAAGATGGAGTTCATCCTCCAGGCGCTGACGTACAAGTCGATCGGCAAGATCATCTACCGGACGGCGCACTCGAACCTGAACCAGGCGCTGGCCGACTTCCGCGCGATGATCGCCCAGTACGTCAGCGCGATCGTCACGTACCCGGACTTCGCCGACGCAGAGCTGCCGGTGTTCAAGGAGGCGAAGAAGGCCGGCATTCCCGTCGCGACCTACGCGTGGGGCTACGTCAGCGGCCCCGGTCAGAACTACACGACCGTCGTCGGCGAGAACGTCTGCAAGCTCGGCCGCGCGTACGCGAAGATCATGAACACGTACGTGAAGTCGGGCGACATCGCCTTCATGGGCGGCTTCCCCGGCAACCCGCTCTCGGCGGGCTGGCAGAAGTGCGAGCAGCCAGCGCTGAACAAGAGCATCCACGTCGTGGCGAACGAGCCGACCAACTGGGACGCGTCGAAGGTCCAGCAGGTCGTCTCGGGCATCCTCGCCGCGCATCCGAACATCAAGGGCTGGAGCTACGAGTACGGGCTCGGCATGGCGCAGGGCGCGTTCGCGGCGTACAAGGCCGCGGGCAAGCCGTTCAACGCCGTGCTGACGCTCCGCACCGACGACGTCGGCATGGGCTGTGCCGCGAAGAAGCTGCACAACCCGAAGCTGAAGGTCTTCTACTACACGGCCGGCAACTCGCAGATCCGCGTCGCCCTGACGGCGCTGATGATGCGGTTGAAGGGCGCGAAGATCCCGCCGACGATCGTGTTCCCGATCGAGCTGCAGAACGAGGCGAAGCGCACCGAGTGCGTGCCGGGCTACCCGACAGAGGCCTCGGCCACCTCGCTCGTGCCGGTCAAGCTGCTGCACCAGATGTACCCGTAGGAGGAACCGGTAGCCAGAACCAGAGCAACCTAGAACGGTGTCGAGTCCCGGGCCCGAGACCCCCGTCGTGCTGTCGCTCCGCGGAGTGTCGAAGGCGTTCGGGGCCGTGCAAGCGGTCCGTGACGTCAGCTTCGACTGCCGCGGCGGCGAGATCCACGCGCTCGTCGGGGAGAACGGGTCCGGGAAGTCGACACTGCTGGGGATGGCCAGCGGGTTCCTCGCCCCCGACGACGGCGAGATCGAGATCGACGGGCACCGGCGGCGCCGCGGCTCGCCGGCCGAGGCGCGCAGACACGGGCTCGGCATCGCCTACCAGACCACCTCGCACGTGCTCGAGCTGTCGGTCGGCGAGAACCTCTACCTCGCCGCGCCGGCGAAGGAACGTCCTCCGTACGCGCGGATCGAGCGCTGGGCGGCAGGAACGCTCGAGGAGCACGGCGTCGACCTCCGCGTGAGCAGCCGCGTCGGCGGCCTCTCGCTCGCCCAGCGCCAGTTTCTCGAGGTGGTCAAGGCGCTGCTCGCCCGGCCGAAGGTGCTGCTGCTCGACGAGCCGACGACGGCGCTCGGCCCGCAGGAGGTGCAGCAGTTGCACGCGCTCGTCCACGAGCGCAGCCGGGCCGGTGTCGGGATCGTCTACGTCAGCCACCGCCTGCCCGAGGTGCTCGAGATCGCCGACCGCGTCAGCGTCCTGCGGGACGGCGTCAAGCAGGGCACCTTCGACGCCGCCGGCATGTCGGAGGACGCGCTCGTCGCGCACATGATCGGCCGGCCGCTCCAGCTGGCGTTCCCCGAGCGCGACGGCGACGGACGAGTGCCCGAGGCGATGCTCGACGTCAGCGCCCTCCGCGGCGACCGCTTCGGGCCGGTCGACCTCAAGGTCGAGAAGGGCGAGATCCTCGGCATCGCCGGCGCCGAGGGAAACGGCCAGGAGCAGTTCCTGCGCGCGCTCGCCGGCGTCGAGCGCCGCGCGTCCGGCCGCGTTTCCTGCGACGGCGCCGAGCTCGACGCGAAGTCGCCGCTCGCAGCGTTGCGGCAAGGCGTGGTGCTCCTGAGTGGCGACCGCATGCAGGAGTCCCTCTTCCCGGTGCTGAGCGTTCGTGCGAACACGACGATCCAGGTGCTGCGGCGGCTCGCGCCCATCGGCTTCCTGAACCGCCGGCGCGAGCGGCGCACGGTCGACGACATGGCCGGCCGGCTGCGCATCCGGATGGCGTCGGTGGAGCAGCCAGTGCAGTCGCTCTCCGGCGGCAACCAGCAGAAGGTCTCGCTCACGCGGCCGTTCCTGCGCGGCGACGTGAAGCTGATCCTGGCCGACGAGCCCACCCAGGGCGTCGACGTCGGCGCGCGCTTCGACATCTACGAGGCGCTGCGGGCGAAGGCGAACGACGGCGTCGCGCTGATCGTCAAGTCGAGCGACCCGCTCGAGCTGGCCGGCCTGTGTGACCGCGTCGTCGTGATGTCGCGCGGCATGATCGTCGACGAGATCCCGGGACACGAGCTCGGCGAGCAGCGCATCGTCGAGGCGATCGTCGGCGGCCGGGCCGCGAAGGTTCAGGCATGAGGTTCCGCAGCTGGATCCCCCTCGTCCTGCTGGGGGCGCTGATCGTCGCCGTCAGTGCCTACACCGCCGTTCGCCAGGACGCGTTCCTGACCGAGTACAACATCAACAACCTGCTGCTCGCGACGCTGCCGCTGGCCCTGGTCGCGATCGGCCAGACGAACGCGCTCCTCGTCGGCGGCTTCGACGTGTCCGTCGCGGCCCTGATCACGATGTGTGTCGTCACCGCGTCATTCACGCTCAAGCCCGACGAGACGACGCTGGGCCTCTTCCTCGGTGCGCTCGCGATCGTCGGCGTCGGCCTCGCGACGGGCATCTTCAACGCGACGCTGATCCGCGTCCTGCGCCTGCCGTCGATCATCGCCACCCTCGGCACGCTCAGCATCCTCGAGGGCGCCGCGCTGCTGCTGCGGAACGCGCCGGAAGGCGAGATCAACAGCAACGTGATCGACGCGCTGAACACGAGCATCGGCTTCATGCCCGTCGCGTTCATCGGCGTCGTGCTGCTCGTCGTGCTCGCCGACCTCTGGCTCTACCGGACGCGGACCGGCATGGCGGTGCGCGCGGTCGGGCTCGACGAGACCTCCGCCCGGCGGCTCGGGATGTCGACCGGCCTCGTGATCTTCCTCGCCTTCGTCGTCTGCTCGGTGATGGCGTCGATCGCCGGCTTCTACTCCGCCGCGCAGGTGCAGATCGGCTCGCCGATCATCGGCGACTACGCGCTGACGAGCATCGCCGCGGCCGTGCTCGGCGGCGCCAGCCTCGCGGGCGGTCGCGGCTCGTTCGTCGGGACGCTGCTCGCCGCGCTCTTCCTGTCGCTGATCAACAACGTGCTGCCGCTCTTCCAGCAGCCGGCCGAGTACGCCCAGATGACGATCGGCGTACTGATCCTGCTGGCGCTCGTGCTCTACCAGGCGCCGGAGCTCGTCGGCCGGCTGCGAACGAGCTTCGGCGGCGTCGGCCGGCTGGAGCCGGGCGAAGGGGAAGCGCCGGCCGCCTAGGCGGGCTCGGTCGGGACGGGCCCGACCGGCGATCCCGATCGAGGGTCGGCCTCGCGGCCGATCACGACCCACACCGCGTGCACCGGCTCGTCGCCGATCGCCCAGAGCCGGTGCGGCGAGGACGAGTTGAACGCGATCGAGCCGCCCGGCCCGAGCTCGTACTCCTCGAAGCCGACGCGCACGCCGAGCGTGCCGCTCGTCACGTACCCGTACTCCTTGCCGCCGTGGCTCATCAACGCGTCCTCGGGACAGGACGCGGCGCCGACCGGGTAGACCACGTAGAGGAACTCGACCTCGCGGTCGCTGTGCGGCGTCAGGCGCTCCCAGCGGACGCCTGAGGCGAGGTTGATCACGCGCCGGGTGTCCGGGCGCTCGACGAGGCCGTCGTCGGCCGGCGCCGGCCGCACCGTGCGCTCGTCCGGCCGCCAGTCGCCGAAGACGTCGCTCATCGTCATCCCGAGCTCGGTGACGATCGCGTACAGCGTGCTGACCGACGGGTTGACGCGGTCGAGCTCGATCTGCGAGACGAGGCTCGGCGACACGCCGACCCGGCGCGCGAGCTCCCGCAGGCTGATCCCGAGCCGCTCACGCTCCGCGCGCAGGCGGTTGCCGACCTTCGACGCCTCCGCGGCGCGGTCGAGGGGCCCCGGGCTCTCGGCCAAGTCGCTCACGGTCTCACCGTACTAGCGAAGGCGCCGGCGGATCGCCTCCGCGATCCGGTCGGGCCCCGGCAGGAACGCGTCTTCCAGCGGCGGGCTATACGGGATCGGGGTGTTCGGCGTCGCCAGGCGCCACGCGTCGTCGAGGTGGCCGAGCGCCTGCTCGGTCACGGTCGCGAGCACCTCGCCGGCCCAGCCGCCGGTCAGCGGGCCCTCCTCCACGACGACGATCCGGTTCGTCTTGCGAACAGACGAGAGGACCGTCTCGGCGTCGAACGGCCGCAGCGTCCGCAGGTCGATCACCTCGACGGAGATCCGGTCCTGCTCCAGCGCCTCCGCCGCCTCGAGACCGTCGTGCACGCTCTTCATCGCGGCGACGAGCGTGACGTCGGTCCCCTCGCGCACCACCTTCGCCTCGCCGAGCCGTCCGACGTCGCCGTTCACCTCGCCCTCGAGCGTGTACAGCCGCTTGTGCTCGAAGAAGAGCACCGGGTTGTCGTCCCGGATCGCCGCCTTCAGGAGCGCCTTCGCGTCCGCCGGCGTCGAAGCGGCGACGATCTTCAGCCCCGGGACGCCCATGAACCACGAGGCCGGCATCTGCGAGTGGATCGCGCCGAAGCGGCCGCCGGCGCCGACCACCGAACGGAACACGAGCGGCACGCTCACCTGCTCCTGCGTCAGGAACCAGTACTTCGTCGACTGGTTGACGACGCTGTCCATCGCCAGCGTGAGGAAGTCGCCGAACATGATCTCGACCACCGGCCGCAGCCCGGTCACCGCGGAGCCGAAGGCGGCGCCGGCGAGCGCCAGCTCGGAGATCGGCGTGTCGAAGACGCGCTCCGGCCCGTACTTCTCGTAGAGCCCGGGCGTGGTCGCGAACACGCCGCCGGCGACGGCGACGTCCTCGCCGAACAAGATCACCCGCTCGTCGTTGGCCAGCTCCTCGTCGAGCGCGTCGCGGATCGCGGTGCGGAACGGGATCGTCGCCATCAGAGCGTGAGCGCGAGCGGCCGCTCGAGCAGCTCGCGGAGCCGGGACAGGAACTGCGCGCCGTCCGCGCCGTAGACGGCCCGGTGGTCGCAGCTGAGCGTGACGGACATCAGGTCGCGGAAGACGACTCCACCGTCGGCGTCCTCGACCGGCGCGCGCCGGATTCCGCCCACGGCGAGGATGCCGACCTGCGGCGGGTCGACGATCGCCGTGAACGAGCGCACGCCGAACATGCCGAGGTTCGAGACGGTGAAGGTTCCGTCCGCCAGGTCGTCCGGGCGGAGCGAGCGGCTGCGGGCGCCCTCGGCGAGGCGGCGCGTCTCGGCCGCGATCTCGGCCAGCGTCTTCCGGTCGGCGTCACGCACGACCGGCACGAGCAGCGCGTCGTCGGTCGCGACGGCGACGGCGACGTTGATCCGGGAGTAGCACTCGATCCTGCCGCCGGCGAACGAGGCATTGAAGCGCGGGTACGCCCGGAGCACGGAGGCGGCCGCCTTGACGACGAAGTCGTTGAGCGACGGCGCGTCGTCGCGCTCCTCGCGCGCGCCGCGTCGCAGCTCCGCGATCAGCGACATGTCGACGTCGGCCGAGACGGTGAAGACCGGAATCGTCTTCGCCGACTCCTCCATGCGGCGCGCGATCGTCGCCTGCGTCGCCGTCAGCTCGACCGTCTCCACTTCGCCCTTGCCGCCGGCCTCGGCCGGCACGTCGCGCGTGGGTTCGCCGGGCCCCCCCGCCGCGCGCTCCACGTCTTCCTGCGTGATCCGCCCTCCGGGCCCGGTGCCGGCCAGGCCGTGCAGCGAGACGCCGAGCTCGACCGCCTTACGCCGCGCGACCGGCGTCGCGTTGGGACGCTTTCCGTCAGACACCTGAGGTTGCGCACCTTCGCCGGCGCCGTTCGCGAGCGTCGCGATCGGATCGCCGATCGCGGCGCTGGCTCCCTCGGGGACGAGGATCGAGTCGAGCGTCCCGGCGGCCTCGGCCTCGTAGACGACCGTCGCCTTGTCGGTCTCGACCTCGACGAGGCCCGCGCCGCGGTCGAACGCCTCGCCGGGCGAGACGAGCCAGCGGATGATCACCGCCTCCGCCATCGAGTCGGACAGCTTGGGCATCGTCAGCTCGCGCGCCACCGCCGCCTAGTCCTTGAACTCGGTCGCCGTCAGCTCGTCGGGGAACGGCGCCTCGAGCCCACGCTCGCGCATCCGTTCCAGCTCGTCCGCCAGCTCGCGCTCGAGCTCGTCGAGCCGCGAAGCGTCGACGCTCTCCGCCTCGAGCTGCGCGCGCAGGAGCACGATCGGGTCGCGCGCCTTCCACTCGTCGAGCTCGCCGTCGGGACGGTATGCACCCGGGTCGCTGCGCGAGTGCCCGACGAAGCGGTACGTGATCGCCTCGACGAACGCCGGGCCGTTGCCGCCGCGCACGTGTTCGAGCGCCTGGGCCGCTGCCTCGCGCACCCTCCAGACGCTCATCCCGTCGACCGTCTGGGCCGGCACCTCCATCACCTCTGCGCGAGCGCGGATCTCGCCCGCGGTCACGGACTGGAACGCGGTGTACTCGCCGTAGCCGTTGTTCTCGCAGACCAGCAGCACGGGCAGCTTCTGAACCTGGCAGAAGTTGAGGCACTCGAAGACGTAGCCCTGGTTCATCGCGCCGTCGCCGAAGTACGCGACGGCGACGCCGCCCGTCGTCCGCTTCAGCGCCAACGCCGCGCCGGTCGCGGCGGCGATGCTGCCGCCGACGATCCCGAACGAGCCGATCAGCCGATCGGCCGGCGAGTTGACGTTCATCGAGCCGGCACGGCCGCCGTTGATCCCGGTCGCGCGGCCGAGCATCTCGTCCAGCAGCGCCTGCGGGTCGACGCCGAGCGCCAGTGCGTGCCCGTGCCCGCGGTAGGTCGCCGCGACGCGGTCGCGTTCCTCGAGCAGGCCCGCGACGCCGGTCGCGACCGCCTCCTGCCCGGAGTACAGGTGGGTCGTGCCGTAGACCTCGCCCTTCAGGAACAGCGACTGGACGAGGTCCTCGAAGCCGCGGATCAGCAGCATCTGCCGGTAGAGGCCGGTGTACAGCTCGGGGTCGTCGAGCACGCCCGAGGCCGCCGGTTCGCTGACCTGGCTCATGGCACGCCGACGCCCGTCTCGGACTGCAGCCGCTCGGCGAGGTAGCTCCAGTCGCGCTCGTGCCGGTACGAGTAGCGCGGCGGCGGCGCCGGGGCCGAGGTCTCGAGCCAGCGCACCGGCCTCCCCTGCATCTCGTAGAAGGCGTGCACGCAGCCGGTTGCGGTCCAGAAGACGTCGCCCGACCGAAGCGTGTAGCGGTCGCCGTCGGCGACGACGTCGACCTCGCCCTCGAGCATGTAGTAGGACTCCTCGAACGGGTGGTCGTGCGGGTTCGCGCAGGCGTTCGGCTGGTAGTCGACCATGAACATCGTTTGGAGCTGGGCGTCGAGCCGCCCGTCGACGAGCATCTTCACGGCGATCCCGCTGTAGGCGAGCACGGCGCTCGCCATGCTCCCGGAGACCGTGGGCGCGCCCATCGCCTGGCCGCGCTTGAGGAGGTCGAGGTCCATCTCGCCGTCGGTCAGCAGGAAGAGGTTGTGGTTCCGCGGGTCGCGGGCGTCGAGCGCGACCGCCTCGGCGTCGGGCGGCGGCCCGAGGAAGAAGGTGTCGCTGGCGTCGAGGCGCGGCCGCGGCGCCGCCATCTCGAGCCACAGTCCTCGCTCCTCGCTGCGGAAAGCATGCGGTACGCCGACGCCGATCAGCCCGCAGGCGCCCGGTTGCAGCCTGACGCCGCGGCCCTCGAGGTAGACCACGGGCTCCCCTTCGAGCACGAAGAAGCTCGTCTCGAACGAGTGCAGGTGCTCGTCGACATGGCCGTCGGCGAGCGCGACCACCGTCAGCGCCATGTGGGTCGACCCGAGCGAGCCGCCGACGACGCGGCACGACGTCAGGCCGCTCGAGTGCCCCGGCAGGCCGGGGGCGAGCTCGACGTCCTCGCGGCGGACGAGCCGGTAGCCGGGCAGGCCGTCGGCGAGCTCGCGCGTGCCGCTGTCGCTCACCGCGGTGCGCCCGCCGGCTCCACGACGGCCGACGACGCGACGGCCTCGGCGATGCCGGGCGAGCCGTCGAGCCCGTTGTCGGAGACGAGGTCGGCGCCGCGGACGTAGGTCCTGCCGGCGACGAGCAGCTCCTCGGCCGGGAAACGCGTGATCACCTCGCAGCCGGTCGCCGTCACGACCACCTCCTCCTCGATTCGGGCGGCCGAACGGCCGTCGGTCGCCGCGCAGTACGTCTCGAGCGCGAACACCATCCCCTGCTCCAGCTCGACCGGGTTGTCGAGCGAGTGGACGCGAGAGATCATCGGCGACTCGTACAGCCCGACGCCGATCCCGTGCCCGAACTGGAGGCCGAAGCAGGTCTCCTCGTCCGGGAACCCGAGCTCCTCGGCGGTCGGCCAGACGGCCGCGATCTTGTCGGTCGTCATGCCGGGGCGGACGAGCGCGATCGCGGCGTCGAGCCACTCGCGACACTGCTTGTAGGCGTCGAGCTGCGCCGGGCTGACGCCGCCCACGTTGAACGTCCGGTAGTAGCACGTCCGGTAGCCCATGAACGAGTGGATGATGTCGAAGAACGCCTGGTCGCCCGGCCGCAGGAGCCGGTCGGAGAACACGTGCGGGTGCGGGTTGCAGCGGTCGCCGGAGACCGCGTTCACGGCCTCGACCTGCTCCGAGCCCATCTCGAACAGCAGCTCATGGGCGCGGGCGACGATCTCGTGCTCGTACACGCCCGGCCGCAGCATGCGGTAGATCTCGTCGTAGACCGCGTCGACGAGCCCGGCGGACTGGTCGAGGAGCGCGATCTCCTGGTCGGTCTTCAGCTTCCGCGCCTCGAGCATCACCTGCGAGCCGTCGGCGACCTGCACGCCTGCCCGCTGCAGCGCCTCGATCGTGACCAGGTCGGCCATGTCGATCCCGAGCGGCTCGTCCTGCAGTTCCCGCTCGCGCAGCTCCCACGTGATCTTCGCGGCGAGGCTGTCCGGGATCCCCGTCTCGTTCGGCATCGCCCCGCGCATCGGCGCGACGCCGGCACGGAAGTTCTCGGGCGGCAGCCACGGCGCGAACAGCTGGTGGTGCCGCGCGGCGGAGCCGAAGTCCCAGAGGATCGGGTCGGCGCCGCGCATCAGCAGCGTGAAGCGGGCGTTCTTGTCCCGCGCCCACTCGCCGATGTGCGTGCTCGTGACGTAGCGGATGTTGTTCGGGTCGAACAGCAGTAGCGCGCCGAGGTCGGACGCCTCGAGCGACGCCTTCGCGCGCGCGAGACGCTCAGAGCGCAGGCGCGGGAAGTCGAGTCGCTGTTCCCAGTCGACTGCTCGGGTCGCGTCGGGCGACCCGACCGACCTGTTTCGCATCGTCATCGGAGGACCTCCTGAGTCCTGCGGCGGAGGTGGAGGAAGAGTGCCATGAAGTCGTCGTCGCCATGTCCGCCCTCGATCGCCGAGTGCAGCAGCTCCTTCAGGTCGTGGGCCAGCGGCAGGTCGACGCC
>DASSQG010000112.1:0-4418 GCA_035702625.1 Gaiellaceae bacterium | reverse complement strand
GCCCTACGCTAGCGACCGCTATCATTCGTCGCGCCGGGGGGCAGTATCCCCGAACGGGTGTGGCCCGTCAGTACGGCTCGACGAGCCCGGGCGCACCGGCCCGCGAGGCGGGAGAGACCTTCGGCTGATCGTCAACAACGGCGCTCAGTCGAAAGGAGCTCTCATGAACATCAGCGCTACCCGCTTCGCCGCCAAGGCCCGTACCTGGCTGGCCATCGCCGGCCTCACCGGCCTGTTGATCGCCATCGGCGCGCTGCTCGGCGGCGGCTTCCTCTATGTCTTCGTCGCGCTCGCCCTGCTGATGAACGTCGCCGGCTACTGGTTCTCGGACCGGCTCGCGCTCCGGGCGAGCCGCGCCCGCCCGGTCGAGCCCGGGACGCTGCCTGCGCTCGAGGCGATGGTGCAGGACCTCGCGCGACGGGCCGAGGTGCCGACGCCGCGCCTCTACCTGATCCCGTCCGAGCAGCCGAACGCGTTCGCGACCGGGCGGAACCCGCAGCACGCTGCCGTCGCGGTGACGCAGGGCCTGCTGCAGCACCTGCCGCCGGATCAGGTCAGGGGCGTGCTCGCCCACGAGTTCGCGCACATCAAGAACCGCGACATCCTCGTCTCGTCGATCGCGGCGATGGTGGCCGGGTCGATCTCGGCGATCGCGAACGTGCTCCAGTTCTCGCTGCTGTTCGGCGGCGACGACGAGGACTCCGGGCCGCTTGGCCTGATCGGGACGCTCGCGACGATCATCCTCGCCCCGCTCGCGGCGATGCTGCTGCAGCTCGCCGTGTCGCGGCAGCGCGAGTACCTGGCGGACGCCACCGGCGCGCAGCTGCTCGGGCGCGGGGCGCCGCTCGCGGACGCGCTCGAGACGCTCGAGCGCGGCGCCCAGGCCGTGCCGATGGCTGTGAACCCTGCGACCGCGTCGCTCTACGCCGTGAACCCGCTCCCGCGGGGCGGAGTGGCGACGCTGTTCATGACGCACCCGCCGCTCGCGGAGCGCATCCGCCGGCTGCGGGAGCTGGATGGCGAGCTGCCGGGCCGCCTCGCCGCATGAGCCTGACGCAGTACTACACGGCGACCTCGCTCGACGGCTTCATCGCCGACGAGCACCACTCGCTCGAGTGGCTCTTCACGCGGAACCAGGACCGCGCCGGGCCGCTGAACTACGACGAGTTCTACGCCGCGGTCGGCGCGGTCGCGATGGGCTCGACCACCTACGAGTGGGTCGTCGACCACGAGGGCGGGCGCTGGCCGTACGACGTTCCGACCTGGGTGTTCACCCATCGCGAGTTGCGCACTGTTCCCGGGGCGCGGGTGACGTTCGCGAGCGGCGACGTCCGCGACGTGCATCGGCAGCTGCTCGAGGCGGCCGGCGACCGCAACGTCTGGGTCGTCGGCGGCGGCGACCTCGCCGGCCAGTTCGCGGACGCCGGGCTGCTCGACGAGGTGATCGTCTACGCCGCGCCCGTGACGCTCGGCGCCGGCGCGCCGCTCCTGCCGCGGCGCGTCGAGCTGCGGCTCGAGGAGACCGCGCGCAACGGCGACTTCGTCACCGCGCGATACGGCGTCGTCTCAGCGGGCGCCGAAGCCGTGTAGCTCGTCTGCCTGGCTCGGAAAGGACTCGCGGTCGCCGAACAGTACGCGCAGGCCGGAGCGCCTGGTGATCCACGCGAGCGCGACGAGCCACGGCGCCGCCAGCAGCAGTGGAACGAGCAAATCCGTCACGGTTCCAGTGTGCGGTCGACGGGCGCCTCGCGCAAGCGCGGCCGGCGCCCGTCACCACGTCGAAACCACGGCCTACGGGATCGGCACGCTCGCTGTGTAGAGGTCGAACTGGTGCAGCGTCCCGTTCGGGTTGTCGCCGGTGCTGTTCGAGTTGTCCGACCACGCGGGCCAGAACGACCCTGCGACGAACGCCGCGTGCGTGTAGTCGCCGACGTCGAAGAAGCTCCCGGCGGCGACCGCGCTCGACGTGCCGCGGCTGACCTGGAAGTTCGGAGCCAGGCTCCCGCCGCCGTTCGTCGAGTAGGTGGCCCAGACCTGGAAGTCGTCGTTCGGGATGCCGTCGACGTCGCCCGAGCCGCCCGTGCCGAGGTCGTTGCGCGTGTCGTACCACGAGAGCGCGACGGCGCCGCTCGTCTGGTCGAGGGCGATCGACGGGTCGTACTGGCTGTTCGTCGTCCGGTCGTCGTTGACCTTGATCGCGGGCGACCAGGTGGCGCCGTTGTCGTCGGAGTGCTGGAGCATGACGTCCGTGTTGTCGCTCTCGTTCGGGTTCTCGTCCGTCCAGACGAGGTAGACGCGGCCGTTGTGGGCGCCGCCGCTGCGGTCCCAGGCGAGGTTCGCCTCGACGTCGATCGAGCGGTTCGGCTGGGCCGGAATGAAGTCGAAGCCGCCGACGTGGCTGTGCGCCGCCTTGCTCGGCTTGCCGAAGCCGGCCGGGCCGAGACCGTCCGGGTCGACCGCCGTGTAGACGTCGGCGCCGCCCTGGCCGTTCTCGGTGTTCTGGTACGTGACCATCACCTGGCCGGCGGGGCCGACGGCGGTGTCGCCGTAGTCGCCGTTTCCGGGGCTCGGCACGTTCTCCGGCGCAGTGAAGGCACCAAACCGGCCGAGGCCGGTGACGCCGGCGCCAAATGCCTGCACCTGCTTCCCGGGAGTGGCGGTGAAGCTGACCCAGACGCTGTTCGGCCCGGCCGCGATCGACGGCTGGTCGCCGAACTTCGTCTGGAGGTCGGCGACCTTGCGGAACGTGAAGCCGCCGTCGGTCGAGAGCGCGACGAGTACGTCGCCGCTCGTGTTGACCAGGTACGTCATCCAGAGATTCCCGAAGCGGTCCCACGCGAGCTGCTGGTCGCAGCAGATGGCGCCGAGCGGATCGGTGTCGGACGCGCCGATCACGCGCCTCGCCCAGGTGTGTCCGGCGTCGGTGCTGACGCCGACGGCGAGCCCGGCCGGAACGTCCGGAAGCGTCGACATCGCGACGACGTTCGACGGGCGGGCCGGATTGACGGCGATCGCGTCCTCCGTCTCGTTGCCCGGCATCGCGGTCACGTTCAGGTTCGCGATCGGGCCGGCGGCCGAGGCGAGGGCGGTTACCGCGAGTGCGCCGGCAACGGCGAGCAGCACGGTCGAGGACGTCCTCGCCAGGAGCTTGCTGAGCATGTTCCCCCCTTTCGTAGACCCACGGCGATGCTACGACCGCGGCTCCGAGGGGTCAACGACCGACGAGCTCCAGGCCCAGCCACGCCGCCAGGTCGCCGAGCTCCGCGTCGACGCCCTTCGAGATCGCGCGCGTGAACTTCACGTCCTCGTGAATCGCGTTCACGCGCAGCACCCCGGCCTTGCGGTCGGCGGCGGCGTCGAGCTTCCCGACCAGGCGGTCGCCGTGCAGGATCGGCAGCGCGAAGTAGCCCCAGCGCCGCTTCGCGGCCGGCTTGTACATCTCGAGCGTGTACTCGAAGTCGAACAGCTCGTCGGCGCGGATGCGGTCGTAGACGAGCCGGTCGAACGGCGAGAGGAGCGCCGTCCGGCCGTCGAAGGCGCCGTCCAGGTAGCCCGGGTCGACGCGCCACTCGCCCTTCGTCCCCGCGACGACGGCCGGCTCGCCCGCGTCGCCGACGTGGATCGGCTCGATCGGCATCTTTGTCCCCTTCGCACGAGCGATCCCGAGAGACGCGAGGCGCCGCTCGTTCTTGATCCCCTCTGCCTCGTCGACCGGCGGCACGTCGAGCTTCGGCGGGTAGACGCGCTCCGGGAGGTCCCACAATCGCTCGCGCCCGACCCGGCCGGCGATCGCGACGTCGCCGCGCATCATCAGGTACTCGAGCATCTGCGTGACGTTGCGGTTGTTCGTCCAGCCGGTCGACGCCCACGGGACAGCGCAGGTGTCGGGGATCTCACGCGAGCTGATCGGCCCAGACTTCTTGAGCAGCTCGAGGATGTCGCGGCGGAAGCGGTCGTTGTCGCGGAACCAGTCGCGGGCGCGCTCGTAGTCTGGAAAGCGCTCGGCGCCGGCGAGATGGAGGCCGACCTCCTCCATCGGCCGCACGAGCGCGTCGCGCTCGAACAGCGTTCGTTCCTGCTCGAGCGCCTGCTTCAGATGCTCGGGCCGGTAGGAGGAGCCGAGCCGCGACCACGCGACGAGGTCGGCGCTCGGCGCGATCGCCGCGGTGGGGTCGATCTGCAGCAGCGTCAGGTGCCGGACGAGCTCGACGAGGTCGGTCGGCCGCCGCGCGTCGAGCAGCTGCGCGCGCACGGCGATCTGCCTCGCCTGCTCCTTGGTCAGCTCGTGCAAGCCGGGCGCTAGCGGCAGGCGCTGCAGGCGCCGCGCAGGACGATGTCGTGGCCGGCGACCTCGTAGCCGCTGCTGCGCTCGACGTCGCGGAGCACGCGCTCGAGCCGCGCGTCGGCGAACGGCTCGA
>DASSQG010000111.1:0-2103 GCA_035702625.1 Gaiellaceae bacterium | reverse complement strand
CGTCGATGCGCCGGCTCGGCGGCGGCTTCGAGCTCGCGATCGTCGCGTCGGAGATCGGCTCGTACAAGCCGGCGCTCGGCCACTGGCGTGCCTTCGAGGAGCGGGTCGGCCGCCTGCCCGACGTACACGTCGCCGCGAGCCTCTTCCACGACGTCGCGCCGGCGAACGACCTCGGCCTGCCGTCGATCTGGATCAACCGGCTCGACGAGACGCCGGGACCGCAGCCGACACGTGAGCTGCCGGACCTGGCGCGCCTCGGCGAGACGCTGGACGAACTCGCGTGAGCGTCGAGGTTCGGGAGCCGCGTCACGAGGAGGTGCCGGCGCTGGCAGCCATGATGGAGGAGCACGCGCTGCGCGTGCTCGGTGAGAGCGAAACGAGCGAAGCCGAGCTTCGCGAGTGGCTCGTCGTCCCGCAGCTCTGGATGAGGATCGCGGAGCGCGACGGGTGCATCACCGGGTACCTCGACGTCGTCCGTCAGGACGAGAGCCACTCGGACGTCGACGCGCGGGGCCTCGACCGCGCGACCGCCGAGGCGCTGCTCGGCGAGGCACAGGCGCACGTGCGCGAGGCAGCCGACGGCGTTCCGCAGGTCCTGCACGGCGTGGCCCAGGGTGACGACGACCTCGCCCGCGGCGTCTACGAGGACGACGACTGGCAGCTCGTGCGCAGCTCCTTCCGGATGCTGATCGATCTGGGCGACGAGCTTTCGGACGCCGACTGGCCAGAGGGGCTCACGGTCAGGAACGCGCGACCCGACGAGGCGGAACGTGTCTACGAGGCACACATGGACGCGTTCGCCGACCACTGGGACTTCCGTCCGCAGTCGTTCGAGCAATGGCGGTCGTTCACGATCGACCGCGACGACTTCGACCCGTCGCTGTGGTGGCTCGCCGAGGACGGCGACGAGCTCGCGGGGCTGTCGCTGAACCGCTGGCATTTCTCGGGCGATCCCGAGTACGGCTGGGTCGAGGTGCTCGGCGTGCGCCCGCCGTGGCGGAAGCGTGGGCTCGGCGCGGCGCTGTTGCGCCACTCCTTCCAGGACTTCCGGGCGCGCGGGGCCACACGCGTCGGCCTCGGCGTCGACGCGGAGAACACGACGGGCGCGGTACGCCTCTACGAGCGTGTCGGCATGCGCGTCGTCCGGCGAAACGACATCTACGAGAAGACGCTGTGAGCCGCCTTCGCGCACGCTGCCCCGAGTGCCGCACGTTCACGTGCGTCGCGATCGGCCCCGGCTACGAGTGCCACGCCTGCGGCCGCGAGTTCGGCGCGGGCATGGTGCGCGTCCCGCAGGCCTGGGGCGAGGGCGGCGAGTCGATGGCCGAGGCCGCGCGGCTGCCGTTGCCGTTCCCGGAGGCGACCGTCGTCGAGGAGGAGACGCTCGACGAGCAGACGCTGGCGGTGGCGATCGATCTGCCCGAGCGCCCGCTCGTGCTCGGCGGCTGCTGCTGCTCGCACATCGGCGCGGTCGAGTCGCTCGCGGCGCGCAACGACCGCATCGCGCTGGTCTGGCTCGACGCACACGGCGACCTGAACACGCCCGAGACGTCTCCCTCCGGGAACCTCTGGGGGATGCCGTTCCGGATGATCCTCGACGCCGGCGCGGTCGACCCGCAGGACGCGATCCTGCTCGGCGCGCGCAGCCTCGACCCGCCCGAGCGGGAGTACGTCGCCTCGATCGGCCTCCGCACCGACGCGAGCGAGCTCGAGCAGGCGCTCGACGGGACCGACGGTGCGTACGTCGCGATCGACGTCGACTCGCTCGAGCCGGGCGAGATCCACCCGTTCATGCCGGAGCCCGGCGGGCTGACGCTCGCGGAGGTCGAGCAGCTGCTGCAGCGCGTCCGCGAGCGCGCGACCGTGCTCGGCGCGGGCTTCAGCGGCGTCGCGGCCGACCCCGACAACGTCGAGCCGCTGACGCGCCTCGCCCTCGCGCTCGGGCTGTAACTCCGAGCGGGGGTCGCAGGTCTAAACTCGCGAAGCCGTGTCCGAGCGGATCGACGTCTCCATCGAGCACAAGCACGCGCCGCCAGAGAACGGGCGGCCGCATCCGAACACGTGCCCGACCTGCGGCTCGCACTACCGCCACGACGAGCTCGC
>DASSQG010000110.1:0-17439 GCA_035702625.1 Gaiellaceae bacterium | reverse complement strand
CTGGGGCTCGCGCCCCTCCTTCTCGGCCTGACGCTGGGCTGCCTCGGTCGCGCGGAAGAGCTCCGCGAGCGGGCCTTCACGCATGCTCGCGCGCCTGCGCGCCATCGAGCACCTCCTTCGCAAGCTGACGGTATGCCTGGGCGGCGTTGCCGGTGGGGTCGTACTTCAGGACGGACGTTCCCTTGACCGGGGCCTCCGCATAGCGGACGGTCTTGCGGATCTTCGTGTCGAAGACGAGGTCGCCGAAGTTCTCCCGCAGGATCTCGACCGCCTCACGCGAGTGCAGCGTCCGCTTGTCGTACATCGTCGGCAGGATCCCGACGATCCCGACGTCCGGGTTGAGGTTCTCGCGGATCATCGAGAGCGTGTTCTCGAGCTGCACGAGCCCGCGCAGCGAGAGGTACTCGCACTGCACCGGGACGATCACGCCGTTCGACGCCACCAGCGCGTTGATCGTCAGCAGGCCGAGTGACGGAGGCGTGTCGATCAGGACGTAGTCGTAGCTGTCCCGCACAGGCGCGAGCGCCTTCTCGAGCGCCCGCTCGCGGCCGATCATGCTCGAGAGCGCGAGCTCGGCGCCGGCGAGGTCGATCGACGAGACCGCGAGGTCGACCTCCCGGTGGTGGATCACCTCCTGGATCGGCAGGCGGTGCACGAGCACGTCGAACATCGAGCGCTCGATGGTGTCCGGGTTGAGGCCCTGGCTCATCGTCAGGTTGCCCTGCGGATCAAGGTCGGCGAGGAGGACCTTCAGGCCCTGCTCGGCGAGCGCAACGCCGAGGTTGAGCGTCGTCGTCGTCTTCGCGACGCCGCCCTTCTGGTTCGCGAACGAGATCACACGGCCCATGGGCGGGCCTTGCGCGGTTTCGATCCGGGTTCCCGGTCGCGGAAGCAGGCGTGCGAGCCCCATCGAGCCCCTTTCTTCGCGCTCATGCTAGCGATACCTCTGCTGGTTTCCCGCTGTTTCTGCGGTTGCAAATCGGGCCGGTCTGACGCTCGAAATGTACGCCTGCCGCAGGACGCCGCGGTCACGCGACAAGGCGGACGAGCGCGGTCGCGGCGGCCGCGACGATCACGACCGCGGGCAGGGGCGCACGGACCGCGATCGCGGCTGCTCCGGCGCCGACCCCGGCGAGCCGCGCGTCGAGAACGAGCTCGTTGTCACCGCCGACCGTCTGCGTGACGACGAGTGCGGCGAGCAGCACCGGCGCGAGCAGCGCGACGACTCTCGCCACCGGCTCCGGCAGCGTCCGGTCTCCGAGCAGGACCGGCCCGGTCGCCTTGAGCGCGACGGTCGCTACGCCGACGACCAGGACGACGACCCAGACGGTGCTCACCCGTCGTCCTCGCCGCGGCGGAGGCCGAGCAGGCACGCCGCGCTCGCCACGACGATGGGCACGCCGGGCGGCGCCAGCGGGATCAGCACGAGGGCGATCGCGCCGCCGAGCAGCGCCGCCACCGTGGCCGTTCGCGTCCGCAGCTGCGGAACGAGCAGGGCCAGGAACAGCGCGGGGAACGCCCCGTCGAGCCCGAGTGCCTTCGGGTCGCCGAGTGCCTTGCCGGCGAACACGCCGACCGCGGTGCCGCTGAGCCACGCCGCGTAGAGGAGCAGGCCTGCGCCAATCAGCAGCCGGCGATCGAAGCGGCCGTCGCCGCGGCTCGACAGCGCCCACGACTCGTCGACAATCAGTTGTGACTCTGCGAGGCGGCGCAGGCGGCGGCCGTGGAAGAGCGACGCGACGGAGATGGAGATCGGCGCGTAGCGCGCGTTGAGGAGGACGGCGGCCGCGATCGCGGCAACGGCGCCGCCGCTGTCGGCGAGGATCGACGTGAGCGCGAACTGCGCCGAGCCGGCGAACGTCGTCGCGGAAAGCACCAGCGGCGCGGCCACGCCCATTCCGGCCGCGCGCGCGACGAGGCCGAAGGAGGCGCCGAAGAACCAGACCGTCGCCGCGACCGCCACCGCGGCGCGAACGCCCTGGCCGTAGCCGGCAGCCGACGAGCGGGAGGCGACCGAGGACACGCCCCATCATGCCCGCCGCACTCCGGCTCACCGCGCTGCGGGCTCCGTGAGCGCTGCTCGACAGCGCTCGAGCGCCGCCTCCGCGAACTCGGTGCCCGGCGCCTCGGCCGCCAGCCACGCCTCGGCCTCGTCGAGCAGCACGTAGACCTCCGCGAGCAACACCCTGGCCGGAGCATCCTCGCGCTCGAGCGCCTCGATCCGACGGAGTCGCTCCAGCACGGCTCGTGCTTCGTCCATGACCCGAACGTAGCCGTGCCGCTCGCGCGGGTGTGTGCCGGACTCGTCACGAAAGGGATACGTCCACGGGGACGTATCTATGGGGACTAGAGCGGCTCGGAGACTGCGGTGAGATCCGGCGAGGTCTCCTGAGGTTCGCCTACATCCGTAGAAACTTCTGTAGAAACTCCGCCCAGTAGCCGCCGCTCCAGGGCCGCTGCCTCCTCCGGGAACGTCTGCCCGGCCAGGTGGAGGTACCGCTTGGTCGTGTTCATGTTCGCGTGACCTGCGCGGGTCATCAGCGCGATGGGCGACTCCCCGGCCGCCGCGCCGTTCGTGATCGAGGAGTGCCGCAGGTCGTGGAACGGCCGGACGTAGCCCTCGATCCCGGCCGCCTTGAGCGCGGCGCGGAAGTGCTCGGCGAACGTCCGGACGGAGTAGCGCGTCCCGCGCTCCGGGTGGCAGAAGATGAACTCATCGTCGCCCTTGAACGCCGCGCTCTGGTAGCGGTCTTCCAGGGCGGCGACCAGGGCGGGCGAGATCGCGATGGAGCGCAGCGCGTCCTCCGTCTTGGTCCCCCTGACCCGCATCGTCCCGACCAGCAGGTCCACGTCGCGCCAGCGAAGCTCGCGCAGCTCGTTCCGCCGGACACCGGTCATGACCAGGGTCAGGAACGCGGCCCGGGCCTGGTCGTCGGTGAACGCCCGCAGGAGGCGGGCGACCTCGGCCGGGGTCAGGATCCGTCAGTTGCGTCTCGGGAGCCTCGGGTGCTCCGCGCCGCTGGCCGGGTTCGACACCAGCAGCTCCTCCCGGACGGCCGTCGCGAGTACGTCGTGGAGCAGAGAGAGGTCGCGGCCGACCGTCGCCGGGGCGTAGTCGCCCGTCCTCTCGCTGACGTAGGCGGCGACGTGCCTCGGCCGGATCGCGTCGAGCGGCATGGGGTCGAAGAACTCGCCGAGGCGGTCGAGCACCTGGCGGTACTGCCCGACCGTCCAGTCACTCCAGCCGCGCTTGCGCTGGCCCCGCTCGTACCAGGTCTCCCGGTAGGCGCCGAAAGTGATCGCCCTCGGCTTGCGGTAGCCCTTGCGGCGAACGTCCACCAGCTGCGGCGCGCCGGTGTTCCCTCCGACCCCGCGTTCGTGAGGGCGGACCGCCAGAGGAAGCAGCGCCAGGGCGCGAGCGGCGGCGTCCTGCCGAGGGCGTAGAGAGGTTCTGATCCCGGTACGCGGCGCTCGCTCGCTTGTCATAGGATGAGGCGGCAAGGCCCGCCGAACGTGGCGCATCTGTCTTGTGCCGGGCGGGGACCTTCTGTGGCAATCCATCCCTCCCCCCAGGGAGGAGGAAACCGTCCGGCGTACGACCCGCAGAGGTCGAACAAAAGGGTCGATCCAAGCTGCGAGTGACTATGCCGGACGACATGGGGGCCCGCCGAGCCCTGTGGCGGCTAGCCCGGCAGGTATGGAGCCGTCGCCCGGCTATTCACCCTCGCACTCCGGCTCACAGAAGACACCTGGTCAGCGGGGGGGTCTTGTTAGGCGGCGTCGGCGAGGACATGGCCGGATGAGCGACTAGCGCGGGAGCTTCAGCGCCCGTAGGTTCATCGCGGGCCAGGTCGCGTGGCAAGCGCCCGGGCGTTCGGATCGCCGCCCGGCCCCAACGGATGTTGACCGGGAGCGGCGCTAGCGTCGGCGGCGTGGTAGTGAACGTCCTCGCCGGCCTCGTCGGCGCCGGTGTACCGGTCGCCGCGAGCGATCCGAACTGGTTCTACTCGACGCTCGCTCAGTCAACAGCCGCACTCGTCGGTCTCGCTGGCGGCTTCATGGTCAGCCGGATCCTGCAGCAGCGGACGGAGATCGCGAACGACCGCAGCGTCGCAAAGGGCGAGTTCGAGTCACTCTGGGGTCAGATCGCCGAGTCCAGGATTCTCGCGGCGGACGTCGGCCAGCGCGCGCATGGCGTGATCGTAGAAGTCGAGCCGCTGCTTTCCTCTGACCACAATGCCGTGTCGCTAGACACGACAAGGATCTGCTCATTCAGTCATCCGGGCAACTGGGGTGCCGGTCCAGGGGTGGAAGTGACGCTCGAGGACCGGGACCTGCAAGCGCTGAAGGAACTCGTAAGGGCGGCCGAAGAGTTCGAGACCGTGCTCCCGGGGACGCAACGACCTATCTCGACGGCTGCGACGAGGCAATCGTGGCCGCGCCCGCCAGGATCGGAGTGACTCCGTGAGTTGGCGCAAGCGCCGGTCGACAACAACTTCCGAGTGGCACTCCCGCAGCAGCGCGACTACCTCAGAAACCGCTGGCAAGAGTGGGAGGAGTTCTACAACCGGATCAGCGAAGACTCGCAGGGATCAGGCCCCGCGTTGCGGCTCGCACGCTCTGCGGACTCGTCGCCGTGCTAGGCGGACTGCTCGCTGCGGGCCTCGTGTGGCCCCTCTTCTATCTCAGCTCACGGGGCGGAGGTTCACGCGACTGGGCGCTCGGACTCTTCATCGTGCTTGCGGGCGCGTTCCTCCTGTTCCTGCTCAACGAGGTGAGAAGGCTCCAGCGCTCCCTCGACCTTGAGCGGCAATGGTCGTAGAGCGTCTCAGGCTGTAGAAAGTCGGTGTAGAAAGTGGGCGCGGACGGCTCGGTTGAGCCGCCCGCGCTGAAAGGGATACGTTTCGTCCCCAGCGTGGCCGCCAGCCCCGACCGCGATCTCGGCGACGCCCGAGCGGCGCTCGACCGTGGCGACGGCCGCCGGGCTCTGGCGAGCCTCGACCGCGCCCGACGCGGCTACCTGAAGCAGCACGACCCGGAGGGCCTGGAGCACGTCCTCGACATGGCTGCGCTCGTCGACGACGCGGACGAGCGGACGCGGGTCGCGCGCCGGAACCTCGACTACGCCGTCAAGCAGAACCTCCGCCAGGAGTCACGGCGCCGCGCACGCGAGCGAGACGAGCCCTGGCACGACCCGTACCCCGACCTCCGAGCGCCGGAGGAGCACACCGGGGTCGCGGTCACGCGCGGCGCGAGGGTCGCCATCGGCGTCGGCGTGCTCGCGGCGCTCGCGGCGGTCGTCGGGCTGGTGCTCGCGGGCGCGCTCGGCGGCGAGTCGACGAAGACGGTGACCCTCCGGCTCGCGAACGACACGGATCAGACCGTCAGGCTCCGCGGGTGCGACGATGCATCCGACCTCGGCTGCACGACGACCTTCATGGACCGCCAGGTCGCGCCGGGCGCCCGCACTGAGACCGATGTCAACGCGGACACGCTCGTCCAGCTGTTCATGTTCGAGCGTGGCGGGGCGAAGGAGTGCCTTCCGCTCCGCGTCCACGATGCGTACCAGCGCCTCGGCGGTGACGGCGTCCTCACGGCGAAGCTCTCGCAGGCCACGCCGTGCCCAGGCACGACCGTCCTGCCGCAGCCCGCCGCGCAGACGCCGATCTAGACGCAGACCTCCTGGACTAGGAAGCCAGCGCCGCGAAGTAGCCGGCAGGTCTCGGCCTGACGCCGAGCAGCGCGTCGTCGAGCGACGACACGAGCCCCGCCCGGTCGCCGTGCGCGAGCGTCTCGACCACGGCCTTGCGAACCGCGTCGGCAGCAGCCGTGCCGGCCGTCTCGCCGCGCGCCAGCCCCCGGAGCAGCTCCAGCTGCTCCGCCCGGTCGCGGCCCGTCTCGCCGAGCAGCACCGCCGCCCGCACGGCCGCGGCCCAGAGACCGTCCGGCCCGCCGAGCAGCGCCGCGAGCGCCTCGCGCAGCTGCTCCGACCGGAACGGCTCGTCGGCGAAGAGCGACAGCTCCCACCGGTCGAGGGCCTCCGCGAGCTCCGGGTCTTCCTCCGCGCGCCCGAGCCGCGCGAGCAGATCGGACGCGAGCCGCGCGCGGAAGGCGTCGAGCCGCGTCGGCTCCCCCGCCGGCTCCGCAGCCGCGATCGGCAGCACCGGGCGAATCGCGAGCGGCCGCCAATCGAGGCGCTCGAAGAGCACCGGCCCCGCAGCGACCGGCGCGGCGGTGGCCAGCCGCAGCGCGCTGACCGCGTCCGCCAGCTCGCCGGGCGCGTCCGGAACCTGCCCCTCGCTCGGCGCCAGCGGGCGCTCGAGCTCGAGCACACACAGCCGGTCCGGCTCGCCGCCGAACCCGGGGGGCAGCAGGCCGTTCGCCTCCGGCCAGTGGGCCGCCAGCTCGCCCGCCGCCGCGATGCGGATGCGTAAGCCGTCGGCAAGCTCCACCTGAGCGCCGAGTGACAACCCCACGAGCGGCGCGACGGCCGCGTACGCGCGGCGCGAGCCGAACAGCGACCGCTCGAGCTCGCCGTACGCACGGTCGAACGCCTCGTCGCTCCAGTCGAACCCGCCGCACGCCTCCGCGATGTCCGCGAGCAGCGGGAGGACGATCGTCCGCAGGAGCGGTTCGTCGCCGCCCTTGCCCGAGTGCGCCGCCGCGTAGATCGCCGCGGCCGGCTCGCGCCGCAGGTCGTCGAGCACGAGGCCGGCGTCGGCGAGACCGCCGAGGCGCTCCCCGCGCGCGTTCACGTACGAACGGACGAGCGGCCGGTACTCGTAGAGCGCCGAGCCGCCGCGCCCGGCATGCTCCTCGAACGCGAACGGCAGCTCGGCCCCGCGGTCGACGTCGGTCGCGAGCAACGAGAAGCCGGCCAGGCAGAAGCAGCGAAGCGAGCGGTAGAGATGCGGAGCGCGCACGGCCACGAGTGCAGCTACGCGCCTCGCGGCCCCTCTCCTCTTTGGCAGCCCGGGCACCAGTAGGCGGTGCGGTTGTCGTCGCCCTGGCCGCGCGAGCGGATCCGCCCGCCGCAGCGCGGGCACGGGCGTCCGGCGTGCTTGTAGACAACCCGCTGCTCCCGGCCCTGCTCGAGCGAGGAGCGCATCAGCCGCGCCGCCTCCGAGAGCACGAGCTCGAGCTCCGCGTCGGCGACGTCCTCGAGCCGCAGCCACGGCGACAGCTGCGCGTGCCAGAGCGACTCGGCCTTCCAGAGGTTGCCGATGCCGGACACGAGCCGCTGGTCGAGCAGCGCGTCGCCGAGCTCGCGCGACGGATGCTCGCGGCGCAGGTTCGCGACCATCGCTGCGAGGTCGGGTGGCTCGGTGAGGATGTCCGGCCCGAGCCGGCGCGTGCCGCGGGCCGACAGCTCGAGCACCGGCCCGTTCCAGAGCAGCGCCTCGCGCTCGGCGCCCGTCAGCACGAGCCACGGGTTCCCCTGCCGCTCGGCGCCGCGCTCGACCACCTGCCAGCGGCCGCTCATCCGCAGGTGACTGCGCAGGACGAGCCCGCCTTCGAACCGGAGCAGCAGGTTCTTTCCGACCGCTTCGACCGACTCCAGCCGCCGGCCGTCGAGCGTCGCCGCCGAGAGGGCCGCGGCCGCGCGCGGGTTCGGCGTCTCGACCCCGACGCGCTCCCCGACGAGCGCCTGCAGCTTGCGAGCGGCGCGGTGCAGCGAGTCGCCTTCGGGCATGGAGCGCTACCCTAGCGGCGAGGTGATCGCCCGCAGCCTCCTCCTTGCCGCCGGAATCGCGACCGTCGCCGCGTGCGGCGCGCAGAGCTCCGGCGGCGCCGCCGGCGGAGGGCTCTACGGCAGCGTTCGCCTCAGCCCGTCGTCGCCGGTCTGCGTTGCCGGGAGCCCGTGCTCGAAACCGGCGCGCGGTTTCAAGCTCGTCTTCAGCGCCGGCGGCCGCACCGTCACGACCACGACGAACCGGCGCGGCAACTACCGCGTGCAGCTCAAGCCCGGCCGCTACGTGGTCCGGGCGGCGGCGGCGAGCCGGAACGCCTCGCCGAAGGCGGGTCTGCAGCCGCGAGCGGTGACCGTGCCGAGCAGCGGTTTCGCGAGGCGCAACTTCGTCTACGACAGCGGCATCCGCTGAGACGAGGAGCGCCCGGCGAACGGGCGCTCCTCGTCTCGTTGTCGCCCCCCTATGCTGGACAGGGATTCGAGCTCAGGACGTTTCTGAAGTTGTTCGTCCGGAGCCGAATGGCTGGATTCGGATTCGGGTAGAAGCTGAACAGCAGCGGCCCGTACTCGGCCGCCGAGTTCCCGCCGAACGTGTTCGTCGTGCCCTTGATGTAGGGCCCGCCGAGCTGCCAGACGCAGTGCCCGTTCGCGCTCGGGTTCTGCGTGGACGTCCCGGTGGTGTAGATCGGGTAGAAGTCTGCGCCCGGCGGCGGGTTCACGCAGTTCTCGCCCGTGAACCGGTTGCAGTTCCCGCCCGAGTCGGGCGCCTCGATTCGAGGCAGGTCGGTCTCGAACGCCACCCGGCTGTAGTTCTGCGAGCCGTTGAACACGGCGCTCGTGAACGTGACCGAGCTCGGGTGGTACTTCTTGTCCTGCCCGCGGTTCGGATCGGTTCCCGGCCAGTCGTTCTTGTACGACGTGCCGTCGAAGTCGGAATCCGAGCCCGCGCAGCCGCTGATCGGGATGAACAGCGACTGAGCCGCGCTGAGGCACGGCGCGTCGTCGTCGTCGAGACCCTCCGAGTTGCTCGCGCAGGAGCCGTCGCCGGCAACCGTGTCGCAGTACTCGAAGTGCCCGATCTCGTCCGAGAACGCCACGTTGTAGCTGTGGGCCGCCCACGGGACGCGGGTGTGCTCGCTCGAGCTGGAGTACATCGGCCGGAACGTGTACGGCGCCTGGTGGCAGGTGGTCGCCGTCGGCTCGTAGAGGATCTGCGCGAAACCGTTGGCTGCACTTGCCGTCATCGAGCCCGACTGGCCGGTCGTCTGGTCGTTCACGATCGCGGTCAGCCCGCCGGACGCATCGTGGATGTCGACCGTCAGCTCGTCGCCCGAGCCCATGAACAGATCGGTCGCCGCGTTCGGCGTGAACGTCCCGCCGGTCGCGCCGAGCGGTGACGGCGGCGCATGCGGCGTGCCCGAGGTGGTGATGAAGGCGAAGTTCGCCGGCTCGATGCCGACGCTGTTCAGGCAGGAGGCGTTGTTGTTGACGCCCGTGTTCTGATCCTGGTTGAAGCTGAAGATCGCCATCGCCGCGCACCACTTGCTGGCGTCACAGCTCACCCCGCCGGGAAGCTGGAACGGCGCCCAGCCCGGCGGGTAGAACTGCACCTCGAGGAACGCGGTGCCCGGGTGCTTGCCGATGTAGTCGGGGCCGGCCGGGTTGGTGCCGTCGAAGATGTTGGTGTCGCTGTCCGGCGTGCACGGCGCGTGGGTGAACTCCGGCCCGGACTGGTTGTCGCAGAGGGCCATGCCGAACCAGAACGCCGGATGCAGCTGGAAGTTCCACGTCCCCGCCGTGCCGGCCTGATTCGGTTGCACGTTCGGGTCGGTCGGCAGCGTCACGTGGTACAGCGACGAGTTCCCCGCGCCCGGCTGGTTCGAGTACCAGAGCAGCGAGGGCTCGTCGTGACCGGTGTACGCGCCGTCGTAGCCGATGGAGTTCACCGGCTCGGTGCAAAGCGCAGCGGGCTCGTCGCAGTCCGGCGGGGACGCGCGGCCGGCCCCGGCCAAGGTCCCGAGCACGATGAGGGCTGCGGCGACCACGAGCGAGCCTCCAAGCAGACGACTCATGAGTCCTCCCGTGTGACCCCTGGCTTGGCCCCTCTCCCCGGGGCATGGCGGTCCAGGCGCTGGTCTACGCTCTTGTCACGTTTGTGTCAAGGGCGCGATACGAGAAGAGACGTTCGGGCCGCAGCTCGAGGAACGCTGCGGCCCAGTCCGGTTTCGAGCCGTGACGGTGCTCCCAGGCCGCGACCACTGCCGGCGCGGGCTCATGGATGCCGACGGCGCCTTCGGCGAGCACGAGGATGTGCGTGCCGGCATCGCCTTCGGCGATGACGACCGACACGTACGGGCTGCGCTCGAGATTCGAGAGGCGAGCTCCTCCGCCGGTCGCGAACCAGAACGCTCCGTCGTGAACCAGGAACGCGACGGGGCGAGCCTGCGGGCGACCGCCCCGCGTGACGGTGGCCAGGACGCAGTAGTCGCGTCTCCCGAGGTAGCGCGCGAGCTCTTCCTCACCCAGGGCCGTCTCGGGCGGCCAGGCCTTCCTGACGGCGGGACTCGCCCGTGCGTACGACTGCCGTTGCAGCTCGAAGAACGTCCGGACGTCGAGCGTCACGGACGAAGTACGGCGCGGCGCGGGCCGGCCAGGAAGCCGGCTTCGAGCAGAAGCGGCATGATCGCCGTCTCGCCGACCGGCTCGCCGTCGAACCGCTCGACCGCCAGCCGCTTCACGCCCCGCGTCTTCACGTGCGAGACGAGCGCCGTGAGCGCGTCGCGGAGCCAGTCCTCCTCCGGCTCGCGCAGCGGGACCAGCGAACGGCCGCCGCGCTCGACGAACAGCGCCGGCTCGCCGCCGATCAGCACCACGTGTGCGCCGGCGACGCGCGCCGCCCTGGCTCCCGCACGCTTCGGCCACGGCAGCGCGGCGCCGTAGGGCTGCGCGGGGTCGGCGGCGGCCAGGACGAGCACGTCCGGCTCCTCACCGTCCTTCGGGCGCAGCTCGCGCAGCCGCTCGACCGCGCCGCCGAGCGCGAACTGCGCGCCGCCGAGGCCCTCGACGAAGTAGCCGCGCCGGGCGAGACCGAGCGTCTCGAGCGCCTTCAGCTCGCCGTAGACGGCACCGTAGCCGCCGGGGATGCCCTCGCCGCGCACGCCGTCGCGCGTGACGATCCCCTGCCGCTCGAGCAGCAGCTCGGCGAGCGCCCGCCGGTCGGGGCGGCCGGGGAAGAGCCGCGCGGTCAGCGACCAGCGGCCCTGGGTCGCCGTCACCTCCGAGGCGCGTCGCCGCGAGAACCGACGCGGGCGGGGACGAGCCGCCTGCGTCTGGTAGCGACGCCCCGCGCGGAGCGGTGTCCAGGCGTCGTTCGTCACCTCGCCGGCCCAGACGAGATCCCACAGCGCAGGCAGCGCCTCTTCGGCCTCGAGACCGGTGTCGGCGAGCACGTCATGCCAGAAGAGCGCGCTGCGGCCGAGCGCTCCACGGAGCCGCTCGTGCACCTCGCGCTCGGGCCGGTCGGCGGCGGGCGGCGCCCCGAGCGCGGCCGCGTCCTCGCGGAAGTAGACCGCGACCCGGTCGAGCCCCGCGCCGACCCAGACGACCTCGCCGGAGGCGCACAGTGCGTCGAGCTGCTCCGGCCGGTAGTCGGGCACGCGCCGTGGCAGCACCTCCGCTTCCCACAGCGAGACGGGTAGCGCCAGGCCCTGCAGCGGCACCAGCGCCTCGCGCAGCGTCGCGCGGCGGTCGATCCCGTGCCAGCTCGGGAGGAAGCGCCCGAGGGCGGCCTGCTCGGCGGGCTCGACCTCGCGCCGCAGTGCGGCGAGCGACGCGCGGCGCAGGCGCCGCAGCACTTCCGGGTCGCACCACTCGCGCTCGGTGCCGCCCGGTCGCAGCTCGCCGCGCACCAGCTCGTCGCGACGCTCGAGCTCGCGCAGCACCGGCTCGACGTCGCGGCCGAAGCGGTCGTTCGCCTCGGCGGTCGTGAACGGGCCGCGCGAGCGGGCGAAGCGGCGCACCAGCGAGTGCAGCGGCTCGTCGTCAGCCTCGAGGAACACCTCCGGCAACCCGCCGGGAGGCATCGCGCCGACGGCGTCGCGGTAGCGGCCCGCGTCCTCGGCGGCGATCAGGCGGCGCTCGCCGGCGACCCGCACGTGCACGGCGCGACGCTCGTGGAGCAGCGGCTCGGCCAGGTCGTACGGGTACTCGCCCTCGCGCAGGTCGCCGCGGCGGCGGAGCAGGTCGTGCAGCTCGTCCGGCGTCCGCGCGTTCCCGCGCAGCTGCTCCTCGACCTCGGCCAGCGCGCCCGGGTCGATCAGGTCGCGCAGCTCCTCCTGCCCGAGCAGCTCGCGGAGCAGGTCACGGTCGAGCGACAGCGCCTGCGCCCGCCGCTCGGCCGCGGGCGTGTCGTCCTCGTACATGTAGTTCGCGACGTAGTCGAAGAGCAGCGACGCTGCATACGGCGAGGCGGACGGCGTCTCGACGTCGAGGAGGTCGATCTGCCGCGTGCGCAGGCCGAGCAGCAGCCGCTTCAGCGCGGGCAGGTCGAAGACGTCCTGCAGGCACTCGCGGTACGTCTCGAGCACGATCGGGAACGCCGGGTAGCGCCGTGCGACCTGGAGCAAGGACTGCGCCTTGAGGCGCTGCTGCCACAGCGGCGTGCGCTCGCCCGGCCGCCGGCGCGGGATCAGCAGCGCGCGGCCGGCGTTCTCGCGGAAGCGCGCGCCGAAGAGCGCGGTCTCGCCGACCTCCTGCGTGACGAGCTCCTCGACCTGGCCGGGGTCGAGCAGCACGTCGTCGATCGGCGGCGTCGCGTCGGCGTCCGGCAGGTGGATCGCGATCCCGTCGTCCGACCAGATCGCCTGCGTCTCGAGGCCGAGCGACTCGCGCAGGCGCGCGCCGAGCGCCAGCGCCCACGGCGCGTGCACCCGGCCGCCGAACGGCGTCAGGATGCAGAGCCGCCAGTCGCCGATCTCGTCGCGGAAGCGCTCGACGACGATGGTGCGATCCGACGGCACGGCGCCGGTCGCGCCCTGCTGCTCGCGCAGGAACGACAGCAGGTTCGCGGCGGCCCGCTCGTCGAGCATGTGGTCGGCCTGCAGTCGCGCGGACGCCTCCTCGTCGGATAGCGCGATCAGCTCGCGCGAGGCCGCGCCGATCGCCTCACCGAGCTCGTACGGCCGGCCGACGCCCTCGCCCTTCCAGAACGGCACCGCGCCCGGCACGCCCGGCGCCGGCGAGACCAGCACCCGGTCGCGGGTGATCTCCTCGATCCGCCAGGTCGACGCGCCGAGCAGGAACGTCTGCCCTGCGCGTGCCTCGTAGACCATCTCCTCGTCGAGCTCGCCGACGCGGCCACCGCCGTCGACCAGATGGACGCCGAAGAGGCCGCGGTCGGGGATCGTGCCGGCGTTGGTCACGGCCAGCCGCCGTGCGCCCTGCCGGCCCTTGACCACGCCGGCGGTCCGGTCCCACACGATCCGCGCGCGCAACTCGGCGAACTCGTCCGACGGGTAGCGGCCGTCGAGCATGTCGAGCACGTTCTCGAGCTGGACGCGCGAGAGGTCGGCAAACGGGTAGGCGCCGCGCACGAGCGCGTGCAGCTCGTCGACCGGCACTTCCTCGTCGGCGCAGATCGCCACGACCTGCTGCGCGAGCACGTCAAGCGGGTTGCGCGGGATCTTCGTCTCCTCGATCGCACCGTCGAGCATCCGCCGGGCGACGACCGCCGACTCGAGCAGGTCGGCTCGGAACTTCGGGAAGATGCGGCCTTTCGAGACCGCCGTCAGCTCGTGACCCGCGCGGCCGACCCGCTGCAGGCCGCGCGCCACCGACTTCGGCGACTCGACCTGGATCACGAGGTCGACCGCGCCCATGTCGATCCCGAGCTCGAGCGACGAGGTCGCGACCAGGCACGGGACCTGCCCGCGCTTGAGCAGCTCCTCGACCTCGACGCGCTGCTCACGTGCCAGCGAGCCGTGGTGCGCGCGGGCGATCTCCTCCTCGGCCAGGTCGTTCAGGCGCAGCGCGAGCCGCTCGGCGAGGCGGCGGTTGTTGACGAAGACGATCGTCGAGCGGTGCGCACGGACGAGCTCGAGGATCTCCGGGTAGATCGACGGCCAGATCGACTGCTGCTCCTCCGGCTCGCGCATGTCCTCGAGCGGGACGACGACCTTCAGGTCGAGCTGCTTCGCGCGGCCGGCGTCGACGAGCTCGATCTCGCGCCCGCCCGAGACGAAGCGCCCGATCTCCTCGAGCGGCCGCTGCGTCGCCGAGAGGCCGATCCGCTGCACCGGCCTTTCGACCAGCCGGTCGAGGCGCTCGAGGCTGAGCGCGAGGTGCGCGCCGCGCTTCGTGCCCGCGACGGCGTGCACCTCGTCGACGATCACCGTGTCGATCCCTCTCAGCGTCTCGCGCGCGCGTGAGGTGAGGAGCAGGAAGAGCGACTCGGGCGTCGTGATCAGGATGTCCGGCGGCTCGCGCAGCATCGCCGCGCGCTCCTTCTGGCTCGTGTCGCCGGTGCGGACGCCGACGCGCAGCTCCGAGCGCAGGCCGGCGAGCGGCCCGCGCAGGTTGCGCTCAATGTCGTAGTTGAGCGCCTTCAGCGGCGAGACGTAGAGCAGGCGCAGCCCCTCGCCCGGCGCCGGCGTCAGCCGGTCGATCCCGTAGAGGAACGCGGCCAGCGTCTTGCCCGAGCCGGTCGGCGCCTGGATCAGCGTGTGCCCGCCGCGTGCGATCGCCGGCCAGCCGAGCTCCTGCGCCGGCGTCGGGCCGTCGAAGGCCTGCTCGAACCAGCCGCGGGTCTCCGGCGAGAAGACGTCGAGGGCGCTCATGCGCGCAACGCCTCCAGGTCGGCGCGGAACTCCCGCTCGTCGACCTGCGGGGGATCCTCCTCGAACGGCAGCGGCCAGCCCGGCTTCGGGTCGTCCGCGTAGCGCAGGGCGATGTGCGTGTGCAGGTGCGGCAGCGTGTTGCCGAGCAGTTCGTAGTTCAGCTTCACCGGTTGGAGGTGCCGCTCGAGCCTCCGACCCGCCTCGAGCACCTCGAGCCAGTACTGCGCCGCCTCCTCCCGGCTCAGCTCGGTCGGCTCGACGACGTGGCGGCCGCGCCAGATGACGATCGAGTACCCGCGCGCACGAACCTCCTTCTGCAGGTACGCGTCGGCCACCTCGCCGGCGAAGTAGCGAGCCCCGTACTCGGTCTCCTCGGGCCGCCCCTGCTCGCACATCGGACAGCCCTCACCGCGCTTCAGCTCGTAGAACGACTCCGGCCAGTCCACGCCTCCGACGTTAGCGTTTCGGGAGTGGACGCGGCCGAGCGCCTACGACAGGTGCGCGAGCGCCTCGCGCTGGACGAGCTCAGACCGGTGGCGATCGGGCCGGACGAGGGAGCCGCGCTCCGCGAATGGGTCCGCAGCGAACGGGCCGAGCGGACGATCGAGACCGGTCTCGGCTACGCGGTCTCGACGCTCTTCATTTGCGAGGGCCTGCTCGCGAACGGCCTCCGCGCGCGGCACGTCGCGATCGACCCCCACCTGCTGCCGAACAGCCACGTCGACGCGGGCCTCCGCACGCTCGACGAGGCCGGCGTGCGCGGGCTCGTCGAGTTCCACGCCGAGGGATCCGAGGTCGTCCTGCCGCGGCTGCTCGCCGAGGGACGCAGCTTCGACCTCGCGTTCGTCGACGGCAACCACCGCTTCGAAGGCGTCTTCCTCGACCTCGCCTTCTGCGGACGGCTGCTGCGGCCGGGCGGGGTCGTCTTCACCGATGACGTTCAGCTGCCGGCCGTCCGGCGCGCGGTCGGCTTCTGCGTCGCCAACCTCGAATGGACGGTGGAGGACGAGGGGAGCGAGGGCGGGCACACGTGGCTCGTGCTGCGGACGGGACCGCACGAGGCCTACCGCAGACCGTTCGACGCCTTCGTCGAGTTCTAAGATCGGCCGGCCGGTGCCCGAGACGCCCGAAGAGTTCCAAGCGCGCGCGAAGAACGCGCTGCGGATGCCGCCCGTCGAGGAGTGGGAGACGTGGCCGTTCGACGGCGACTTCCGGCCTAGTGGTCTGCGGCCGCCGGCCGAGGGCGAGAAGCCGCGCCACGGCGAGGGCGGCGCCGACTGCGACGCCTGCGGCAGGGCCTCGGACGACCTGATCTGGGAGGACGAGCACTGGCAGCTGATCGCGCTCGGGCCGACCGGGCTGCCGCTCGTCCTGATCCTCGAGCCGAAGGAGCACTACGACATCGACACGCTACCGCCGGAGCTCGCGGCGGAGCTGGGGCCGCTCATGCAGCGGGTCGAGCGCGCCGTGCGCGCCGTTGGCGAGATCGGCCGCGTGCACATCGGGCGCTGGGGCGAGGGCAGCGAGCACCTGCACTGGTGGTTCTTCGGCCGGCCGGCGCGGATGCGGCAGCTGAGCGACAGCTTCGCCGCGATCTGGGACGACGTCCTGCCGCCGGTGCCGGAGGAGCTCTGGCGCGCCAACGTCGAGGCAGCGGCCGCGGCGATGCGCGGATGACCTACTCGATCGTCGGCCGCGACGCCGAGACGGGCGAGCTCGGCGTCGCCGTCCAGTCGCGCGCGTTCAACACCGGCGCGGTAGTGCCGTGGGCGGCGCCCGGGGTCGGCGTGGTCGCCACCCAGTCGTACACGGAAGTCTCGTACGGCCCGCTCGGCCTCGAGCTGCTGCGTGGCGGGAAGAGCCCGGAGCAGGCGCTCGCCGAGCTCGTCGCCGCCGACGACGACTCGGCGTACCGCCAGGTCGCGATCCTCGACGCGGCCGGGCGGGTCGCCGTCCACGTCGGCGAGGCATGCATCCAGGCGGCCGGGTTCGCCGCCGGCGACGGCTTCAGCGCCCAGGCGAACATGGTCTCGAGCGAGCGCGTGTGGGAGTCGATGGCGGAGGCGTTCGAGCGGTCGGAGGATCCGCTCGCGCAGCGGCTGCTCTCGGCGCTCGACGCGGCCGAGGCGGCGGGCGGCGACTGGCGAGGCCGCCAGGCGGGCGGGATCCTCGTCGTCGGCGCGGAGGGACGGCCGTGGGAGCGCAAGGTCGACCTGCGGGTCGACGACCATCCGGAGCCGCTCGGCGAGCTCCGCCGGCTCCTCCGTCTGCGCCGGGCGTACGAGGCGATGCGCGGGCCGCCCGGGCCCTCCGAGGAAGACCTCGAGGCGCTGCCTGAGCTCGACCGCCGCCTCGCCGCGATCTTCGCCGCCACGGCAGCGGGCCGACTCGACGAGGCGCGCGAGCTGTTCCGGCCGCTGCTCGCGGAGGAGCCGCGCTGGGGCGACTTCGTCCGCACGCTCGCCGACCGCGAGCTGCTCCCGAACGCGGCCGAGCTGCTCGACGGCGCTTGAGGCGCGTCAACGTCAAGGGCACGTCGGGCTCGGGCAAGACCACCTTCGGGCAGGAGCTGGCGCGGCGGCTCGGCGTCCCGTTCGTCGAGCTCGACGCGCTCCACCACGGGCCGAACTGGGCCGAGCCGACGAACGACGATTTCCGCGCCCGCGTGGGCGAGGCGATCGACGCCGCCCCGGACGGCTGGGTGGTCGACGGCAACTACGACTCGAAGCTCGGCGACACCGTTCTCGGCGCCGCCGACGCGATCGTCTGGCTCGACCTGCCGCTCCGGCTGAAGCTGCGGCGGCTCTGGCGGCGGACGACGGGCCGGATCCGCAACGACGTCGAGCTCTGGAACGGCAACAAGGAGACCTGGTGGAACGCGGTCGTCGGGCCGCAGTCGCTGTTCGGCTGGATGCT
>DASSQG010000109.1:0-7079 GCA_035702625.1 Gaiellaceae bacterium | reverse complement strand
AGACCGCTAACAACGCGGCTATACCTTCGTCCCTAGAGGGTCGATGGCGAGGGTGCACTACCTGATCTTGCTCGTGCTCGGCGCGCTCGCCCTGGCGACCGCTGCGTCCGGCGCCGCCTCCGAGACCGGCGTCACGTCGACGCAGGTCCTGATCGGCGGGACGACGCCGCTCAGCGGCCCCGCCTCCGCGTACCAGTCGGTCGCCAAGGGCGCCGCGGCCTACTTCGCCTACGTCAACGCGAAGGGCGGCGTGAACAAGCGGAAGATCAACTACATCTACAAGGACGACGCGTACGACCCGTCGCAGACGGTCAACGCGACGCGCGAGCTCGTCTCCCAGGACAAAGTGTTCGCGATCTTCAACAGCCTCGGCACCGACCAGAACCTCGCCACGCGCGCCTACCTGAACGCGCTCAAGATCCCGCAGCTCTTCGTCGCCAGCGGCGCGACCACCTTCGGCAGCGACTACAAGCAGTACCCGTGGACGATCGGCTACCAGCCGAACTACCGCGCCGAGGGGACGATCTACGGCCGCTACATCGTCAAGCACCAGCCGACGGCGCGGATCGGCGTTCTCTACCAGAACGACGACTACGGCAAGGACCTGCTCGGCGGCCTGCAGCGCGGGCTCGGCAGCAAGGCCGGCCTCGTCAAGTCGAAGCAGAGCTACAACGTGGACGACCCGGACGTCCAGTCGCAGATCGCGAAGCTGAAGGCGGCCAAGGTGAACACGCTGATGGTGTTCGCGACGCCGAAGTTCGCGATCCAGGCGTACGTCTACGCGCGCAAGCTGTCGTGGAAGCCGCTCGTCTACATGAACGCCGTCTCGAGCGCCGCGAACATCATGGGCCTGTCGACCGCGGCGACGAACAAGAAGCAGACCGAGGGAACGATCTCGATCGTCTTCCTCAAGGACCCGACCGACCCGGCCTGGCGGAACAACTCCGGGATGAAGCTTTACCGCTCGATTATGAAGAAGTACAAGGGCGGCAACCCGAACGACGTCTACGCGGTCTACGGCATGTCCGTGGCGCACACGTTCGTGGCGGCGCTGCAGAAGGCCGGCAAGAACCCGACGCGCGCCGGGATCATGAAGGCGGCCGGGTCGCTGAACATCACGAACGACCCGT
The DNA here is from genome assembly GCA_035702625.1 of Gaiellaceae bacterium. Lineage (GTDB taxonomy): Bacteria > Actinomycetota > Thermoleophilia > Gaiellales > Gaiellaceae > AC-32. The sequence goes on along the minus strand of DASSQG010000109.1, from coordinate 5,949 downwards.
TCCTGCTGCCCGGCATCGCCGTCAAGACGAGCGCGAGCGACCACTTCCCACTCGACCAGGCGAAGCTCCAGCGCTACCACAACGGGCACTGGGTCGCCTTCGGCGGCCTGTTCAGAGTCCGCTAGCTAGCTAGCTGGCCGAGGCGAGCGCGGGCTCGCGCGTCACGCGCACGAGCCGTCGGCGGCGAACCGGGAGCAGGAAGATCACGGTCACGGTGAGGGCGACGCCGACCCATTGCGTCCAGCGCAGCGAGCTGTCGAAGACGTAGATCCCGATCAGCGATGCGGTCACCGGGAACGCCAGCTCGCCGATCGCCGACAGCAGCGCGGGCGTGCGGCGCAGGCCGAAGTAGTAGAGGTTCAGCGCGACCAGTCCGGTCACGACGGCGAGGACGGCGATCCAGAAGCTGTCGTGCAGGCTCGAGAAGGCAGAAGCGCCGACGATCGGCAGCGCGCAGGCCGCGGCGACGAGGCCGAAGGCGAAGCGCACCGTCGCGACGTGCTCGAACTGGAGCCGCCGGCCCATGAACCGCCCGAGGACGGTGCCGAGCCCCCACAGCGTCGCCGCCGTCAGCGTCTCGACGACCGGGACGAGACCGTGGACGTGCGGGTCGAGCGGGTGGGGGAGCGCGATCAGCCAGACGCCGGCCATGGCGGCGATCAGGAACCAGACGAAGCCCGGTCTCGGATGTTCGCCGAGGATGAACCAGGCCCCGATCACGACCACCAGCGGCTGCACCTGTTGCAGCACGACGACGGTGATGAAGTCGCCGTGGAAGAGCGCCTTCGTGAAGAGGATCGTCGCGATTGCGGAGGCGCCGGCGCCGACGGCGACGCCGGCCGCGACGTACCGCGGCCCGGCCGACCAGAGCGCGCGCATGGCGGGGATCAGCAGCGGCAGCGTCAGCAGCACGAGCACGACGTGCTCCCCGAAGACGATCGTGTACGGCGACGTCGTCTCCGAGAGCGGCTTGCGGATCAGCCCGTCCAGGCCCCACATCGCGGCCGCGACGCTGACGAGCACGACCCCCGGAACGCTGTCCAGACGGCGCATCGGCTGAGCCTAGCTGGTGGTCTCGTCCAGCCGGAGGAGGTCGTCGAGCGTCTCGCGCCGGCGGATCACGCGCGCCTCGCCGTCGCGGACGAGGACCGCCGCCGGCCGCGGGACGACGTTGTAGTTCGAGCCCATCGAGAGGGTGTACGCACCGGTCGACGGCACCGCGAGCAGGTCGTCGCGGCGAGGCTCCGGGAGGAGCGCGCCCTCGATCAGGACGTCGCCCGACTCGCAGTGCTTGCCGGCGACGTGGTAGCTGCCGGCGGGCTCCTCGTCCGCGCGGTTGGCGAGCAGCGCCTCGTAGAGCGCGCCGTAGAGCTGCGGTCGCGGGTTGTCGGACATGCCGCCGTCGACCGCGACGTAGGTGAGGTCACGGCTCGCCCGCTTGACGACGCCGACCCGGTACAGCGTCAGTCCCGCCGGCCCGACGATCGAGCGGCCCGGCTCGAGCACTAGCTGGGGCAACTCGCCCGGCCAGCCGTCGGCCAGGCGCGCGAGCAGCGTCGCCACGAACTCGCGGATCGCGGGCGGCCGCTCGTCCTCGACGTAGCGGATGCCGAGGCCGCCGCCCAGGTCGACCACCTGCGGCACCCAGCCGCCGGCGGCGAAGTCCTTCAGCCAGTCGACCGTCTCGAGGCCGGCGCGCGGGTCGAGCAGCTGCGAGCCGATGTGCAGGTGGACGCCGGCGACCTCGATCCCGGCGGCCCGCGCACGGTCGATCGCCTCGCGGGCCTGGTCCGGCGGCAGCCCGAACTTCGAGCCGACGTGAGCGGTGCGGATCTTCTCGTGCGTGTCGGCGTCGATGCCCGGCGTGATCCGGACGAGCACGCGCCGCACGCCGGCGCCGGCGGCGAGCTCGACCTCGTCCAGCGCGTCGATCACGACGAAGCGCACGCCGGTGTCGGCCGCCGCTCGCAGCTCCTCCGCGCTCTTGTTGTTGCCGTGCACGACGATCCGGTCGCCGGGGATGCCTGCGCGGCGCGCATACTCCAGCTCGCCGAGCGTCGAGACGTCGGCGCCGTAGCCCTCGGCCGCGAGCAGGCCGAGGACGGCGAGGTTCGGGAAGGCCTTCAGGCTGTAGAGCAGGAGCGCGTCGGGCGCCGCCTCCCTGTATGCGCGTGCATTGGCGAGGAGCGTCGCCTCGTCGTAGACGACGAGCGGCGTGCCGAGCTGCTCGGCGAGCGCGGAGGCGCGGATGCCGCCGACCTCGAGCTCGCCGTCGCGCACGGCCGCCGTCTGCGGGAAGAGCGAGAGCACGCGCGCGATCGTAGTCAGCCGGCGCGCCACCACTCGACGAGCACCCTCGGGGCGCGGCGCCGTGAGTGCTCGAGTGCCTCGCGCACCGCCGCCGTCGCATCCTCGTGCACGCCGGCCCCGTGGCCGCAGAGCACGTGCTCCGGGTCCAGCTCGCCCAGCCGCCGCGGCGGTGTCAGGCGGAGCAGCGGATGCACGCCGAGCCGCTCGCCGCCGAGGGCGAAGTAGCGCGGCACGGTGCCCAGCGCGTCCCCGCAGACGAGCACCCGCCGCTCGGGCCACCAGAGCGCGACCTCCCGCCAGAACTTGCGCCGCACGACCGGGAGCGGCTCGAACGGGCCGACGGACTCGAAGGGGACGCGGTGGTGCGGCACGCCGAGCCGTCGAGCGAAGTCGGCGCACGCGCGGTTGTGCCGGTCGAGCACCTGCAGGACGCCGGCCGGCTCGCCGAGCGCACGTACCCGCTCCTCGACGCCGTCGGCCTCGGTCGGGTCGACGAGCCAGACGCCGCCGTCGGCGACGAGGGCGTGTGAAGCCATGCGCAGCCTGGCCCGCTCGGGCGACAGCCAGCCGAAGGCGAAGTCGAGTTCGTCGATTACTTCCATCGGCGCGCGATGCTAGAGTTGATCGGGATGAAGCAGCTCCTCGAGTAGTACAGGGAACAACGCGGCGAGGGCCGCGTCGGGTTCCCCACGGCCTCTCAGCATGAGAGGCTTTTTCGTTTCTGGAGGCAGATTTGGAGACGTACGACCCGAAGGCGATCGAGGCGAAGTGGCAGCGCGTCTGGGAGGACGCGCGGGCCTTCTACGTCGACGACCCGCCGCCCGGCGAGGAGCCGGACGGGAAGTTCTACATGCTCGAGATGCTGCCCTACCCCTCCGGGAACCTGCACATGGGGCACGTCCTCAACTACACGCTGGGCGACGTCCTGACCCACTTCCACCGCCGCCACGGCCAGCAGGTGCTGCGCCCGATGGGCTGGGACTCGTTCGGCCTGCCGGCCGAGAACGCGGCGATCCGCGAGGGCGGCCACCCGCGCGAGATCACCGAGCGGAACATCGAGAACATCGAGCGCCAGATGCACCGGCTCGGGTGGGCGATCGACTGGGACCGCGTCATCGCCGCGCACGACCCAGCCTACTACCAGTGGACGCAGTGGCTGTTCCTCCGCTTCTTCGAGCGTGACCTGGCATACCGCAAGGCGGCGTTCGTCAACTGGTGCCCGAACGACCAGACCGTCCTCGCGAACGAGCAGGTGATCGACGGGAAGTGTGAGCGCTGCGGCACGGTCGTCGAGGCGCGGAAGATGGAGCAGTGGTTCTTCAAGATCACCGCCTACGCGGACGCGCTGCTCGGCGACCACGACCTGATCGACTGGCCCGAGCGGACGAAGACGATCCAGCGCAACTGGATCGGCCGCTCCGAGGGCGCGGAGCTCCTCTTCCGGATCGACGAGCTCGACGTCGACGTGCCGGTCTTCACGACGCGTGCCGACACGGTGTTCGGCGCGACGTTCTTCGTGCTGGCGCCCGAGCACCCGCTCGTCGACGAGATGATCGAGCGCTCGCCCAACGGCGAGGAGCTGCGCACGTACGTCGCGCACGCGCTGGCCAAGCGCGGCGAGCAGCGGGCCGCGGCCGAGGAGAAGACGGGTGTCTTCACCGGCTTCTTCGCGACGAACCCGGCCACCGAGGCGCGGATCCCGATCTGGGTCGCCGACTACGTGCTGATGGAATACGGGACGGGCGCGATCATGGCAGTGCCCGGCCACGACGAGCGCGACCGCGAGTTCGCCGAGCGCTTCGAGCTGCCGGTAGTGGAGGTCGTGGACGAGGAGGCGGGCGAGCTGGTCGAGTCGGCGCAGTTCAGCGGGATGCCCGTCGCGGAGGCGAAGCGCGCGATCGTCGACTGGCTCGGCGAGCGCGGCCGCGGCCGCCCGGCGATCAGCTTCCGGCTGCGGGACTGGGGCTTCTCGCGCCAGCGGTACTGGGGCTGCCCGATTCCGATCGTCTACTGTCCCACGTGCGGTGTCGTGCCGGTGCCGGACGACGCGCTCCCGGTGCTGCTGCCGGAGATCGAGGACTACCGCCCGAAGGGCAAGCCGCCGCTCGCGTCCAACGAGGAGTGGCTGCGCACGCCGTGTCCGAGGTGCGGCGGCGAGGCGCGGCGCGAGGCCGACACGATGGACACGTTCGTCGACTCGGCCTGGTACTTCCTGCGCTACGCGGACGCGCACAACGAGCACGAGCCGTTCTCGCGGCGCCTCGTCGACTTCTGGGGGCCGGTCGACCAGTACATCGGTGGGATCGACCACGCGACGGGGCACCTGCTCTACTCGCGCTTCTTCGTGAAGGTGCTGCGGGAGCTGGAGATGCTCGACTTCCCCGAGCCGTTCCAGCGGCTGTTCCACCAGGGCTGGGTGCGACAGGGCGGGACGAAGATGTCCAAGTCGCGCGGGAACGTCACCGCGCCGGACGAGCTGGCAGACATGTACGGCGCGGACGCGGTGCGCCTCTACATCCTGTTCGTCGGGCCGGCGGACCAGGATATGGACTGGACCGAGGAGGGCATCGAGGGCATCGGCCGCTTCCTGCGCCGGCTGTGGCGGATCGTGCACGAGGCGGCGGAGTCGGGCTCCGGCGGTGAGGACGGCGACGCGGGGCCGCTGGTGCGCAAGGCGCACGAGACGATCGCGAAGGTGAGCGACGACATCGGCCGCCGGTTCGTCTTCAACACGCCGATCGCGGCGGTGATGGAGCTGGTGAACGAGCTCGGGCGCGATCCGTCGGCGCCCGGTGCGCGGTTCGCCGCCGAGACGGCGGTCTCGCTGATCCAGCCGTACGCGCCGCACATCGCGGAGGAGCTGTGGTCGGCGCTCGGACACGAGCGGCTGTGGGAGCAGCCGTGGCCGGTCGCGGACGCCGGCCAGCTACGGCGCGAGACGTTCGAGCTCGTGCTCCAGGTGAACGGCCGCGTGCGCGACCGCGTGGAAGCGTCGGTGGACGAGTCGGATGAGGAGCTGGTCGCCCGCGCCAAGGCGTCGCCGCGGGTGCAGCAGTACCTAGACGGCAAGGAGATCCGCCAGACGATCGTCGTGCCCGGCAAGCTCGTGAACATCGTCGTCTAGCCGCCGCACGTCGCCGCCTCGTCGCGCGCTCCGCGGCGGCGCGCCGCCTATTTCATGTCCACGCGCGCCCCGGGTGGGTTGGGGTTTGGGACGGTACCCGCGCCAGCCGCACAGAACCGTCACGAGAGCGCAACGAATGCGAGCCGACTTCGATGCGCTTCCGGCACGAAGCCGTCACACACGCGTGACATCTGCTCGGGCACGCTCGCGGCATGCCGGATTTCCTCCTCCAGCGGCGGCAGCTCCTCCTGGCGGTCGCCGCTTCGCTCGCCCTCGTGCTGATCCTCGGGCGCTTTGCCCTCGGCGCCGGCACGACAACCCCCGCGGCGCCCCTCCCCCCGCCGCCGGCAGGCGAACCGAGCGGATCCGGCGTCTCGTCCTCGCGGGTGGTGGTGGACGTGGTGGGCGCGGTGCGACGGCCGGGTCTCTACCGGCTCCCGCAGCGCGCACGCATCGCCGACGCCGTCACCCGCGCGGGCGGCAGTACGGCCAAAGCCGACCTGGCGCAGGTCAAC
>DASSQG010000108.1:0-15158 GCA_035702625.1 Gaiellaceae bacterium | reverse complement strand
TCGCGATGCTGCCATCTCACCTCATTTCGACTCGGTCCCAGGGCGCGCGGATGCTAACACTCTTTCCGGAAGGCGCTGGGCGAGCCGATTGACGACGTCGTGCTCCACACCCCGCGCGGCGAGCCGGATCGCGTTCGCGATAGCGCGCGGCGACGAGTTGCCGTGGGCGATGACGGCGAGCCCGCGCAGGCCGAGCAGGTAGGCGCCGCCGTAGGTGTCCGGGTCCAGGCGGGTGCGCATGCCGCGCGCGGCCGGCCGGATCAGCAGTCCGCCCACGCGGCCCCGGCGGGTGGCGGTGATCTCCTCGCGCAGCGCGTCGAGCAGCGTCTTGATCGTCCCCTCGAGCAGCTTCAGGACGACGTTGCCGGTGAAGCCGTCGCACACGACGACGTCGGCCGCGCCGAGCAGCAGGTCGCGGCTCTCCGTGTTGCCGCCGAAGTTGAGGCCGTCGGCCTCGGCCAGCAGCGCGTGGGCCTCGAGCGTCAGCTGGTTGCCCTTCTCCGGCTCCTCGCCGATCGACAGCAGGCGCACCTGCGGGCTCGACTTGTCGAGCACCTCCTCGGCGAAGACGGCGCCCATGTGCGCGAACTGGAGCAGGTGCTCCGGCCGCGCGTCGGCGTTCGCGCCCGCGTCGATCAGCACTGTCGGCCCGCTCTTGGACGGGATCACGACCGCGATCGCGGGCCGGGCCACGCCCGGCAGGCGCCGCAGCTCGAGGAAGCAGGCCGCGAGCATCGCGCCCGTGTTCCCGGCCGAGACGACCGCGTCGGCCTCGCCCTGCCCCACCGCGCGGCAGGCGGCGACGAGCGAGCTGTCCGGTTTCGCGCGCACGGCGTCGGCCGGCTTTTCGTCCATCGCGATCTCCTGCGTCGTCTCGACGAGCTCGAGGCCGTGCGCGTCGAGCCCCGCGGGCCCGAACAGGATCGGCTCGATCCCGTCCTGCGCCGCTTCGAGTGCGCCCGCGACGACCTCCTCCGGCGCGCGGTCACCTCCCAGCGCGTCGACGGCGATCTTGGGCACGTCTTACGGAGTCGGTGTGCGGAGAGGCTCGATCTCGCGGCCCGCGTACGTCTTGCAGTTCGGGCACATGCGGTGCGGCTGCTTCGGCCGGCCGCACTGCGGGCACGTGTTCACGCGCGGCGCTTCGAGCCGGTGCGTCGCGCGCCGCTTGTCCCGGCGCGACTTGCTGGTTTTCTTCTTCGGGACGGCCATCGGCGGGCGAGTATAGCCATAGCCTGGCTTTGCCAAGCCTTAACCCGGGTTTGCCCGCGCCGAACCCGCGCCGCGTGACGCTGTCTCCACGACATCGAACGAAGGAGGCAGGCATGACGAAGATCGCTGCAATCATCGGAGGGGTGCTGCTCATGGCGGGCGTGGCGCTCGCCGGCACGGCGGTGAGCCTCGGCGCGTCCGGGACGCCGACGATCGGCTCGACGCTCCCGGCGGCGGCGCCCATCACCGTCCGGCACGAGGATCGCGGTCGCGAGGCCGAGCTCCGCGGCCGCGCGAACGAGCCTCGCGAGCACGTGCGCCGCGAGGACCGGCGCGCCGACCGGCACGTTCGTGTCGCGGACGACCGCGGACACCACCAGCGCGGCCGCGACGACGGCGGCCACCGCGGCCACGGCGGCCACGGCGGCCACGGCGGCGACGACTGATTCCTCTCACCAGCGACGACGAGACGGCCCTCTTCCCTCGGGGCCGTCTCATCGTGGTCACAATTCGTCCATGAGCAGGCCCAGGCGCACGATCCTCCTCGTCGAGGACGAGACCTCGATCCGCGACCCGCTGGCCGATGTGCTCCGCAGCGAGGGGTTCGACACGCTCGTCGCCGGCACGGTCGCCGAGGCGCTCGAACAGGCGCGGCGCGACCCGGACCTCGTGCTGCTGGACGTGATGCTTCCCGACGGCTCGGGCTTCGACGTCTGCCGCGAGCTGCGGCAGCGCTCCCAGGTGCCGATCATCATGCTCACCGCGCGCGGCGAGGAGGCCGACCGGGTCGTCGGGCTCGAGCTCGGCGCCGACGACTACGTGGTCAAGCCGTTCAGCGGGCGCGAGGTGGTCGCGCGGATCCGCGCCGTCCTGCGCCGGACTGCCGCACCGGATCCGTCCGACGAGCGTCCGCTCGAAGTCGGGCCCGTACGGCTCGAGCCCGCGCGGCGTGAGGTCACGCTCGCGGGCGAGACGCTCGAGCTGAGCCGCAAGGAGTACGAGCTCCTGCACCTGCTGATGCGCAACGCCGGCTCGGTCGTCACGCGCGAGCGGCTGATCGACGAGGTCTGGGACACGAACTGGTTCGGCTCGACGAAGACCCTCGACGTGCACGTGAGCGGCATCCGCCGCAAGCTCGGCGACGACCCGTCGAAGCCGCGCTACGTCCACACCGTGCGCGGGGTCGGCTTCCGCTTCTCGTCTCCAGACGAAGTCGAATGAGCCTCCGCACGCAGCTGATGGGGGCGTTCGCGTACGTCCTGCTGCTCGTGATCGTCGCCCTCGAGGTCCCGCTGGCGCTCAACCTCGCGCGCCGGATCGACGCCGAGGTCAAGAACGAGGCGGCCGCGCAGGCGTTTCTCGTCTCGGCGAACGCATCCGGCGAGATGCAGCGGCCGCAGCGGCTGGCCGCCGTCGTCCGCCGCGCCGGCAACGACCTCGGCGGCCGCGTGATCGTCGTCGACGTGCGCGGGCGCCTGCTCGCCGACTCGACGGTCGGCGTCACCCGCCCGCTGCAGTACCGCTCGCCAGCGCGTCCCGAGATCGGCGCCGCGCTCGCCGGCAACCGCGCGCAGGGCGAGCGACACAGCAACACGCTCGGCCAGGACCTGCTCTACACCGCCGTGCCGGTGACCAACAACGGCGGCGTCGTGGGCGCCGTGCGCGTCACGCAGGATCTCGCGGCGGTGCACGAGCGGGTCCGGAACGGCGTGCTCGCACTGATCGCGATCGGTGCGTTTGCGCTGCTCGTCGGCCTCGCGCTCGCCTGGTTCCTGGCGGGCTCGCTCTCAGGCCCGCTGCGCAATCTCGCCGCGGCCGCACGGCGGGTGGAGGGCGGGCAACTCGACGCGCGCGCGGAGGTGACGGGCGCCAAGGAGCAGCAGGAGGTCTCCGCGGCGTTCAACGACATGGCGGAGCGGCTCGAGGTCGTCCTCGCCGCGCAGCGTGAGTTCGTCGCCAACGCCTCGCACCAGCTGCGCACGCCGCTCACCGGACTGCGCCTGCGGCTCGAGGCCGCCCGCGCGCGCTCCGACGGCGACGTGGCGCGGGAGCTCGAGGCCGCCGAGCAGGAGGTCGAGCGGATGGCGCGCCTGCTGACGTCGCTGCTCACGCTCGCGCGGGAAGGGGACAAGCCGCCGGACGCGCGGCCGGTCTCGCTCGCCCGCGCGGCCGAGCGCGCCTGTGAGCGCTGGGCGGCCACCGCCGAGCAGGACGGGCGCGAACTCGAGCTGGCCGGTGGCGGCGATCCCGCCATCGCCGCCTCGGAGGAGGATCTCGCGATCCTGCTCGACAACCTGATCGAGAACGCGGTGCGCTACTCGCCGACGCGCGTCACGATCGACTGGGGCAGCGACGGCGACGAGGCGTGGCTGGCGGTGCTCGACGAGGGCCCGGGGCTGGCGCCCGGCGAGGAGACGAAGCTCTTCGACCGGTTCGCCCGCGGCAGCGCCGGCAGCGGCCGGTCGGGCACCGGGCTCGGCCTCGCGATCGTCCAGACGCTCGCACACCGCTGGCGCGGAACGGCGTCGCTCCAGAACCGCCTCGAGGGCGGCATGCGCGCGGAGGTGCGCTTCCCCGCCGCGGCTACAGTGGCCGAGGAGTCATGGGTCGAAGCATCGCGGTAGTCGCGCTCGCCCTCGTCGGCCTGCTTTGCGCCGCCGGCATGGGCTACGCCGCGTACGTCGTCTCGCGCGGCTCGGTCGCCGTGCCAGTGACGCGGCTGCAGCGGACGCCGGGGAACCTGACCCCCTCACGCGTGCGCGAGCGCGTCGCGCCGAAGCCGAAGACGCGGACCGGGACGACCACGACGGTCGCGCCTCCGCCCCCACCCCCGCCACCGACGACGACCGACGACCACGGCGGCCGCGGCCGCGGCGGCAGCGGTGGCGGCGGCCACGGCGGGGACGACTAGAGCCGGTCTTTCAGCTCCGAGAGCGCGGCCCAGCGCGAGTCGGGCTCGGGCTCGCCGTGGTCGTGCGGCTCGTCGTTCAGGTTCTTGCCGCACACGGCGCAGAGCCCGGCGCAATCGGGCCGGCAGAGAATCTTGTCCGGCAGCTCGAGCGCGATCGCGTCGCGGGCCCACGTCGAGAGGTCGAGCTTGTCGTCGGCGAGGTACTGGCTCTGCAGCTCCTCGTCGCCACCGGGGCTCGCCGCCTGGTACTCACGCGCGTCCACCGGCACGTCGAGCGCCGCGTCGCCGAGGCAGCGGAAGCACGGGCCGTGGAGCCGCGCGTCGAAGCGCAGCTCGAAGACGGTTCCGGTCGAGGCGCGCGTGACGGTCACCTCGGCGGGCACGACGCCCGGCACCGGCAGGTACCTCTGGCCGCCGAGCTCGAACGGCTCGAGCTCGATCTGCCGCTCGTCGCGCCACTGCTGACCGGAGCGCAGTCTCAGCGTCCGAAGATCGAGCGTGGTCACCCGACCCACGGTAGCGAAGCGCTAGATCGCCGAGACGACCTCGTCCAGCGGCTTGCGGTTGGCCTCGGCGCTCCATTCCTCGGCGCTCTTCGACGTCGGGTCGAAGTCGCGCTTCGGGTAGCCGAAGCTAGCGATGTTGACCGGCAGCCAGCCGTCCTCGAGCCCCAGCGCGACTGCGGCTGCCGCTTCGTCGGGCATGCCGTTGGGGCACGAGACGACGCCCTCGTTCCAGGCGACGAGCATCATGTTCTGCAGCGCGCGGCCGACGTCGAGCGCCCATTTCCCGCCCTCCGTCGTGAACGCGACCGCGAAGGCGCAGGTACTGATGTTCTGCGACGCGAACACGGTCTCGGCGACCCGCTCCTTCGCGTCCCCCTCGACGAGGACGAAGCGCCACGGCTGGCGGTTGACGCCGCTGCCGCTCAGACGGCCCGCGTCCAGGATCCGGCGTTGCACGTCATCGGGCACCCGCCGGTCGGCGTAGCTGCGCCAGTCGCGCTTGCTCGCGACAGCCAGGTACGTGTCCACCGTCTACCTAGTGCGGGAAATCGTCGTTGTTGGAGCTCTCGACGCCGGCCGCGACGCCTGCGACGACGGACTCCTGCGAGCGCTCGTGCAGCCGCTCGCGTCCGCGTCGCACCGCGACGAGGAACTTGTCGAGGTTGACCTCGAGCGTCGAGAGGATCGAGTCGGCCCAGTCCTCCATCTCGAGCCGCGTCTCCCGAGCCTGGCGCCGGGCGTCGTCGATGATGTCGCCGGCCTGACGCTCGGCGAGCTTGACGATCTCGGTCTGCGACGCCTCGCGGACAGCCTGCTCACGCGCCTCACCGAGGATCCGGTCGCATTCGCGCTTGGCCTCTGCGAGCATCTCCTGGCGCTCCTTCACGATCCAGCGCGCCTGCTTGATCTCCTCCGGGATCGTGGCCCGCATCTGGTCGAGGATGTCGTAGATCTCCTCGCGGTCGATCCGCACCTGGTCGGTGAGCGGGACGGCCTTCGCGTTGTGCACGAGGTCGTCGAGCTTGTCGATCAGAACGAGTACGTCCATCGGTGTCCGGAGTTTACAGAGGCCTACCTACGGAACAGCCGGCCGAACCAGCCTTGTCGCTCGGGCTCGGGTTCCGGCTCGGGCTCCGGCGGGGCGGCGCGCGGCGGCTCGTGCTCGCGCGGCGCGCCGGTGCCGGAGAGCCAGCGCCGCCCGCTCGCCTTTAGCTCCTCGAGCAGCTCGGCTGCCTCGGCGGGCGCGAGCACGACCTCGTCGCCGTGCTGCAGTTGGCCCTCGATCCGGTCGGCCGCCTTGCTCTCGGCGCCGCGGGCGCGCAGCTTCTGCAGGATGTCCTGCGCCTCGCGCTTGGCCAGCCGGACCTCGGTTCCGGCCGCGAGCTGCTGCTCGAGCGTCACTCCTGCGGATTCTCCGGGGTGCCGGGGCGACCGTCCGGGAACAGCTCGCGGAAGCGCCGCGCGACCGGCTCGGGCACGAGCTCGTCGACCTGGCCGCCGAAGCTCGCGATCTCCTTGACCCCGCTCGACGAGACGAAGCTGACCGACGGGCTCGCCATCACGTAGACCGTCTCCACGTCGGGCGCGAGCGTCCGGTTGAGCTGGTTCATCTGGAACTCCCACTCGAAGTCCGAGATCACGCGCAGCCCTTTCACGATCACCTTCGCGTCCCACTTGTGGGCGAAGTCGACGACGAGCTCGGAGAAGACGTCGACCTCGACGTTGTCGAGCCCGTCGAGCGTCTCGCACAGGAAGGCGACGCGCTCGTCGAGCGTGAACATCGGCGTCTTGTGCTGCGGGTTGCCGACGACGCCGACGACGACGCGGTCGAAGATCTCGGCCGCGCGTCTGATCACGTCGACGTGCCCGTTCGTGACCGGGTCGTACGTGCCGGGGTAGATGGCGGTGATCACTCTGCGTCGAAGAGCGTGAGTCGGGCGGAGCCGTAGCGTCTGGTCGTGCGCTTCGCGAGCGGCAGGTCGGGCTCCTCCTCGGCGGCGGTCTCGACAAGCAGCGTGCCGTCGGGCATGAGGAGCTCGGGCAGATGTCGAATCATGGCCTTTTGCAGGGAAGAAAAGCGTCGGTAGGGCGGGTCGAGCAGCACGAGATCGTAGCGCGCACCCTGACGGACATCCGTGCGGAGCGCCGTCAGCGCGTCCTGGCAAAGCACGGTCGCGTGGCCGAGCCCGAGCTTGTCGAGGTTGCGGTTGATCGTCCGGCAGGCCTCGCGGTCGCTCTCGACGAACGTCGCGTGCGCCGCGCCGCGGCTGAGTGCCTCGAGCCCCATCGCGCCCGACCCGGCGAACAGGTCGAGCACGTTCGCGTCCTCGGCCGCGCCCGGGCCGAGCAGGTTGAAGGCCGCCTCGCGGACGCGGTCGGCCGTCGGCCGGGTGTCGAGCCCCTTGGGCGCGAAGATGCGGGCGCCCTTCCGCGAGCCGGCGATGATCCGCACCGGGTCAGCCTAGGGCGTTTGCGACAGGCCCCGGGGACAGTCCCTGGGACGTGTCCCTCGAGGCGTCCGGCGTGACCCGTGCCGCCCGCATCGAGCGACGACCGTCCGTTTCGGCCACGGCCGAGGGACTGTCCCTGAGGCATGGCCGAGTCAGACGCGGTCGGGCAAGGGCGGGTGCAGCTCGCCGTCGAGGCAGCGAAGGGCCCACTCGGCCTCCTGCGCGACCGTCCACCACCCCTCGACCGACGCCTCGTCCCCGAGCAGGCGCTCCAGCCGCGGGCGCGACTCCTGCAGCTCGAGCGCACCGGCCGCAAACGTGGCCCAGAACCGCACCTCGGCCTCTTCATCCGTCAGCGCCGCGACGATCGCCGTCCGGATGTCCGCGAGCACCGGCTCGTGCTGGAGCAGGTGTCCCAGCGCCTCGGCCGCATGCGCTCGCACGAGGACGCACTCGTCCGGGTCTGCGAGCCTCCGCGCGAGCACGCCGGCGAACGCCGTGTCGCCGCTGAACCCGAGCACGTACGCCGCCGCGGCGCGGCCGTCGTCGTTCCCGGTGCCTTCCAGCACCCGCGCCACCTGCCGGCGCGTCCGCTCGTCGCGCGTCCGCGCGAGCTCCACCGCGGCCGCCCAGCGCTTGGTCGAGTCGCGCCCGGTCAGGTCGCGGACGAGCGGGCGCCGGCGTCGAGTCCTCACGCCGCCAGCTCCCGCTCGCCGAAGACCCGCTCCACCTCGTCCGCGAGCGGGCCGTCGTACTCGACGAGGCCGTCGGCCGCCGACCGCGCGCGCTCGAGCAGCGGGCGGTCTGCGCGCCAGTGGACGAAGCTCAGGTCGGAGACCCCCGCCTGTCGCGTGCCGAGCAGCTGGCCCTCGCCGCGCAGCTCGAGGTCGCGCTCGGCCAGCTCGAAACCGTCCGTCGAGTCCACGAGCGCCTGGAGCCGGGCCTGCGCGTTGTCGGTCAGCTCCTCGCGCGGTCGCGAGATCAGCAGGCAGTACGACTGCTCGGCGCCCCGCCCCACGCGGCCGCGGAGCTGGTGCAGCTGGGCAAGCCCGAAGCGGTCGGCCTCCTGGACGATCATGATCGTCGCGTTCGGGACGTCGACCCCGACCTCGATCACCGTCGTCGCCACCAGCACGTCCAGCTCGCGCGCCTTGAACTGCGCCATCAGCTCGCGGCGCTCGGCCGGCCGCAGCCGCCCGTGCAGCAGGCCGACGCGGTAGTCGCGCAGCTCGGCCCGGCGCAGCCGCTCGGCCTCCGCCTCGGCAGCGCGCGACTGCGACGTCTCCGACTCCTCGATCAGCGGGCAGACGACGTACGCCTGCCGGCCGTCGTCGAGATGCTTGCGCAACCGTTTGTACGCCTCCGACGAGCGCTCCGCCGTGACCCACGAGGTGACGATCGGCTTCCGCGACGCCGGCGGCTTGGCGATCTCGGTGACGGACAGGTCGCCGTAGAGCGTGAGCGCGAGCGTCCGCGGAATCGGCGTCGCCGTCATGTGCAGAACGTGCGGCGCCCGGCCCTCGGTCAGCGCCCGCCGCTGCTCGACGCCGAACCGGTGCTGCTCGTCGACCACGGCGACCCCGAGCTCGCCGAGCTCGACGCCTTCCTGGATCAGCGCATGCGTGCCGACGACGACCTGCGCGCCCTCGAGCTCGGACTTGACCGACCAGGTCAGCAGCGCCGCCCGCACGCCCAGCTCCGCGCACCACGGCTCGACCGTGAGGAAGTGCTGCTCGGCGAGCGTCTCGGTCGGCGCCATCAGCGCACCGGCGCGGCCCGCCTCGACGGCCCGGAGCAGCGCGTACAGCGCGACCACCGTCTTGCCCGAGCCGACGTCGCCCTGCAGGAGCCGCTGCATAGGCGCCTCGCCGTCGAGGTCGCGGTCGATCTCGGCGATCGCCGTCTCCTGATCGGGCGTCAGCTCGAACGGCAGCAGCTCGCGGTACCGCGCGACGAGGTCGCCCGGCGCGCCGAGGGCCGGGGCCACTGCAGCCTCACGGCCGGCCCGCGCCCGCGCGAGCCCGACCTGCAGGACGAGCAGCTCGTCGAACGCGAGCCGCCTCCGCCCGGCCTCGCCCTCCTCGAGCGACCGCGGCCGGTGCAGCACGTGGAGCGCGTCCGAGCGGAGCGGCAACCGCTCGTTCGAGCGCAGCTCGGCCGGCAGCGGGTCGGGCAGGTCGCGCGCGGCGGGTAGCGCACGCTCGATCAGTGCGCGGAGCCGCTGCGGCGTCACGTCCTCCGTCGCCGGGTAGACCGGGGCGAAGTCCGCCGTGGCCGCGACGCCGTTCAGGTCGTACGAGCGCACCTGAAAGCCGCCGCGCTTCAACTGCCCGCGCAGCCGGACGTGAGTGCCCGGCTTCAGCTTCTCCTCGAGCCACGCCTGGTTGAACCAGACCGCGACGACGTCGCCGCTCTCGTCCGCGATGCGCGCATTGACGATCGCGAGGTTCCGCCGCGGCCGCCGCACGGTCACCGACCGCACCTCGCCGGCGATCGCCGCCTCCTCCTCGCCGAGCAGATCGGCGATCCGGCGCTGCGGCACGGCCGGCTCGTAGCGGTGCGGCCGGTGCTCGAGCAGGTCGCGCACGGTGCGCAAGCCGAGCTTGCCGAGCTTCTCGTCGAGCGCCGGCCCGACGCCCGAGAGCGACGCGACCGGCGCCTCGGCGCGCTCCGGCCGCGGCGTCCCCGGCAGGCGCGGCCACGCCGCGGGCGGCTCCGCTCCGGCAAAGCCTCTTGGCACGCGGCCAGTCTAGGAACCGCCGCAGACACCGGGCCGCAGGCGCCCCCTCCGGCCGAACCCGAACCTCGACCTGCCGAACCTTTACCCGGCCTTGGCCGGCGCTTGGGCGGCCGGATCGTACGGTGGGAGTCGTCAGCCCAGGAGGAACTCGATGGCCAGAAAACACGCAGTCGTCCTTGCACTCGCACTCGGTCTTGCCGCGACCGTCGGCGCGGTCGCGGCGGTCAACACCGCGCGACTCGGCCAGCCGCAGGCAAAGGCCTCCACGGTCGCCTCGCAGAACGCCGCGCTGCGCACGCGGCTCCGTCTGCTCGACCGTCAGGAAGCTGCACTCCGCCAGGCGCTCGCGAAACGCCCGCCCAGGCTGCCGAAGGTGCCCAAGTTCACGCCGGTGTCGGCGCCCGCGCCGTCCACCGCTCAGGCCGCCTCGGCTCCCGCGCCCCTCGCGGCTCCCGCGGCGGCGCCCAGAGTCCAGTACGTCCGGCCGGCGCCGATCGTGATCGTCAAGCACCACAGGCACGGCGACGACGGCCACGAGCAGGACGGAGGAGGAGGCGGAGATGACTAACCACGTCGTCCGGCTCTACGCCTTCGCCGGCGCCGTCCTCGTCCTCTTCCTGACGTGGGCGACGATCGCCGCCAAGCCGTGGGCGAGTCACGCCGCGCCGAAGGCCGACCCGCGCTGGGTCGCGCTGAACGCCCGAGAGCAGCGGCTCCGCCACGAGGCGCTCGTCGTGCAGCGCGTCGTCGCGCGACGGTGGCGTGTCTATCGCGTCCGCCTCGCCGCGCGCCAACGCGTCATCTCTGCAGCCGTCAAGCAGCACCAGCAGCAGCTGGCGGCCGCCCGTGCGGCGGCGGCCGCCGCCGCGACCGCGAGCGTCTCCGCGGCACCCAGCTACTCCGCCCCGTCCTCTTCCGGCTACTCGGCCCCGGCCGTGCGCGTCGTGACTCTCCCGCCGGTGACGATCACGAGGACGTCGTGATCCAGCGGCGCAGCTTCCGGGCGATGGGCACGGACGTCGAGCTGTTCCTGGCGGCCGCACCCGGAGCGGCCGCCGACCAGGCGCTGGCCGCCGCCGAGGCCGAGTTCGAGCGGGTCGAGGCGCTGCTCTCGCGTTTCCGGCCGGAGTCCGAGCTCTCGGAGCTGAACGCGCGGGGCCGGACCGAGGACGCCGGCGACGACCTGCTCGCCGTGCTCGAGCTCGCGCTCGACGCGCGCGAGCGAACCGGCGGGCGGTTCGACCCGACCGTTCACGACGCTCTCGTCGCCGCAGGCTACGACCGCACCTTCGAGCGGGTCGCGCCGGACGGCGCCGCGACCGCCGTGGCCGCACGCTGCGGCGGACGCGTCCGCGTATCCGGCCGGACGATCGAGCTCGAGCCCGGGACGCACCTCGACTTCGGCGGCATCGGCAAGGGCTACACCGTCGACCGTGCGGCCGCGATCCTCTCGGTGGCCGGCCCGGCGATGGTCGACGCCGGCGGCGACATCGCCGCGCTCGGGCGCCCCGATGCGCTCGGCTGGCGTGTCGGCGTCGAGCACCTGACGCTCGCCCTCGAGAACGCGGCGGTCGCGACGTCCGGCAGCGACCGGCGCCGGTGGCGCCGCGACGGCGAAGAGCGCCACCACCTGATCGACCCTGCCACCGGCCGCTCGGCGGCAAGCGACCTGCTCCGCGTGAGCGTCGTCGCCGAGACGGCGGTCGAGGCGGAGGTGCTCGCGAAGTCGCTCTTCCTAGCCGGCGAGCGGGAAGCGCTCGTCTCAGGCGTCCCGGCGGTGCTGGTGACCCAGAACGGCCACGTCGCGATCGCGGGAGGCCTCGCGTGAAGGACCCGACCTTCTGGATCCTCGCGCGCGCGTCCGGCCTGACCGCCTACCTGCTGCTGACGCTGTCGGTGCTGGCCGGCCTGACGGTGAAGTCGAAGCCGTTCGGCAAGGCCGTCCGCATCCCGACCGTGACCGACCTGCACCGCTTCCTCGCGCTGCTCGGCCTCGGAGCGGTGGCCATCCACGGGATCACGCTCGTGCTCGACTCGACGATCAAGATCACGCCGGCGGCGCTGCTCGTGCCCGGCCTCGTCCCGTACCGGCCTGTGTGGACCTCGCTCGGCGTCCTCTCCGCGGAGCTGATGCTCGTCGTCTACGTCTCCTTCGCGCTGCGCAAGCGGATCGGTGTCCGCAACTGGCGCCGCCTGCACTACGCGACCTTCGCGATCTTCGCGGCCGCGACCCTGCACGGCCTCCTGGCCGGCACCGACACCTCGCAGCGCTGGGCGATCTGGCTTTACGCGGGCGCCGTCGGCGCCGTCGTGGCCGCTACCACCTGGCGCGCCCTCACCGCCGGTGCCGCGCGCTCCGTGCCGGTGCGCAGCCCCCGACCTTCCCCCGTCCCCGCAACCGAGACATCGACAGGAGGCACACCCAGATGACCGTCTACCGCATCACCATCGACCGCTCCCTCTGCAGCGGCTTCGGCTCGTGCGCCGAGCTGGCGCCGCAGGCGTTCGAGGTCGGCGCCGACGGGATCGCCACCGTGCTCGTCGGCGAGACCGACGACCCCGAGGTCGTCGAGGCCGCCGGCACGTGCCCGATGGGCGCGATCACCGTCGAGGCCGTCGAGGCCGCGGCGTGACCCCGCCGCGCCGCGTGCTCGTCGTCGGAGCCGGGCTCGCCGGCGCTCGGTGCGCCGAGACGCTGCGCGCGAACGGGTTCGACGGCGAGCTGCGGCTCGTCGGCGCCGAGCCCGTACCGCCGTACGAGCGGCCGGCGTTGTCGAAGGAGCACCTCGCGGGCGAGCGCGACGCCGCCTCGCTGGAGCTGCGACCCCGCGCGTTCTGGGACGAGCACGGGATCGAGCTGCTCCTCTCGCGACGGGTCGTCAGCTGGGACGCCGGCGCGCGGATCGCGACGACCAGCCGCGGCGAGGAATTGGCGTGGGACGCGCTCGTCCTCGCGACGGGCGCGACCCCGCGCATGCTCCCCGGCTGGGAGCACGCGCACGTCCTGCGAACGCTTGCAGACGCCGACCGGCTGCGCGTGCGGCTCGACCCGGGCGCACGCGTCGCCGTCGTCGGCGCGGGCTTCGTCGGCACCGAGGTTGCCTCGACCGCGCTCGCGCTCGGCTGCTCGGTGCAGCTGCTGGACGTCGCGCCGGTCCCGCTCGAGCGCGTGCTCGGGCCCGAGGTCGGCGCCCTGCTCGCGGGCCGCTACGCGGAGGCCGGCGTGGAGCTGCAGCTGGGCGAGCCCGTCGAGCCGTCCGGGCTCGACGCCGACGTCGTCCTGCTCGCGGTCGGGGTCGCCGTCGACCCGATCCGCACCGACGCGTGCGGCCGGACCGAGACACCGGGCGTCTACGCGGCGGGCGACGTGGCCGAGGCGTGGCACCCCCTGCTCGGCCGCCGGCTGCGGGTCGAGCACTGGACGAGCGCGGCCGGCCAGGGTGCGGCCGTCGCGCACGCGATCCTCGGCGAGGAGCGGCCGCACGCGGCCCTGCCGTACTTCTGGTCGGACCAGTTCGGGCTGCGGCTCCAGTACGTCGGGCACGCCGAGCGCTGGGACGAGGTCGAGCTCGACGGCGAGCCCGGCTCGTTCGTCGCGCGCTACCTCGAGCACGGCCGGACGGTCGCGGCGCTCGCGGTCAACCGGCCCACCGAGGTCGCGAAGCTCCGCACCGAGCTCGCGCAGCTGCCTGTTGCCGCCTAGGAATCGTCGAACCAGAAGAAGCCGACCGTGCCAGGGCCGGCGTGCGCGCCGACGACCGGGCCGAGCGTCGTCACGAGCTCGATCTCCGCCGCCGGCCGCGTGGCGCGGACCATCTTGCGCAGCGCCTCCGCCTTCTCGGGCGCCTCGGCATGCGCGATCCCGACCCGGACGCTCGCCCGGTCGACGGTCGCCGCCTCGAACGCGGACTCGAACTCGCTGAACGCCTTGCGGTTCCCGCGCACCCGCTTGACGGGAACGACCTCGCCCTCCTCGATCGTGAGGATCGGCCTGATGTGCAGCAGCTCGCCCGCCCAGCCGCGCGCGCGGCCGACGCGCCCGCCGCGGACGAGGTACTCGAACGTGTCGACGGTGAAGAACAGGCCGGCCTCACGCCGGTAGCGGTCGACGAGCGCGTCCACCTCCTCGTCGGTCGTCCCGCTCTCGAGCCGCCGCTGGATCGCGAGGCCGAGCATCGCGATCGCCGCTGAGGCGCTCTCGGAGTCGATCGCCCGCACCTTGTCGCCGACCTCGCGTGCGGCCGTGCGCGCGCTCTCGAGCGTGCCCGAGAGCTTCCCGGCGATGTGCAGCGAGAGGATCCGCTCGTAGCCCGCGAGCTCCTCGTAGACAGCGAGAAAGTCGCCGGGCGTCGGCTGCGACGTGGACGGCGTCTCCGGCGCCGCGCGCAGCCGTTCGTAGAACGCCGCCGGCGCGAGGTCGACGTAGTCGCGGAAGCTCTCGTCGCCGAAGCGGACGTACAGCGGCACCACGCGCCAGTTCGGGTACCGCTCCGGCGCCTCGGGGAAGTCCGCCGTCGAGTCGACGACGATCGCGGTGTTCTGCGCGGTGAGGTCCACTACGCGGCCTCGCGTCGGGCAGCGTCGCGGACCGCCTGGACGATCGCGTCGAGCCCGTCGTCCTTGCGCAGGCACGCCACGGCGCCGGCCTCGTGCAGCGCGTCGCGCTCGCGCAGGTTCGCCGACGCCGTCAGGCAGACGACGGCGGTCGACGGGCACGCCTCCATCACCGCGCGCGTGGCCTGCACGCCGTCGAGGCCCGGCAGCCGGTAATCCATCAGCACGACATCGGGCCGCAGCTCCGCGACGACGGCCGCCGCGTCGCTGCCGTCGGACACCGAGCCGACGACCTGGATCTCGCGGAGGCCGAGCAGCAGCTCGAGCGCCTCGCGAAACACCTTGTTGTCCTCGACGAGCACGACCCGGATCGGCTCCGACATGGAGCGAGCCTACTCAGCCGAGAGGAGCAACGGGTAGTGCGGCTGGCCGCCGTCGTGGACGTCCAGCTCGAGCTCCGGGTGTTCGGCGGCGAGCTCGTCCAGCAGACCGTTGACCGGCGGTGCCCCCTCGCCTGTGAGCAGCGTGAGCACGTCGCGCGGCCTTTCCAGCAGGCGCTCCACGAGCACCCGCGCGACCTCGTCGAACGCCGCTCCGGAGGCGATCGCGTCGCCGTCGAGCAGCGCCAGGTACTCGCCCTCCTGGACGGCGACGCCGTTCGTCGACGCGTCGCGGCTGGCCACAGCGATCTCGCCGGTGGCGAGGCCGGCGAGCGCCTCGCGCATCGCGCCCGCGTTCTCGTCGGCCGAGCGCTCGCCGTTGAAGGCGACGAGCGCGGCGAGCCC
>DASSQG010000107.1:0-5054 GCA_035702625.1 Gaiellaceae bacterium | reverse complement strand
GGAGTGCGACTTCGGCGAAGTCGACCTCAAGCTGATCGTGCCGACGGTGCTGAAGGCCGTCGCCGAGAGCCTGAAGGAGTTCCCCGAGCTGAACGCCCGGCTCGACGGCGACGCGATCGTCTACCTCGACCGCTACGACCTTGGCGTCGCCGTGCAGACCGACCACGGCCTCGTCGTCCCGGTCGTCCGCGGCTGCGACGAGCGCGGCGTCGACGAGCTCGCCGACGACGTCGCGCGCCTCGCGGACGCCGCCCGCGCCGGGAGCCTGAAGGCCGAAGAGCTCCGTGGCTCGACGTTCACCGTGACGAGCGCCGGCAAACTCGGCGGCCTGATGACGACGCCGCTCGTCAACCACCCCGAGGTGGCGATCCTCAGCGTCGGCCGCATCGCCGATCGCCCCGCCGTCCGCGACGGCGAGATCACGATCCGGCCGGTCGGGACGATCGCGATCACGTTCGACCACCGGGTCGTGGACGGCGCGCGCGCCGCGGAGTTCGGGCTCGCCGTGATCCGGCGGCTCGAAGCCAAGTAGTCAGGAGCCCGGCGGCGAGGGTCCGCCGGGCTCCGTCAGTGGAGGGCAGCGCCCTCCGAGCTAGAGCTGGCCGCGCATCGCGCCCAGCGGATGCTTCGCGTTGTGCACGTTCACGTAGAAGCCGGCAGGCGTCTTCAAAATCGACTTGACGAGCGCCTTCGAGGCGGTCGTGCAGCCCTGGCGCTTGTACGCGCCGCCGAGCGGCACCACGACGTTCCCCGAGACGCCGCGCTTGCCCTTGTGGATGTGAGCCTGGTTCGGCTTGCCGTCGATGTGCGTGAGCTTGAACTCCCAGCAGACCTTCCCGGTCTTCGCGTTCAGCGTCAGCTCGACCTTGCCCGTGTTCGATGCGGGTGCGGCCGGCGACTCGTTCGGCCCCTTGAGTGCGACCTCGAACTTCGTCCCGGTCGCGCTCGTCGCGGCGCTCGCCGCGAGCACGCCGGCCAGGGCCAGCAGCGAGACCACGAGTCCGATGAGTGCTTTGCGCATGCTCCTCCTCTCCTCTGGAAGCGGATACGCGCGACGTGGCCGGACCGGATTGCTAGGTCACGAGGTGCGGCTCGAGCATGCGCTCGATCTTCGGCGCGCTCGCCCGGCCCTCGAGGCGGTCGACGACGCGGTTGTCCTTCACGAGCGCAAGCGTCGGGACGGTCTCGACGCGGAACCGCTGCGCGAGCTCCGGGCGCTCGTCGACATCGATCGAGGTCACACGGAGACGGTCGCGCTCCTTCCGCGCGAGGTGCGCCATCAGGCTCTCCATCCGGCGCGCCGGCCCGGAATGCGAGGCCCCGAAGAAGACGAGGAGGGGGCGGGAGTCGGCGGCCAAGGCACACGCCTTTTTCCCTGCACAGGCCCGATCCAAACTCGTACCGCGCCCGCTGTCTAGACTCAGCCGCGGAATGTGGGAGGCGTACCGAATCGGCCTGTCGCTCGGCCTCGGCCTGGGGATCGGGTCGCTGCTCTCGGCGCTCGTGGCCCCGACGCGGAGCGCGCTCGCGGCGGTCGTCACGCTCGTGGCCGTGGCGGTCGGTGCGGGCGTCGGCTGGCTCATCGGCGGCTGGCACGTGGCGATCGCGGGAGGCGTCGGCGGCGCGATCGGGGCGCTCGTCGCGGCCGGGCTCGTGGCCGGCACGCTGCGGCGCGGCGGCACGCGCGGCGGGACGGCGCTGCTGGTCGGCCTCGCCTCGGTCGGGGTCGCGGCGCTCGCGCTGATCCCGTTCGTCGGCTACCTCGAGGCGGTTGCGCTGCCCGCCCTCGCCGGCCGCGCGCGGCGCCGGCAGCCCGAGCGGTACGCCGGACTGCGCAGCCTCGCCCGCGACTAGTGCCGAAGAAGCTGATCCTGGTCGTGATCGACGGCCTCACGCCCGAGGTCTTCGAGGACGCCGTCGAGAACGAGTCTGCTCCGGCGCTCGCCTTCCTCGCCCGGAACGGCAGCTACCGCCGCGGCACGTCGACGTTCCCGTCGCTGACGCCCGTCTGCCTCAGCTCGATCGCGACCGGCGCGCACCCGGACGTGCACCGGATCCCGCACCTGGTCTGGTGGCACAGGGGCGAGCGACGCCTCGTCGAGTACGGCTCCTCGTTCGCCGCGATCCGCGCCGCGGGTGCGCGCCGTTCGCTCGGCGACGCGATCTTCAACATGAACGAGCAGCACCTCGGGCGCGACGCGGTCACCCTCTACGAGGGGCTCGAGGAGGCGGGACTGACGACGGCGGCGGTGAACATCACCTGCTACCGGGGCGCGACGCCGCACCTGCCGCTCGTCCCGGGCTTGACGCGGCCGGCCTTCGGGCCCAAGGAGTTCTTCTTCTACAGCCTGTTCGAGTCCGAGGTGACCGGCGCGCCGGTCGCCGTCTTCGGCCGCTCGACCGGGTCGATCGACGCCTACGCCGCGTACGTCGGGCGCTGGCTCGTGACGCGCGACGGCTTCGACCTGCTCGTCTACTACCTGCCCGACTACGACTTCGCCTCGCACGCGCTCGGCCCGGGCGGGACGCAGGAGGCGCTCGCGCGCAGCGACGCCGCGGTCGGCGCGCTGATCGAGGCCGGCGGCGGCCCGGACGAGTTCCTCGAGCGGTACGCCGTGATCGTCTGCTCGGACCACGGGCAGACGCTCGTCGAGCGGGCGGTCTCGCTGGAGGCGTCCTTCGCCGGCGTCGAGGGCGTGCTGGTGACGGCCTCGAACCGCGCCGGCATGCTCTACCGGCTCGACGGCTGCCGCGAGGACGTCGACGAGCTGGCGCGGCGGCTCGACGGCTCGCCGGCGGCCGAGGTCGTGCTCTACCGCGACGGCGCCGAGGCGGTCGCCCGTCGCGGCGGCGAGGAGCTTCGCTTCGCGCCCGCCGACGGCGCGTGGCGGACGAGCGGCGACGCCGCGCTCCTCGACCAGCCGGACGCGCTCGAGCGCTGCTGGGCCGCGCTCGCGAACCCGAACGCCGGCGAGTTGATCGTCTCGCCGCCGCTCGGCGTCGAGCTGACCGACCTCGCCGGGCGCAGCCACCTCGGCGGCGGCAGCCACGGCTCGCTGGAGGCCGGCGACTCGCTGGTGCCGATGCTCACCGTCGGGCTCGACGCCGAGCCGCGGCGGATCGTCGACCTCGCCCCGCTCGCGTTCGAGCACTTCGACGTGGAGCGGCCGGCGTACGCACGTGCCGCCTGACCGGCAGAAAATGGTCGAGCGCCAGCTGCGCGGGCGGGACATCCGGGACGAGCGCGTGCTGGAGGCGATGGCGAGCGTGCCGCGCGAGGCGTTCGTGCCGGCCGACGAGCAGCGGCGTGCGTACCGGGACGCCGCGCTGCCGATCGGCCACGGGCAGACGATCTCGCAGCCGTACATGGTCGCGCGCATTGCCGAGGCCCTCGCGATCCGGCCGGGCGAGCTCGTGCTCGACGTCGGCACGGGGTCGGGCTACCAGGCGGCGGTCCTCGCCGAGCTCGGCGCGGACGTGGTCACGATCGAGCGGATCCCGGCGCTCGCCGAGCAGGCGGGCGTGAACCTCGCGGCCGCCGGCTACCCGCAGGTCGAGGTGCGCGTCGGCGACGGGACGCTCGGCGTTCCCGACCGCGCGCCGTTCGACGCGATCGCGGTCGCGGCCGCGGCGCCCGCGTTCCCGGAGACGCTCTACGAGCAGCTCCGGGAGCGAGGCCGGCTCGTCGTGCCGGTCGGCGGGCAGCGCGCGCAGCGGCTCGAGGTGATCGTCCGCAGCCCGGAAGGGCCTGCGGTCGTGCACTCGGTTCCGTGCCGGTTCGTGCCGCTCGTCGGCAAGGAGGGCTTTGCCGGTTAAGCGACCGGCGGGGCGGGCAGAGGCTCGCGCGACGATGACGATGACCGGCGACGAGCTCCTGCGGCGGCCCGTGCGCGTCCACGGCATCCATGTCGGGCGGCCGGTCGACCTCCTGCTCCATCCGACCGAGCCGCAGGCGCTCGGGCTCGACGTCCTCTGCGGCGACTCCCGCCACCGCTTCCTGCCCTTCTCGGCGGCCGAGGTGACGGAACGGCATGTCGAGGCGGCCTCGCCGCTCGTCTTGCTCGACCTGCGGGACGGGTCGTTCTACCGCCGCGAGGCCCGGTCGCTGAACGCGCTCCGCGGGACGCCGCTGCGCGGCCGCTCCTCGCTGCAGGACGTCGTGCTCGCGCCGGACTGGACGATCGGCGGGCTGGTGCTCGACGGCGACGAGCGGGTGCCGCTCGACGGAATCGCGCTGCCGCCGCGAACGGAGCGCCGGCGTGCCCGCTGGCTGCCGGTTCGCCGGCGCAGGAAGCGGCGCTGAGCGGGTACATTCGCCGACCGATGGCCAATTCGCCCGCGACCGCCCTAGGCGCCCGTACGCGCGCACGCCGGGCCCTCAGCAGCTCGCACAACTGGAAGCAGCTCGCCAAGTTCTCGCTCGTCGGCCTGAGCGGCTACGTGATCAACCTCGTGGTCTACACCGCGCTGCTGCGCGGGGCGGGCTGGCACTACGCGGCGGCCGCGACCGTCTCGTTCCTCGTCGCGGTGACCAACAACTACACGTGGAACCGGCTCTGGACCTTTCACGAGCAGCGTGGCCACGTCGGCTGGCAGGGCCTGCGCTTCCTCGTCGTCGCTCTCGTCGCGTACATCGCGAACCTCGCCCTGCTGTCCGGCTTCATCGGGCTCGGGATCGACAAGGTGCTGTCGCAGGCGATCGCCGTCGTGCTCGTCACCCCGCTCAACTTCGTCGGTAACAAGCTCTGGTCGTTCCGGCGCTAGGCTGAGCCGATGGGGCGCGTCCTCGCCGCAGCCGCGATCGGGCTGATCCTGGCGGGACCGGCGCTCGCCTCCGGGGGCAAGCCGCTCGGGCCTCCCCAGCAGCGGCTGTCGAAGGCGGCCGCGACGAAAATCTTCCTGCAGGACGGGAAGGTCGCCGACTGGCTCGCGCGCTACCCGACGAAGGACCGGCAGGTCGAGGCGACGTTCGACAAGGGCCGCAAGGTCTGGACGGTCAACGTCTGGTGGGGGCCGGCCGGCGAGATCGCGACGGGCAAGGTGGACGACACGAG
>DASSQG010000106.1:0-3665 GCA_035702625.1 Gaiellaceae bacterium | reverse complement strand
GACGCCGCCTTCAACGCGCTGCTGAAGCTGATCGAGGAGCCTCCGCCCCACCTCGTCTTCGTCTTCTGCACGACCGACCTCGGGAAGATGCTCCCGACCGTCCGCTCGCGCTGCCAGACGTTCGTCTTCTCGCGGCCACGTCTTCCGGAGATGGTCCAGAAGCTGCGGCGGATCGCGGAGGGCGAGGGGATCGAGGCGCCCGACGCAGCGCTCTCGCTGATCGCGCGCAGCGCACGCGGCGCTTACCGTGATGCCGAATCGACTCTCGACCAGCTCGCCGCGGCGACGGAGAAGCAGGTCACCGTTCAAGCGGTGCTGCAGCTCCTCGGCGCAGTCGAGGAGGAAGCGCTCTTCCGGCTCTGCGACCTGATCGTCGACCGCGATACAGCGGGCGCGCTCACCTTCGTCGAGGAGCTGTCGGAGCAGGGCCAGGACCTCGGGCGACTCGTGACCGACCTGCTCGAGCACCTGCGCCACCTGCTGCTCGTCCAGCACCTGGGCGAGGTGCCGGAGACGCTGCCGGTCACCGAGGAGACGCGCGAGCGGCTGCGTGAGCAGGCGAACCAGCTCGGCGAGGCGACCGTGCTCAGGCTCTGCGACCTGCTCGCGGTCGCGGTCGAGGACATGCGCCAGGGCGGCGACCCGCGGCTGCCGCTCGAGCTCGCGCTCGTGAAGGTGACGCGGCCGGCGGCGGATCTCTCTCGCGAGTCGGTCGCCTACCGCCTGGAGCAGCTCGAGTCGCGGCCGGCGGCCGAGGCGACGCCTGCACCCGCTTCCAATCCCGAGGTCGTGCCGGAGCCGAAGCGCGAGACCATCCCGGCGCCGCCGGACGTCGACCTCGAGCAGCTGCAGGAGGCGTGGCAGCGGACGATCCTGCCGGCGGTCGAGGAGAAGTCGATCCCGACCGCGTCGGTGCTCCGCGAGGCGCATCCGAAGGACCTGGCCGGGGACACGCTCACGGTCGAGTTCCCGCGCGAGGCCTCGTTCCACCGGCAGCTCGCCGAGGAGCCGAAGAACGCGACCCTCCTCGCCGACGCGCTCTACGAGGTGACGGGCCGGCGGCTTGCGCTCGAGTTCGAGGTCGGCGAGAACGGCGGCGAGGTGGAGCCGGAGCCCGACGAGCCGGTCAGCGAGGAAGACATCATCGAGCTGATGAAAGGAACCTTCGACGCGCGCGAGGTGAGCGAGGAATGAGCTTCGACATGAACAAGATGATGGAGCAGATGCAGCAGATGCAGTCGCAGATGCAGCAGGCCCAGGAGGACCTGAAGAACGAGACGGTCGAGGCGACCGCCGGCGGCGGCATGGTCAAGGTCACCGCCACCGGCGCCGGCGAGATCAAGGAGATCGTGATCGACCCGAAGGCGATCGACCCCGACGACCCGGAACTGCTGGCCGACATGGTCACGGCCGCCGTGAACGAGGCGCTTCGCTCGTCGCAGAGTTTGGTCGAAGCGAAGCTCGGCCCCGCGCTCGGCGGGTTGCACGGGCTCGGGCTGCCGGGGCTCTAGTGAGCGCGCCGGTGGACGCGCTCAGGCGCGTGTCGCTCTTCGTCGGGCTCGACGACGACGCCCTCGCGGCGATCGCCGAGGCGGCGAACGACGTCGAGGTGCCCGCGGGCCAGCTCCTCGTGCAGCCCGGCCAGGCGGGGACCGGCATGTTCTTCGTGATCGAGGGGACGGCCGTGGTCGAGACGAAGCGCGGCGACGTCGAGCTCGGCCCGGGCCAGTTCTTCGGCGAGCTCGCGCTGATGAGGCCGGACGCGATCCGCACGGCGCGCGTGCAGGCCAAGACGCCGCTGCGCTGCCTCGCCCTCGATCGCGCGAGTTTCCGGACGCTCGTCGCGACGAAGCCGGACGTGGCGGCGGCGCTGCTCGAGGTCGCGCTCGGCCGGCTGGCCGAGAACGCCGGCGTCGCCGACGGGTAGGCCCGACCCGGTCGGCACAATGGCGGCGTGTTCAGCCCGGCCGTCGAGAACCTCGTCGCGCAGCTGACCCGCCTGCCCGGCGTCGGGCAGCGGACGGCGCAGCGACTCGCGTTCCACCTTCTGCGCGTGCCGAAGGAGGAGGCGCTCGCGCTCGCCCGCGCGCTCGAGGAGGTCAAGGAGCGCGTCCGTTTCTGCAACGAGTGCGGGAACCTGACGGAGGAGGAGACGTGCGAGATCTGCCGGGACGCTCGCCGCGACCACACCGTCGTCTGCGTCGTCGAGCAGCCGGCCGACCTGATCTCGGTCGAGCGGACGCACGAGTACCGCGGCCTCTACCACGTGCTCGGCGGCTCGCTCTCGCCGCTCGACGGCGTCGAGCCCGAAGACCTGCGCATCGCCCAGCTGCTGTCGCGGGTCGACCGGAACGGCGTCGAGGAGGTCGTGCTCGCGACGAACCCGAACATGACCGGCGAGGCGACGGCCGCGTACCTGGCCGACCGCCTGCGCGGCCGCGTGCGGGTGACGCGGCTGGCGAGCGGCCTGCCCGTCGGCGCCGACCTCGAGTACGCCGACGAGGTCACGCTCGGCCGCGCGCTCGCCGGCCGACGCGAGATGTGACCCGACTCGCGATTCTCGCAGGCGCGCTCGTGCTGGTCGCCGCCGGCTGCGGCTCCGGGGCAGGCGACCTCCAGCCGGCCCGGTTCCCCGCGCGGGCGGGCTGGAACGTCGGCGCCGGACACGTCCACGCCTGCACGGACATGGCCCGCGACCGTTGCGCCCAGGCCGGCAGCTGGGCCACGACCGGCGACTGGCGCGACTGCACCGAATGCCTTCCGCAGCGCACTGCCGCCGCGCTTCCGGCCGACGGGATCGCGATGACGCTCGTCGTCGGGCGCGGACCCAACGCGCCGAAGCAGAAGCTGCGCTGGCCACCGACCCTGCAACCCGGCGACGCGAAGCGCCTCGAAGGACTCCCGGCGCGAACCGGCGTGATCCAGCGCGCCGGCCTCGTCCACGGCTTCACCACGTACGTGTTCGTCTTCTTCGGCCGCCCGCGGCCGACGTCCGCCCAGCTCGCGCGCGCACGGGCCGAGCTCGCCCGGGTCGAGCTTCCGTAGCGGCACCTACACTTTTCGCCGTGACGACCACGCAGTTCGAGCCGCTGCCCGACCTCGCGGCAGCGGAGCCGAGCACGAGCACGCTCGTGATGAAGTTCGGCGGCACCTCCGTCGGCGACCCCGAGAAGATCAAGGGCGTCGCGCACCGCCTCGTCGAGGCGCAGGCCGGCGGCAACCGGGTCGTCGCGGTGCTCTCGGCGATGGGCCACACGACGGACGACCTCGTCCGGCTCGCGTACGAGGTCTCGCTGCGACCGAAGCCGCGCGAGCTCGACATGCTGATCTCGGTCGGCGAGCGCATCTCGTGCGCCCTGGCCGCCATGGCGATCCACGACCTCGGCGCGGAGGCGATCTCGCTGACGGGCTCGCAGGCCGGCATCGTCACGGACACCGTGCACGGGCGCGCGAAGATCGTCGACGTCCGGGCGCGCCGCATCCACGAGGCGCTCGACCAGAACCGGATCGTGCTCGTCGCGGGCTTCCAGGGCGTCTCGACCGACTTCGACATCACGACGCTCGGCCGCGGCGGCTCCGACACGACCGCCGTCGCGCTCGCCGCGGCGCTCGGCGCGGGCGTCTGCGAGATCTACACCGACGTCGAAGGCGTCTTCACGGCCGAC
>DASSQG010000105.1:0-7789 GCA_035702625.1 Gaiellaceae bacterium | reverse complement strand
GGCGCCGACCTGGTTGTACGACATGAAGATCCGCAGCTGGTACCGGCCGGCGGGAAGCCGCAGGCGGAAGTACGAGTGCGAGGCGTGTCCGAGAATGACGCCCTTGATCTTCACCCACTGCTGGAAGCGCGTGAACTTCTGTAGGTAGACCTTCCGGCCCTGCAGCGAGCGGTCGCTCTTGACGACGACCGAGCCGAAGCGCTTGTTCGTCGAGAACATGATCGTCGGCCGCATCTGCACGCCGACCTGCTGGCTGACCAGGTTCTTCCAGTGAGCCGTGTAGTAGGTGAGCAGCGTCGGCTTGACCGGGTACGCCCAGACGCCGTTCGTCGTCGTGAGCACGTCGGCGAGCTTGACCGGCGACACCTGCCCGTACGGCTGGCCGTAGATGCTCACGGTCTCGCCGGCCTTCTTGCTCGAGACGACGCCCGAGAGCGAGGTCGACTGCCCGTACGTGATCAGCGGCGTCGTGGTGCCGATCGTGACGGCCGGCGGCGGCCCGTTGACGACGATCTTGCCGGTCAGGGCCGGGTGAAGGGCGTCGTGGTACTTGAACGTGCCGGCGGTGCTGAACGTGTGTGTGTAGCTCTTGCCGGGCCCGATCGTGCCCGACGCGAAGCTGCCGTTGTTCGCGATCACCTGGTGGTTCTTGGTGTCGGTGTTCGTCCACTTGATCGCGTCGCCGGTCGAGATGGTGCGGCTGGTCGGCGAGAACGCGGTCGCGGTGATCGAGACGGTCTTCGTTGCCTGCGACGCCGGCTGTGACGCGCCCGTGACGACGAGCGCCAGAGCGGCGACGGCGGCGAGAACAGCGGTGCGCATTAGGGAACCCCCTGGTTGCGGCCTGTACGCCATTCAAACGCAGCCGCACCGGAAAAGTTCTGCGGCCTTACAGACCTTTTGCCACGCCTTACAGGTTTCTTACACGGCGACGCGCTCGAGGCGCTTGATCACGTCGGCGACGCCGGGCGGGACAAGCTGCTCCCACTCCCGGCCCTCGCGGATCGCCGCGCGGACCTCGGCGCCGGAGAGCTCCTTCTCGGCGCCCTCGTCGAGCACGACCACCTCGAAGCCGGCGTCGCGCAGGCGCTCGAGCTTGGTGCCGCCCCAGTCGGAGAAGAGCCGGATGTACTGCACGACGTCGGGCGGGACGTACGCCTCCCACAGCTCGGGCGTGTTCACGGGGAACGGCACGACATGCAGGCGGTCCGGCGCGACGGCCGCGTCGGCGGCGGCGGCCTTCACCATCAGCATGCGCTCGACGTAGGTGTACGGGTTCGACTCCGGCAGGTGCCGAACGGGGTCGGACGCCTCCGGCCTCACCTGCGACGGGTCGGGGTTGGTGATCCCGACGAAGACCTCGTCCGAGCGCGCGGCGGCGCCTTTCAGGTACTCGAGGTGGCCCAGATGGAACGGCTGGAACCGCCCGTGGATCATCCCTCGCGTCACTCGACGACGACCCCGAGACCCTCCTCGACGCGGCCGACGCGGCGGACGAAGAGCTTCCGCGAGTCGAACTCGGCCTCGAGCGCCGGCGCGCGGTCCGCCGGGATCGAGACAAGCAGGCCGCCGGCCGTCTGCGGGTCGTAGCCGAGCGCGACGAACGCCTCCGGCACGTCGCCCTCGAACGACACGTGCCGCGCGGCGAAGTCGCGGTTGCGCGGGTCGCCGCTCGTGCGCAAGCCCCGCCTGGCAGCGTCGAGCGCGCCGTCGATCGCGGGAAAGCGTTCGGACTCGAGCCGGATCCGGACGCCGCTCCGGTCGGCGACCTCGTGTGCGTGGCCGAAGAGGCCGAAGCCGGTGACGTCGGTGACGGCGCTCGGCTCGAGCGCGCGGAGCACCTCGGCCGACTCGTTGTTCAGGGTTCGCATCCAGCGGATCGCCCGCTCGAGCTGCTGCGAGCCGGCCTGGCCGTTCTTGTACCCGCTCATGATCAGGCCGGTGCCGAGCGGCTTGGTCAGGAAGACCACGTCGCCGACCTGCGCGCCGTTCTTCGGCCAGATCGCCTGCGGGTGCACCGTGCCGACCACGGCGAGGCCGTACTTCGGCTCGGCGTCGCGGATCGTGTGGCCGCCGGCGAGGAGGCCCCCGGCCGCGCGGACCTGCGCGTCGGCGGCGGCGAAGATCTCAGCGAGCATCTCCATCGGCAGTTCCTCCGGGAAGGCTGCGATCGAGAGCGCGAGCAGCGGCGTACCGCCCATCGCGAAGACGTCGTTCAGCGCGTTCGTGGCCGCAATGGCGCCGTAGTCGCCGGGGTCGTCGACGACCGGCGGGAAGAAGTCGAGCGTGAAGATCAGCGCGCGCTCGTCGTCCAGCCGGTAGACGGCCGCGTCGTCGGCCGGGGCGAGGCCGACGAGCAGGTCTTCGGCCTCCGCCGGCACGAAGCCGGCGAGCAGCTGCTCGAGCCGGGCGGCCGAGTACTTCGCGGCGCACCCGCCGCAGGACGCGAGATCGGTGAGCTTGACGGTTCCGGTGTTCAGGTTCACAGCGGCGGTCCCCCCTGAATCGGTTGCGCGGAAGAGTAGGGCTCGTCCTGGCTTTCGTCCATCTACGAAGACCGGTTCGCCGCTATTCCCGAAAAGAAACGACGGCGGTCTCGTGGACCGCCGTCGCAGGGGAGAGGAGGAGCTTGTGTTTCGCCGCTCCGCGCCCTTTCGTGCCGATCGCCACGACTCCTGCCCTAGCCCTTCTCGATCGGCACGTCGACGAGGTTCCCCCACTCCGTCCACGAGCCGTCGTAGTTCTTGACCTTCTCGTAGCCGAGCAGCTCCCGGAGGACGAACCACGTGGTGCGCGCTGCGCTCGCCGATGCGGCAGTACGCAGTGACCTCCCTGCCGGCCGTCACGCCCTTCGACTCGTACAGCTCGCGCAGTTCATCGACCGGCCTGAACGTGCCGTCGTCGCCAACGGCCTGCGCCCACGGGATCGACTGCGCCGTCGGGATGTGACCGCCGCGCAGCGCGCCCTCCTGCTCGTAGCCCGGCGGCGAGACGAGCTCGCCCGAGTACTCCTGCGGGCTGCGCACGTCGACGAGCGCCTTGTCCTCCGCGCCGATGCCCTCCTTCACCTTGTCGCGGCGGGCCCGCAGCGTCTCGTCGCGCTCCTTCGCGGCGTACTCGGTCTGCTCGCGCGCCGGCTCCACGGTCGTCAGCTCGCGGCCCTCGTCGATCCACTTCTGCGTCCAGGTGCTCGGCGAGCCAGTCGGTCGTGACGAGGACGTCCTTTGCGTAGTCCGCCATCAGAGGTCGCCCGGCGTTCGAAGGATGCGCCACATCATGTAGAGCCCGAGTGCGCCCGCCACGAAGAATCCGACGAGCGAGACGGTGTGGTTCACGCGCGCCATCAGCGCCGACGAGATCAGCAGCCCGACGACGATCAGCGCCGCGCCGAGCCGGTTCGCCAGCGCGCGGAGCATGTGCTCGACGTCGCCGAGCTCCGACGGCACGATCCCGACCTTCAGCGTCCCGGTCTCGAGCCGGTCGGCGACCTGAGCCAGCCGCCGCGGCAGCCGCGAGAGCGACCCGAGCTGCATGAAGAGCATGCTGAAGAGCTGCTCGGGCTCGAGTCGCGACTCGGCCTCCGCGAGCATCAGCTCGAGCGATTCCTCCTCGATCAGCGCGATCGGGTCGAGCGACGGGTCGAGGACCCGCGCGATCGAGTCCGCCTGGGCGAGCGTCTTCCCGACGAGCGCGAAGCTCGGCGGCAGGCGGATCCCGTGCTCGAGGCAGATGCGCTGCAGGTCGGCGAGCGCCTCGCCCGAGCGGATCCCGGCCAGCGGCCGCCAGTGGTAGCGGGGCAGCTTGCGCCGCAGCTCGTGGACGAAGCCGGGCTCATCTGAGTCGAGCGTCGTGTACGAGAGCGAGAGGAGCACGTCGGCGACGTCCTCCGAGCGGTTGTGGGCAAGCGCGAGCAGCAGCAGCGCGAGCGCGGTGCGCGTCTCGTCGTCGAGGCGGCCGAGCAGGCCGAAGTCGAGCAGCGCGAGCCGGCCGTCGGTGGTCAGGAGCACGTTGCCGCGGTGTGGGTCGGCGTGGTAGACGCCGGCCTGCGTCACCTGGCGGATGTAGGCCCGGAAGAAGTCGACGGCCAGTTGCTCCGCGCGCTCCGGCGCGAGGCCGTGGCTCGCGTCGAGCTTTCGGCCGTGGATGCGCTCCAGCACGAGCAGCCGCTCGGTCACGTACGGCCGCACGACGTGCGGCACGACCAGGTCGTCGAACCCCTCGAGTTGCCGGGCGATCAGCTCGGTGTTGTGAGCCTCCTCGACGAAGTCGAGCTCGGCGCGCAGGTGCACCTCGAGCTCGTCGGCGAGCGCGCGGAGCTGGAGGAGCTGCGCCGTCTGCGAGCGCTTCTCGAGGAACTCGACCGCCGAGCGGACGAGGCGCAGGTCGACGTCGACCTGCTCGACGACCCCGGGCCTGCGCACCTTGACGACGACCTCCCGGCCGTCCGCGAGCAGCGCCGCGTGGATCTGCGCGATCGACGCCGCCGCGAGCGGCTCCGGGTCGAGCTCCACCACCACGCCGCCGACGTCCTCGCGCACCACCCGCTCGACCTCCGAGAACGGAAACGGCGGCACCGCGTCGACCAGCTTGCCGAGCTCGTCGATGTAGACGTCCGGGAGCAGGTCGGGACGCGACGAGAGCAGCTGGCCGAGCTTCAGGAACGTCGTGCCGAGCTGCTCCAGCGCCTCGCGGAACTCAACCGCCCCTTCCTGCGTCGCCGGCCGCGGGCGGACGACGCCGAGCTCGCGGAGCACACGAACGAGCTTGCGCCGCCGCGCCACGTCGACGACCTCACGGGCACGCCGCGTGCGTTCCATACCGGGGGCCATTCCGAGCTTCTCCCCGCGCGCGGGGAGCGCGAAAACCCTAGTGGAGGTGCGCGCGGACGGCGGCTGCGAGCTCGGCCGCCGAGACCGAGCCTTCGAACTTCGCCTTCACGCGGCCGTCAGAGCCGACGAGGAACACCCAGGGCTCGCTCAGCAGGCCCCACTGGCGCATCCAGCGGTTGTAGCCCTTGGCCGGGTCGTTGTCCTTGTAGACCTCGACGTGCATGAAGTCGATCCCGCGCGAGGCGAACTGCCGCCGCACGGCTTCCATCACGTCCACGACGGGCCCGCAGGTCCGGCTCGTGCAGAAGCGCGGCGTCGCGAACGTCACGACGAAGGGCCTGTGCGCCGCGAGCGCCTCGGCGACCGAGGTGTGCAGCAGCGGCAGGTCGGGCGGACTGCTCGTCGTGATCTTCGCGGCCGGCGCGGTCGCGAGCGTCGGCGTGTCCGAGCGGGGCGCCTTCGCGCCGAGCGCCACGCTCCGCGAGCGCGCCGCCACGTCGACGATCCCGAACGCCTGGGTCTTCGCGCCGTTCGGCTCCGCCACGAGCCAGTAGCGGCCCGCCCGCGGAATGTGCACGTGCGTCACGTAGATGCGCGTGACTCCTCCGAACGCCGCCGGCGACCGGCCCGGCACGCCGATCGGCTCGAGCTCCGCCGTCACGCGCGCGAACGGGGTGCCGTCGCGGCTCTTCGCGACCCAGATCGTCGCCGTC
The DNA here is from genome assembly GCA_035702625.1 of Gaiellaceae bacterium. Classification (GTDB taxonomy): domain Bacteria; phylum Actinomycetota; class Thermoleophilia; order Gaiellales; family Gaiellaceae; genus AC-32. The sequence goes on along the minus strand of DASSQG010000105.1, from coordinate 2,247 downwards.
GGCCGCTCGACCGGCCTGGCGTCGTTCGCGATCACCAGGAACGGGTAGCGAACGTCGCCCACCGAGAAGTCGGACGCGCCTGCGGTGACGGCGATGTTCGGCCCAGGCCGCTCGAGGATCGAGCCGAGCGTGACGCCCGTCGAGGCGCGCGAACCACCGCAACCTGCGGTGAGAGCCGCTGTCAGAGCGAGGACAGCGAGAACCCGGCCCACGAGGCCGAGTCTAGCTGGGCGTGGCTGAGTCGAGGTCGCTCGAGCAGGAGCGCGGACGACGCGTGCCGCGAAGCGTTCGGAGCCCTGGTCGACCCCGCTCCGAACGCCGGCTCAGTGGCCTAGTGGCCGTCGAACCACGTGCCCGGGTGACCGAGGATCAGGCCGAGACCGCGGCCGAATCCCTGGAGGTAGAAGGCCAGCAGGGACAGGGAGGCCATGAGGGAGATCAGGCGTGCCTTGTTCATCTTCACCTCCTTCTTCGGCTTAGAAGCGGACGTCCTGGAGCGCCTCGGCTGCCTTGCGGTAAAGCCGAGCCGCCGTCGCGTCCTCGCCACGGCGGGCAGCGAGGTCGCCCTGAGCCATCCACGCCGCAGCGCGGTGGCTGATGGACTCGATCTGCTCTGCGTTTGACTCCGCAGTGCTCAGCATGTGCTGGGCGTCGTCGAGCCGGTCCTGCTCCATGAGCGCTCGGCCCAGCACGAGCTGGGTCGAGGCGATCTCGAGCAGGAAGTCTTCGCGGTCCGAGAGGAGTTCGAGCGCGTGGCGCGCCTCCTCCTCGGCCGCCTGCACCTGGCCGGTCGCCAGGTGGACGTGCGCGAGCGACGAGACGACGTTGGCCGCCTCGACGTCGCTGCCCTTGTCGAGCAGCACCCGGTACGCGCTCTTCAGGTCTTCGACCGCGCGCTCCGGCTTGCCGAGCTGGAAGTTGAGGCCGCCGAGGTTGTTCAGCAGGCGGCCGACGTTCCGCTCGTCGTTGATCTGCTCGTAGTAGGCCTTCGCCCGCTCCGCGTAGCTGCGCGCGAGCACCCAGTGGCCCATCCGCTCGGCGACGAGCGAGGCCTGGAAGTAGACGTTCGCCATCGTGCGGTGGTCGTCCAGCGCCTGCGCCAGCTCGAGCGCGCGCTCGACGTCCTCGCGCGCGGCCTCGAAGTCGCGCTGCCGGCGGTAGCACCGGGAGCGCCAGCCGAGAATGTCGCCGCGCAGCAGGTCACAGGGGAGCTGCGAGGCCTCGGCCAGCTTCAGGGCTTCGCTGAAGAGCGAGACCGCCGACGCGATGCTCGAGAGGTGGTACCGGCAGACGCCCATGCGGAAGAGCACCTGCGCGCGGTCGACATCCGAGAAGCCGGGCCCCTCGGCGAACGTGCGGCAGCGCTCCAGCAGCTGCAGCGCCGGCCGGAGCTGGCCCTGCTCCATCCGCGCCCACGCCTCGGTCTGCAGCGCGCGAACCTCGAGCTCGACGGCGCCGGTCGCGAGGACGGCGGTGCGGGAGCTCTCGAGCTCCTCGACCGCCTCGGCGTACTGGTGGTTGTTCGCGAGCGCCTCCGCGCGCGCGAGCATCGCCTCGACCCGGCTGCGCTCGTCGGCGGAGACGCCCTTCTCGAGGAAGGCGGCATCGACGCCGAGCTTCGCGGCCAGCCACTCGATCGTCTCGCGCGTGGGCCTGGTCTTTCCGCGCTCGATCTGGCTGACGTATTCCTTGGAGAACCGGTCGCCGGCGAGATCGGTCTGCGTGAGGCCGGCCGCGACCCGCAGCTGCCGCACGCGCTCGCCCAGCCGGGCGCTGCCCGGGGTGGCGGCGGTGCGGATCTGATGCGTTACTGAAGCGCGGGGCATACGACTCCTGGCGAAGTGAAACGAATACTTCACTTCGGCGCAAGTGACCGTTGTGCGATATCCCTCAAATTGGTCATGTTTCAGCGAAAAACGGGTCAACTTCCTTGTTCGAAAATCACTTGACCGAGGTACTTGACTGATCCCGGAGGCGGGTCTATAGTCCGTCCACCTTGCAGCCCAGCCGGACGCCAGGCTTAGGGGATGCAAGGGGCGCGCCAAAGAAAGGCGACGATGGCCCGGAGGTTGTGGCTGGGCCGCAGAGCCAAGGCCTCCGGGTCGTCGCCTCTCAGCAAGGCCCGCAAAAATCAGAAGCCCCCGGAGCCGCAGCCGGGGGCTTTTCTTTTGGTTTTACGCGGCTACTTCGGCGGGCTGGCTCGACTCGGCGTGGCGGTAGCGGCGGATCAGGACTGCTGCCGCGATC
>DASSQG010000104.1:0-5538 GCA_035702625.1 Gaiellaceae bacterium | reverse complement strand
CTGCTCGGGCTTCTCGTAGCGCGTGAAGATGCCCTCCAGGTTCAGCACGCCGAGCCCGCCCAGCTCGCCGAGCTTGATCGCCGTCTCCGGCGAGACGACCCCGTCCATCGCCGACGCGAGCAGCGGCAGCTCGAGCAGGTGTGGCCCGAGCTTCCAGCCGATGTCGACGTCCTGCGGGTCGCGCGTCCGCCGCGACGGGACGATCGCGATGTCGTCGAAGCCGTATGCCTGCCGCGCCTTCTTTCCCCGCCCGATCTCGATCTCCACCCAGCTACCTCCCCTTGATGCACAAAGGCCCAGGCGCTGGGGCCTGGGCCAAGGAAACCTGTTGCTCGCCGTCTCTCAAGTGGACGGCGATCGTAGCACTGCGTCTGGACGACCTAACGTCGCCGCAGGTACCCGACGCAGAAGACGTTCGGGCAGTGCGCGAAGCGGACGCCGTTGTTCGTCACGTCGCGGTACGTCACGAGCGGCAGGCCGTCCGCGCCGATCGCCAGCGAGCTGAACGAGCCGACGTCGTTGGGACTGTCCACGACCGCGGTCGTGGCGGCCGAGCACGCCACGTCGACGCAGTGGGCGACCTTCAGGTTGCGGGCACCGGAGTGGTCCCAGTACGAGACGACGCCGAGCCCGTCGATCCCGACGGAGATGGACGCGTACTCGCCGACGAGGCTCGCCGAGTCGACCGTCGCGGCCGTCGCCGAGCTGCAGGCGACGTCGGAGCAATGCGCGACCTTGAGGTTGGCGCTGCCGTTGTCGAAGTAGCCGACGAGCCCGCGGCCGTCCGCGCCGACCGTGACCGACGTCGAGCCCGCGACGCTCGTGCCGGGGTCGAGCGTCGTTGCCGTCGCCGAGCTGCACGCGACGTCGTTGCAGTGAGCGACCTTGAGGTGGACGTTCGTGGCGTCGCGGTAGCTGACGAGGCCGAGGCCGTCGGCGCCGATCGCGATCGACGAGTCCTGCCCGACGGTGCCGGGGCTGTCGATCGCGGTGGTCGTCGCGCTCGAGCAGGTCACGGTCGAGCAGTGGGCGACGACGAGGCTCGTGTTCGTCGCGTCGTAGTAGCTGATCAGCGGAAATCCGTCGGTGCCGACCGTGATCGACGTCTGGGAGGCGCCGACGTTGCCGGACGGGTCCGGCGTGGTCAGGCCGGCCGCGGTGCAGGCGAGGTTCGTGCAGTGCGCGACCTTGAGCGTCCCGTTCGTGACGTCGACGTAGGAGATCACTCCCAGACCGTCGGAGCCGACCGTGACCGAGGGGAAGTCGCCGACGTTGCCGGTCGAGTCGAGCGTGGTCGTGGTCGCCGATGCGCAGGCCGCCTCCGCGCAGTGGACGGCCTGCAGGTCGTCCGGTCCGGACGCGAAGACGGCGACCAGCGGCAGCGCGTCGGCGCCGGAGACGACGGACGAGTGCGCGCCGTTCGGGGCGAGCGCGCGGCTGACGACGTTCACCCGGCCGAGGTTCAGGAGGCCGAAGCCACCGGGCGGACCGATCGGCCCCTGCGGGCCGGTCGAACCCTGCGGTCCGGCGGGTCCGGTCGAGCCCTTCGCGCCCTTCTGGCCCGCAATCCCCTGCTGGCCCTGAGGCCCCGCAGGGCCGGCGGGCCCTTGCGCGCCTTCCGGGCCGGCCGGGCCGCGGACGCCGCCGGGCAGCACGGACGCCGGGAACTTGCCGTTCTTGCCGAGCGGGAGCAACTTGCCGGCGTTCGGCTTCTTCGAGGCGCCGATCCCGCCGACCTTGGCGGCGTTCTTGGCGAACTGCGCAACGCGGACGGCGCCGCCGGTCAGGGCGGCGACTCCATTGGGAGTGGCGCCGAGCACGGCGATCAGGAGAGCCGCCGCAGACAGCACCACAGGCAGGCGCTGGCGATTCATCGCCCGCCAGGTATCGGCTGACGCAGATGAGGGCTTTAGTCGGCGACCGGCTCGAGCTGCGAGACCTCGATCGCGTTCACGAGGCGCCCGGCCTCGCGCGGCTCGAAGCGGCCGGCGCCGATCTCGAGCGTCGACGCCGCGCCGGCCGCGACCGCCGCCCGCAGCGCCTCCTCGTCGGAGCGGCCGTCGAGTCGGGCGGCCACGAAGGCGGCGAGCAGGACGTCGCCCGAGCCGACGGCGGAGACGGGCTCGACCAGCGCCGCCTCCGCGCGGTAGCGGCTCGCGTGCCGGTCGGTGCGCAGCAGCGCCCAGCAGCCGGACTCGCGCGTGATCAGCACGTTGCGCGCGCCGAGTTCGGCGATCGTCTCGAGGCCGGTGAGGAAGTCGTCGTCGTCGTTGAACTCCTGCCCGACGAGCGCCTCGGCCTCGCGCTCGTTCGGCGACACGAGCAGCGGCTCCGCCTGGACGCCGAGGCGCAGCGGCTCGCCCTCGGAGTCGAGCACGGTCTGCGCGCCGCGACGGTTCAGCTCGTGGACAGCCTCGGCGTAGAAGTCGTCGTCGATCCCGCGCGGCAGCGAGCCGGCGAAGATCACGTAGTCCGCGCCCTGCGAGAGGTAGACGAGCTTCTCCAGCAGCATCTCGAGCTCCTCGCCGGAGACGTGCGGCCCCCACTCGTTCAGCTCGGTGTAGCTGCCGCCGGTCGGATCGACGATCGCGGTCGAGGTGCGCGACTCGTCGTCGATGCGGACGAAGTCGTTCAGGATCGCCTCGGCCGTCAGCTCCTCGACGATCCGCGTGCCGGTGCGCCCGCCCGCGAGGCCGGTCGCGACGACGGGGACGCCGAGCCGCTTCAGGGCCCGCGCGATGTTGATCCCCTTGCCTCCCGCGAGCGTCAGGCCCGCGCTCGCGCGGTGGCGCTGGCCACGCTGGAAGTTGGGGACGGTCAGGGTGCGGTCGATCGCCGCGTTCATCGTGACCGTGACGACCATGCTCACGTGAACCACCCCGCCACGTGGTGCAGGGTACGCGTCGCGTACCACCGCACGCGGCCCGCGACCCCGGGCCGCGCGACCGAGCGCGACGCGACCAGCGGCACCGAGCCGACGAGTCGGCCGCGCTGGTAGACACGCACCTCGCCGAGCCGCTCGCCTTTCGTCACCGGCAGCCGCGCCGCGCCCACGGCGACGACGCGCCGGACGACCGGGAAGTCGACGCGCAGCCACGGCTGCAGCGACGTGGCGGCCACGAGCGCGACAGGCTCTCTCCCGTAGCCGAGCTCGGCGCGGCCGTACTCGCGGCCCTTCACCGCGGCCGACGCCGGCGCGTAGCGCGAGAAGCCCCAGTCGAGCAGCTTCGCGAGGTCGGCGTTCCGCCGGGACCGGTCGGGGCTGCCGAGCAGCGTCGCGTAGATCGTCAGGGGCCCGCGCCGCGCGGCCGCGACCTGTGACCAGCCGGCCTCCGAGGTGTGGCCGGTCTTGACGCCGAACACGCCCGGGTACGTCGAGAGCAGGTCGTTCCAGGTGTGGAGCGTCCGGCCGCCGGCGATCGAGGCGGTGCGCATGCGGACGATCTGCCGGACGATCGCGTGGTGCATCAGCACCCGCGCGAGGAGCGTCACGTCGTGCGCGCTCGAGACGTGCCCCGGCGCGTCGAGACCGTCCGGGCGGACGTAGTGCGTCTCGCGAAGCCCGAGTTGCCGCGCGCGCTGGTTCATCAGCGCGACGAAGCGCTGCTCGCTCCCACGCCCGACGTAGTCGGCGAGCGCGTCGGCGGCGTCGTTCGCGCTCTGGATCAGCGCCGCCTCGAGCAGATCGTGGACGGTCAGCCGCTCGCCGGCGCGCAGATCCACCGTCGACTCGCCGACGGCCGCGGCGCCGGGGCTGACGGTGACGACGTCCGAGGGCTTCGTCCGCTCGAGGGTCAGCAGCACGGTCATCAGCTTCGTGATGCTCGCGATCGGCACGCGTCCGTCCGCGTTGCGCCCGCCGAGCACCTCGCCCGTCGAGCCGTTCTCGACAACGAACGCGTGCGCGGTCACCTGCGGTGGTGCCGCGAGCACGGGAGCCGCGAGCGCCAGGGCCGCGGCCGCGGCGACGAAGAGGCCCTTCACGCGGGGCGATCTTATTTGACGCGGATGCGCTCGCCGACCGTCAGATTCGTGGGCCGGACTCCGGGGTTGAGGGCGAGCAGCTGCTCGACGCTCGTCCGGAACTTGATCGCGACGTCGCTGAGCGTCTCGTTCGCCTTGAGCCGGTAGTAGCGTCGCCGTCCCGGCGGAACGGCCGCAGTCGTGACGGGCCTGTTCGTGACCGTCTGGGTGCGGATCGTGGTCGTGTCCGAGGCATTCGTCGTCTTCAGGCCCGCCCGCACGAGCAGCACGGCGACCGTGACGGCGAGCAGGAACGCGGCCGGCGCGGCGAAGCGCTTGCCGTACTTGTGCCAGCCGCTGTCCACGCCTACCAGCCCGCGACGGCCCAGACGTCGCGCCGCAGCCTCGCCGCCTCGGCGGACGCGGCGCCGCGCCAGTCCTCGCGGCCGTTGCGGAAGGCGTAGATGACGCTGCGCGAGGCGTTGACGAGCGCGCTCGACGGGCCGCTCGTGAAGGCGCGCGCGAGGTCGGCCGGAGTGGCGCCCTGCGCCCCGACGCCGGGCAGGAGCAGGATCGCCTGCGGCAGCAGCCGTCGCGCCTCGGCGACGGCGCGCGGATGCGTCGCGCCGACGACGGCGCCGACCGCCGACAGGCCGCGCTCGCCGACGAGCTCCTCACCGAGCTCGTGGACGAGCAGCGCGACGTGGTGCCAGACCGGGTGCCCGTCCGTCAGCACCAAGTCCTGGACGTCCGCGCCGCCTTCGTTGGAGGTCTTGACGAGGCAGAAGACACCGGCGCCGTGGCGGCGGCAGGCGCGCTGGAACGGCTCGAGCGAGTCGCGGCCGAGGTACGGGTTGACGGTCATCGCGTCGGCGAGCGGCGGCTCGTCGCCGCGCGGCTCGAGGTACGCCGCCGCGTAGGCGCGCGACGTCGAGCCGATGTCCCCGCGCTTCGCGTCGGCGAGGACGATCAGCCCCGCGGAGCGCGCGTAGGCGCAAACCTCCTCGAACGCCCGCAGCCCGTGCGAGCCCATCGCCTCGAAGAAGGCGAGCTGCGGCTTGACGCCGACCGCATGCGGCGCGACCGCGTCGACGATGCCGCAGCAGAAGCGTGCGCTCGCGTCGGCGGCGGCCTCGCTCGAGAGGTGGGCGTCGCCCGCGAGCTCGACCGGCAGGAGGTCGGGCCGAGGGTCGAGCCCGACGAGAAGCTGGGAGCGCTTCCGCTCGACCGCGTCTGCGAGGCGGTCGGGGAAGAGCGTCGTCGTCAGTGCGGGCTCGGCCGCCAACTCGGACAGCACCGTAGCGTGAGAGTCGGCGGAAGACGAGTGTCGGCCGCTCGCGCAGCCCTCCGAAAACGAGTGAGGGCCGCTCGCGCGGCCCTCACGAAGCTTCTGTGGTGCGGCGGCCCTAGCCGCCCTTGACGGCGGTCTTCAGGGTGCTGCCGGCCGAGAACTTCGGCACGGTCGCCGCCGGGATCGTCACCTTCTCGCTCGGGTTCCGAGGGTTGACGCCCTGGCGCTCCTTGCGGTGCTGGGTCGAGAACTTCCCGAAGCCGGTGAAGTTGACCTCGCCGCCG
>DASSQG010000103.1:0-8405 GCA_035702625.1 Gaiellaceae bacterium | reverse complement strand
GTCCAGTGCCAGTCGACGATGTAGCCGCCGGTGTTGTTCGAGTGGGACGTGCTCCCGTCGAAGGCCACCGGGTCGAGCGCCGCCGGCGAGGCCGGCGTGAACCCGAACAGCGCCGTCGGCGCCAGCGCGCCGAAGTTCGCGGAGCAGCCGGTGATCGTGTTGTCCCACTCCAGCTGCAGCTCGTACGGGTCGTGGTTGATCAGCTGGTTGTAGTTGCCGTTCGCGTTCGAGGCGATCTTCGTGCCGAAGTTGAAGTTGCACTTGTCGCCGTTCTCGCCGGTCCCGTTCGTGTCGAACCAGCCGCCGTTGTCCGGGTCGGTGATCGTCTCGTTGTGCTCGTGGCTGAGCACGTTCAGCTCGTGGTCGGTGACGTCGCCGTTCGGGCGCTTCGTCGCGTCGCCGCTGCCGCAGTGGTTGTCGGCGAAACCGATGTACGGCTGGTTGGCCCACAAGGTCTCGCCGTGGCCGGAGATGTTGAAGAAGCTGTGGTACGCGCAGTACCGGTTCGGCGTGGTGTTGAGGATGTTCCCGCACGACGAGAAGTCGTCGACGCAGGTCTCGACGTTGTCGGGGAGGACGAGGAAGTAGATGTTGTTCAGGCCGCGCGGGAGCCCGTTCGACTGGATGAACGAGTCGAGCTCGTTCGCCTCCTGCGTCTGTGTCAGGCAGTCCGCGACGGTTCGCCCGGCGCCGTCGCTCGTCGGGCAGCCCGACTGCGTCGCCGGGAACGCGTTCGTGTCGGTCAGCGAGCCGGCGAACGTCTGCTGGTACCGGATGAAGTTGCTGCCCGAGTCGCTGTACTGCGTGTCGGTCGCGTAGACGTTCGTCACGCGGCCGCTGTCCGCCGCGACGTCGGTGAAGAAGCGCTCGATCAGCGAGTGGTAGTTCGCGGTGACCGAGAAGCCGGAGGGCTGCCAGTAGACGACGTGGGTCGTGTGTGGCCCCAGCACGAGGCTCCCGCTGTGGTAGGTCATGTTGCACGTCGGGTCCGGGCAGACGGCGAACGGCACCAGCGTCCTCAGCGCGTGGCCGAAGCGGCTGCGGACGACCCGGTGCGCACGATGCGTGGGCTTCAGCTGGTGGCGCGACGCGCCCTTCCCGGCGATGTCCCACGCGATTCCCAGCGCCGGCCCGATGTGGCGGCGCTTCGACGCCGCGCTCGCGGTCGGGGCGGCGACGGCTACGAGCGCACAGGCGAGTGCGAGCAGCGCCAGAAGGGGCGCGAGGCGGGCGTACGGTCTCTGCTGCGGCATTCGAACTCCTCTCCACCGCGCCCGTTCTCCCCTGGTGCCGGGCGGCGGCACGATCGACGGACGGCGTGGGATCGTTTCGAAGCTGCCGCAGCTGGAGCCGGCTCCCAACGCTCCCCCGAGCGTTGTGCTGTCGCGAAGCGCATGGCTCCTCCACGTCGTCGGCCACGCGGGGGCGCGGGGCCTCCACTCACGTTACGAGCCTGCGCGGCGTCGTCAACCCGTCACGCCCCTGTTGCGAAACAGTCACGCTGCGACGTACGACGTCTACAGCCTGCGGACCGACGGAACCGACGTGCGCCGGCTGACGACGAACGTCGACGCGTACGCCGTGAGCTGGCGCTAGAGCCAGTCGCGCAGCGGCACGCTCGCCGCGAGCGCCGAGAAGTCGCCGTCGTCGCGGATCGCCGTCGCGGCATCGGCGAACGCCTTCACCGCAACCCACGTGAGCCCGCCGCCGACGCTGACGCGCTGCGCGCCGGCCTCGGTCAGCTCGGCGAAGCTGAAGCTCGGCCGCGCGAGCACGTTCACGGGCTTGCCGACCGCGCCGCACAGCTCGCGCACCTGCTCGACGGTGCTCAGGCCGGGCGCGTAGAGCACGTCGGCACCCGCGGCCTCGAACGACTGCAGCCGTGCGATCGCGTCGTCGAGATCGGGGTTGCCGCGGATGAAGCCTTCGGCGCGGGCCGTCAGGACGAAGCCCGTCGCGCGCGCGGCCTCGACCGCCGCCTGGATCCGCTCAGCGGCGTGCCGGGCGTCGTAGATCCGCTCGTCGTGCGGGTCCCAGTCCTCGATCGAGCCGCCGGCCGCGCCGCCCTCGGCCGCGCGGGTCACCGCCCTCGCCGCGTCCTGCGGCGTCGGCCCGTAGCCGTTCTCGAGGTCGGCCGAGACCGGGAGCTCCGTCGCCGCGTTCAGCTCGGCGATGTGCACGGTGACCTCGTCGAGCGTCACGTTGCCGTCGAGGCGGCCTAGCGTATAGGCAAAGCCCGAGCTCGTCGTCGCGAGCGCCTTGAAGCCGAGCGCCTCGAGCACCCGCGCCGACCCGACGTCCGACGGGTTCGGGATCACGAACGGCTCGCCCTCGTGCAGCGCCCGGAACGTCTCGACCTTCGTCACGAGCCGAACCTTACGATCCGAGCGTGGAGCGCGCGGTCGTGCTGGTCGAGGGGACGAGCGACCTGGTCGCGCTCGAGACGCTTGCCCTGCGCCGCGGGCGCGATCTCGCCGCCGAGGGCGTGGTCGTCGACGCGATCGGCGGCGCGCAGGCCGTGCGCCGGGCGCTGGCGCGGCACGACAGCGCGAGGGTAATCGGCCTCGTCGACGCCGGCGAAGCCGACGGGTTCCGCCGCGCCCTCGACGAGGTGTTCGTCTGCGACCCCGACCTCGAAGGCGAGCTGATCCGCGCGCTTGGCGCGGACGAGGTGCTGCGCGTGCTCGACGCCCACGGCGACCTCGGCCCGTTCCGCACACTGCAGAAGCAGCCGTCGTGGCGCGGGCGCGCCGTCGAGGAGCAGCTGCGCCGCTTCCTGGGCAGCGGCGGCAGCCGCAAGATCCAGTACGCGCGCCGCCTCGTCGAGGCGCTCGACCTCGACCGCGTGCCCGCGCCCCTCGACGGCGTGCTCGCGGTCGTCTAGCGGCGGATCCCCGAGATCAGCAGGTACTCGCGCGGGTGCTCGATCTCGCCGTTCGAGCGGTAGTTCGACTCGAAGAACTCGACCCAGTCACGGCGCAGCTCCTCGCGCCGGTCGCCGAGCCCGTCGGCAAGCGTCTTCGTCGGGCCGTAGCTCGACGAGAACAAATCCCAGTACGTCTCGCCGGACTCCGTGCGAAATGTCGAGACGTGCTCTTCGATCTCGAGCTCGAAGGCGTCGCCGAGCAGCTCGCGCACCTTCGTCTCGTCGCCCCAGTCGAACGGGCTGCTCGGCGGCGGCGCCGGCTGGTAGGGCGCCATCACCTTGAACAGCTTCCCGAGACCGCCGGCGGGAGTCCAGTTGGCGAGCGCGATGCGTCCCCCGGGCGCCGTGACGCGCGCGAGCTCGCTCGCCGTCGCCCGATGATCCGGGGCGAACATGATCCCGACGGTCGACGACACCTTGTCGAAGCTCGCGTCCGGCAGGTCGAGCCGCTCGACGTCGCCGACGCGGTAGTCGATCTCGAGCCCCTTGGCGGCGGCGCCTTCCTCCGCAGTCTCGATCAGCACCGGCGACAGATCGACGCCGGTGACGCTCGCACCGGCCGCCGCTGCCCGCTCGGCGATCGCGCCGGTGCCGGTCGCGAGATCGATCCAACGGTCGCCGGGCTCGGGCGCCAGCCGCTCGATGACGCGGTCGTGGATGTCGAGGAGCGTCGCGGTGATCCGCTCGTAAGGGCCGTTGCCCCACATGACGCTCTGCCGTTCCTTCAGCTCTTCGTATGCCATGGCTCACTCTCCTGTTTCGAGTGACCACATGACGGCGAACCGGCGGCCCGCCTTCCCGCCGCTACTCGGGGAGCCAGCCCTCGCGAAACCGGCTCGGCTGTCGCCGGGCGACCTTCGCGTACGCCTCTTTCGGCTCGGTCGTCGCCTCGTCGACGCTCGCGCCGTACCTGGCGGCGATCTCGTCGACGGGGTACGCGCCCCAGTCCGGGCCGACGGAGCGGTCGCGCGCGCCCATCGCGAGCACGAGGCACTGCGAGTCGCCGGCGCCGACGATCACGTGCTTCGCCTCGGGCGGGCAGTGGACGAAGTCCCAGCGCTTCAGCGGCCGCTCCTCGCCCTCGATCACGAGCACCGGCTCGCCCGCCAGCACGAGGAAGTCCTCCTGGTCCGCCTCCCAGTGGTACATGGCCATCGCCTCGCCCGGCGCGAGCGTGACCAGGTGCACGCCGTACTGCTCGAACTCCGGCTCGCCCTCGAGGTTGGAGTAGGCGCCGCGCCCCTCGGCCGCGTGCCACGACGCGTCACGCGCGTTGAGGACGTACCACCCCGGTCCCTGCGCCATGAGCCCATGCTCCGTCTGCTGCAGCTTCGCCTCGTCCACGGCCGGCAGCTTACGGCTACCGTGCAGGCCGTGGCACCGTCGAACGGGATCGAGCTCCGCGGACTCGAGAAGACGTTCGGCTCACCCGCAGGGCCCGTGCGCGCCGTGCGCGGGATCGACGTCGAGGTGCACGAACGCGAGACGGTGGCGCTGCTCGGGCCGAACGGCGCCGGCAAGTCGACCACGGTCGACATGCTCCTCGGGCTGCAGCGCCCGGACGCCGGGACGGTGGCCGTGTTCGGCGGCCCCCCGGAGCGAGCGGTCGCGGCCGGCCGCGTCGGCGCGATGCTCCAGGAGGGCGGCGTGCTGCGCGACCTCACCGTCCGCGAGCTCGTCGCGATGATGGCGGCGCTCTTCCCGAAGCCGCTCGACGTCGACGAGGCGCTCCGCTTCGCGCAGCTCTCCGACATCACCGACCGCCGGACCGAAAGGTTGAGCGGCGGCGAGCGGCAGCGCCTGCGCTTCGCCGTCGCCCTCGTCAGCGACCCCGACCTCCTCGTGCTCGACGAGCCCACTGTCGGCATGGACGTCGAGTCGCGGCGAGCCTTCTGGACGACCGTCCGCGAGCTCTCCGAGCGCGGCAAGACGTTCCTCTTCGCGACGCACTACCTGGAGGAAGCCGACGCCTACGCCGACCGCGTCGTGCTGATGGCGCACGGCCGAGTCGTCGCCGACGGCCCGCCGACGGAGATCAAGGCGATCGTCGGCTCGCGCACCATCCGGGCGACGCTGCCCGGCGTCGCCCTCGAGGAGCTCGAGCGCCTGCCCGGAGTCACGCACGCCGACCGCCGCGGCGAGGCCGTCGCGCTCGCGTGCTCGGACTCCGACGCGGCGCTGCGCGGCCTGATCGCGCGCTATCCGGACGCCCGCGACATCGAGGTGCGCGGCGCCGGGCTCGAGGAGGCATTCGTCCAGCTGACCGCGGACGAGGAGGTGCCCGCGTGAGCAACCCGCTTGCCTACGCACGCTTCGAGCTGCTGCGGACGTTCCGGAACCGGCGGCTCTACATCTTCTCGCTCGGCTTCCCGCTCGTCCTCTACTACGCGATCGCCGCGCCGAACCGGAACGAGCACGACCTCGGCGGCACCGGCATCTCGGCGCCGCTCTACTTCATGGTCGGGCTGGCGGCGTTCGGCGCGATGAACGCGGTGCTCGGCTCCGGCGCGCGCATCGCCGCGGAGCGGACGGTCGGCTGGAATCGCCAGCTGCGCCTGACCCCGCTCTCGACCCGCATGTACTTCCGCGTCAAGGTCGTGACCGCCTACGTGATGGGGATCCTCACGATCGTCCTGCTCTACATCGCCGGCGCGACGCTCGGCGTCCACCTGCAGGCGGGAAACTGGCTCGCGATGACCGGGCTCGTGCTGATCGGCCTCGCCCCGTTCGCCGCGCTCGGGATCCTGTTCGGGCACCTGCTGACGAGCGACTCGGTCGGCCCTGCGATCGGCGGCACCACCGCCGTCTTCGCGCTGCTCGGTGGCACCTGGTTCCCGATCACGAGCGGCGCGATGCAGAAGATCGCCGAGGCGCTGCCGTCGTACTGGCTCGTCCAGGCGGCCCACGTCGGGCTCGGCGAGCACGGCTGGGGCACGACAGGGTGGCTCGTGGTCGTCGCCTGGACGATCGGCGCCGCCGCTCTGGCTCGCCGCGCCTACGCGCGCGACACCCAGCGGGTCTGAGCTGTGCCGTAGGCCGTAGCAGAACCGTTACGCGGCGGTGACCGCGGAGTTCCAGAGCGGCCGGATGATCGGCGACAGTGAGCCCACGCGCCGACCGATGGGCGGTACCGCTCGCAGTGGCCGCGTGCGCCGGCGCCGCGAGCCTCCCGGGGGCGCTCGGGCACGCGCTCTACGGCGACGAGGTCGCTTCCGCGCGGATCCTCGGCGAGCCCGACCTCGCCGGCGTGCTGCGACACGTGCGGCTGACCGAGTCGACGCCTCCCGGCTGGTACGTCGTCGCCTGGCTGGCGCGGCTCGCCGTCGGCGACGTCGCGTCCGTACGGCTGCTGTCGGTCGCCTTCGTCGCGGTTGCGGCAGCGTTGACCGCCGCGTGGGCGAGGCAGCTGCTCCGCAGCCAAGCAGCCGCCGCTCTAGCAGGCTCCCTGGTCGCGCTCGGGTCGGAGCCGGTCGCGTACGCCGAGCAGATCCGAGCCTACGCGCTCGTAGTGCTCCTCTCGGTCGCGTTCGGCATGCTGCTCGTCGAGGCCGCGCAACGGCCGCGGACCCGCGTGCTCGTCGGCCTGTCCGCGGTCGCCTGGCTCGGCACCCTGACCCACTACTTCTTCTTCTTCGTGCTCGCCGCGGGGGCCGTCTGGCCCTGGGCGACGAGGGCTCCCGGCGCACGCCGGACGACGGTGGCGCTGGCCATTGGGCTCGCGGGTTTCCTGCTCTGGATGCCCGGCTTGATCCATCAGCACCAGCACGGCCGCTATCGCTGGATCGGCGGCTTCGACGTCAACGCCGTCGCGACGCTGCCTGGTCAGCTCTTCTTCGGCCCAGACGGGCTCCTCTACGGACTCGCACGCGTCGCGCTGACGCTTGCGCTCGTCGTCGGCGCGGTCACGCTCTGGTGGCGACGCTCGGAAGGCACCGCCGTGGTTGCCCTCGGACTGCTGCCGATCCTCGGCGCCGGCGTCGTCTGGGTCGCAGGCGAGCCGATCTTCGACCAGCGCAACCTGCTCCCGGTCGCGCCGTTCCTCGCGATCCTGGTCGCCGCAGGCGTGCGGGAGCTGCCGCCCCGCGTGCTGCCCGTCGCGGCGATCGCCAGCGTCGCCGTCGTGCTCGCAGGCGCCGCGTACGCGCAGGCGAGTCTGGGCCGGGTCGCGTACGACAAGGCTGCCCGCGCGCTGACCAGCTTCGGCTGGAGGTTCCGCGACGGCCTGATCGTCGACTACCCCACCGGCGTCCAGATCACCTCGGCGATGGCCTGGTACCTCCCGGGCCGACCCGAGCTGGCCTGGGCGCCCGGGTTCCGGCGCTGTCGCACACGCTTCGCGATCGTGCAGACGAGCAGCGCAGCCTCGTGGCTGGCGCGCCGCGACGACGTGATCGCCAGCCGCGAGCTCACGTACTACGACCACCCGATCCTCGGCCGGCCGCGCGGCAGCATCCTCGTCGTCCGCTTTCGCCGGCCGACCCACCTGCGCGGCGCCTTCTTCTACGTCGTCGGCGAGCGCTCCTGGGGGGCGTGCCGACCGTCCGGCTGAGCCCCTGGCCGTCAACGCCGTCCTGGTGGGTCAGCGCCGGCCGACGCTGACCACGACAGCGACCTTGCCTCCGGCGGCGAGCACGCCGCCCGGGAACCGCGGCGACTGCCGGATCACTCGACCTCGCCGGACGCGCGCCGAGCGGGCGTGCCGGACGCTCCCGAGGCCGCAACCCGCGCGCTGGAGCAGCTGCTTCGCCGCCGCGACCGTCTTGCCGACGACGCTCTGCACGTCGCAGAACCCCGGCGCGTTCAGGTGGGCGGTGACGCTCCAGGCGCCGTTGCGGTCGTTCACCCACGAGCCGGCGAGGTCGAGCCGCCCGTCCAGGTTGAAGTCCGCCGCGGCCAGCGCGTCGCCGTAGCCGAACCAGAGCGGCGCGTCGAAGCGCCCGTCACCGCGGTTGAGCATCACGGCGAGGTT
This sequence comes from Gaiellaceae bacterium, assembly GCA_035702625.1. Classification (GTDB taxonomy): domain Bacteria; phylum Actinomycetota; class Thermoleophilia; order Gaiellales; family Gaiellaceae; genus AC-32. The sequence goes on along the minus strand of DASSQG010000103.1, from coordinate 510 downwards.
GCCGGCCTCGCTGAGCGCGAGATCCGGGCGCCCGTCGCCGTTGAGGTCACCCGCGACGACGCGGCTTGCGGTGTGGCTGACCGCGTAGTCGCGACGGGGCCGGAAGGTGCCGTCGCCGCGGCCGAGCAGCACGGTCACGCCGCGGCCCGGTCGCGCGCGCGGGTTCGCCGTCGCCACGTCCAGCTTGCCGTTGCCGTCGAAGTCGGCCAGCGCGACCGAGTTCGGAGCGCCGCCGGTGACGACGTCGGCGCGCGGCGCGAACGCCCCGTTCCCGCGGTTGAGCAGGACGGAGACGGTCGCGGCGCCGCTGTTCGCCGTCACGAGGTCGACGCGCCCGTCGCCGTTCAGGTCGCCGGCCGCGACCGCCATCGGCAGCGGGCCCGTCGTGTAGTCGGCCTTCGACGCGAGCGTGCCGCTGCCGAGGTTCCGCAGGACCGACACGGTCCGTGCGGACGAGTTCGCGGTGACGACGTCGAGCCGCCCGTCGCCGTTCACGTCGGCGAGCGCGAC
>DASSQG010000102.1:0-4346 GCA_035702625.1 Gaiellaceae bacterium | reverse complement strand
GGGCGGTACCCCTGCTGGATCACGCCGCCGACGATCTCGTCGACGAACTCGTAGCCCTCGCGCTCCGGGAGCGGCTCGAGCACGATCTCGCAGTCGCCGAACTGGCCGCGGCCGCCGGTCTGCTTCTTGTAGCGGTGGCGCGCGCGTGACTCCTTGCGGATCGTCTCGAGGTACGGCACGTGCGGCTGGTGCAGGTCGACGTCGACGCCGAAGCGGCCCTTCAGCCGGTCGACCGCGACCTCGACGTGCATCTGGCTCATGCCGGAGAGCAGCTGGTCGCCGGTCTGCGGGTCGCGACGCAGTACGAGGGTCGGGTCTTCCTCGGCGAGGCGGCGCAGCGACGACGCGACCTTCTCCTCGTCGCCCTTGGCCTTCGGGGTGACGGCGAAGCTCATCACCGGCTCCGGGAAGTCGAGCTTCGGCAGCTCGAGCTCGCGCTCGGAATCGAGCAGCACGTCGCCCGTCGTCGTCTCCTTCAGCTTCGCGACCGCGCCGATGTCGCCCGCGCCGAACTCGGTCGCCTGCTCGTGGTCCTTGCCCTGGAGCGCGAGCAGCGTGCCGACGCGCTCCTTGCCGTGCGAGCGCGCGTTCACGACGGTTGCGTCGGCGCCGAGCGTGCCGCTGAGGACGCGGAAGAGGTTGATCCGGCCCGCGAACGGGTCGGCGACGGTCTTGAACACGAACGCCGTCGTGCCGCCGGCGTCGACGTCGATCGAGACCGGTCGCTTCGCCGGCGACGGCACGCCCTCGACGAGCAGGTCGAGCAGCGCCGTCGTGCCGAGGTTCTTCGTCGCGACGCCACACGCGACCGGGAACAGCTCGCCGCGCGTGACCGCGTCTTTGAGCGCGTGCGCGACCTCCTCGTGGCCGAGCTCCTCGCCCTCGAGGTAGCGCTCCATCAGCCCCTCGTCGGTCTCGACGACCGAGTCGAGCAGCTGCGTGCGGTACTGCGCGACCGTGTCGTTGAGCTCCTCGGGGATCTCGGTGGGGCCGCTCTCGCGCCCGCCGTCCGGGCTCAGGTAGGCGCACATGTGCAGCACGTCGACGATCCCGGTCAGCTCGTGCTCCGTGCCGATCGGCAGGTGCACGGCGACGCAGCGCTCGGAGAGCTGCGAGCGGAACTGCTCGAGCGCGCGGTAGAAGTCGGCCCGCTCGCGGTCGAGCATGTTCACGAACACGACGCGCGGCAGGTCGAGCGCCGTCGACCGCTCCCAGACCCGGCTCGTCTGCACCTCGACGCCCATCACGGCGCTCGCGACGACGAGCGCGCCCTCGACCACGCGCAGCGCGGCGACCGTATCGCCGGCAAAGCCCGCGTCCCCGGGCGTGTCGATCAGGTTGATCTTGCGGCCCTGCCACTCGAGGTGGCAGAGCGACGACGAGAGCGACATCTGCCGGCGCTGCTCGTCCTCGTCCCAGTCCGAGGTGGTCGTCCCGCCTTCGACGGTGCCGAGGCGGTTGATCGCGCCGGCCTGGAAGAGCATCGCCTCCACCAGCGACGTCTTCCCGGTCCCGCGGTGGCCGGTGACGGCGACGTTGCGGATCTTTCCGGGCTCGGTTGGCATCGCTGGCTGATCCTCCTGGCGTGTGTGGTTTTGCGGGAGATCCTAGCGCCGTCGGAACGTATGCTCGCGCCCGCGATGTGGTGGCGCGATGCGGTCGTCTACCAGGTCTACCCGCGCTCGTTCGAGGACTCGGACGGGGATGGCGTCGGCGACCTGCGCGGGATCGAGCGGCGGCTCGAGCACCTCGCCTACCTCGGCGCAGACGCGCTCTGGCTCTCGCCGATCTACCCGTCGCCGCTCGCCGACTTCGGCTACGACGTCTCGGACTACACGGACGTCGACCCGCGCTTCGGGACGCTCTCCGACTTCGACGCGCTCGTCGTGGCCGCGCACCGGCTCGGCCTGCGCGTGCTGCTCGACCTCGTCTTCTGCCACACGTCGATCGAGCACCCGTGGTTCCGCGAGCACCCCGACCGGTACGTCTGGTCGCCGATCGACGGGCCGCCGAACAACTGGGTCGCGGCCTTCGGCGGGCCGGCGTGGAGCCGCGACCAGCGGAGCGGCCGCTGGTACCTGCACTCCTTCTACCCCGAGCAGCCGGACCTCGACTGGCGCAACCCGGAGGTGGTGGAGGCGATGCAGGACGTCGTCCGCTTCTGGCTCGAGCGGGGCGTCGACGGGTTCCGGCTCGACGCGGTCAACGTGCTGCTCAAGGACGCGGAGCTGCGGGACGACCCGCCCGCCTCGGGCACGTTCCCGCTCCCGCGGCTCGGCGAGAGCGCGACGCTCGACCACGTCTACTCCGACAACCGGCCCGAGGCGGTCGACACCCTGCGCGCGATCCGGGCAGCCGCGGGCGACGCGCTGCTCGTCGGCGAGGTATACCTCCCGACGAGCGAGTACGGGCGCTGGCTCGAGGTGCTCGACCTCGTGTTCGGGTTCGAGCTCCTGTTCTGCCCCTGGGACGCCGAGCGGCTGCGGGCGGCGATCGACGCGGCCGCGAAGGTCGAGCGCGCGGCCTGGGTGATGTCGAACCACGACTTCGACCGGCTGGCGACGCGAGTCGGCCGCGAGAACCTGCGCGCGGCCGCGGTGCTCCTGCTCACGCTCCCGGGCGCTGCCTTCGTCTACCAGGGCGACGAGCTCGGCCTGGCGAACGGCCCGGGCCATGAGCCGCCGTTCGACCGCGCCGGCCGCGACGGACTGCGCCACCCGATGCAGTGGGACGCGACCGCGAACGGCGGCTTCACGACCGGTGAGCCGTGGCTGCCGCTCGTCGACCCGCAGGAGCGGAACGTCGAGGCCCAGCACGGCGATCCGGGATCGTTGCTCGAGCTTTACCGGCGGCTGCTCGCGCTGCGCAGGACGCTCGGCGGCGGGTTCCGGCTGCTCGACGCGGAGCCCGGCGTCGTCGCCTTCGAACGCGGCGGGCACACGATCGCCGTCAACACGACCGCCGAGCGGCGGAGCGCACCTGCAGGCGAGGTCGTTCTCTCGACGCACGCCGGCGGCGGGCTTCCTCCGCACGCGGCCCTGATCGTGCGAAACTAGTACGCGTATGGCGGAGATCGCGTACGACGCCGTCCAGAAGGTCTATCCGGACGGGACTCAGGCCGTGCACGACCTCGACCTCGAGATCGAGGACGAGGAGCTGATGGTCCTCGTCGGCCCGTCCGGCTGCGGCAAGACGACGGCGCTACGGATGCTCGCGGGTCTCGAGGAGATCAGCGGCGGCGAGATCCGGATCGGCGACGTCGTGGTCAACGACCTGACGCCGAAGGAGCGCGACATCGCGATGGTCTTCCAGAGCTACGCGCTCTACCCGCACATGTCGGTCTACGACAACCTCGCGTTCGGACTGAAGCTCCACGACGTCCCGAAGAACGAGATCAAGGAGCGCGTGCACCGGGCCGCCAAGATCCTGCAGATCGAGGAGTTCCTCAAGCGCAAGCCGCGCGCGCTCTCCGGCGGGCAGCGGCAGCGGGTGGCGATGGGCCGGGCGATCGTGCGCGAGCCCCAGGCGTACCTGATGGACGAGCCACTCTCCAACCTCGACGCGAAGCTGCGCGTCCAGATGCGGGCCGAGATCCACCAGCTCCAGCGCCGGCTCGGCGTGACCACGATCTACGTCACCCACGACCAGGTCGAGGCGATGACGATGGGCGACCGCGTCTCTGTGATGAACGCCGGGCGCCTGCTGCAGGTCGACACGCCGCAGGTGCTCTACGACAAGCCCGCCAACGAGTTCGTCGCCGGCTTCATCGGCTCGCCGGCGATCAACCTCGTCGAGGCGCAGCTCGAGCAGGCGAACGGTCAGTACGCCGTCGCTTTCGGCGGGTATCGCCTCGCGGTCGACGACAGCCTGGCGCGCAATAGGCCTGGGCTGAAGGACTACGTCGGTAAGCCGATCATCCTCGGCGTCCGGCCGGAGGATTTCGAGGACGCGAGCCTCGAGTCCGGGGTTCCGAGCGACCGGCGGATGAAGGTCGAGATCGACCTGACCGAGCCGCTCGGGGCAGACGTCCTCCTGTATTTCGGCACCAGCGCCAAGGGCGTCGTCTCGAGTGCGGCCACCGCGGATGTTGGAGAGGACGCCGCGGTCCATCTCGGCGGCAACGGCGACGGCGCCGGGAAGCTGCGGATGTGCGCCCGGGTCAGCCCGCGCACGCGCATCGCGATCGGCCACTCTGCCGAGCTCGTGGTCGACACGAGCCGCCTCTACTTCTTTGATCCAGAGGCGCGCGAAGCCGTCGTCTAGAGGGCTCTAGCCCTTGACGGCGCCGGCGGTAAGGCCGGCGATGATCCTCTTCTGGAGGACGAGGACCAGGATGATCAGCGGCA
>DASSQG010000101.1:0-6110 GCA_035702625.1 Gaiellaceae bacterium | reverse complement strand
GCGGAGGCGCCGTTGATGCAGAGGATGTCGTGCGCGGTGACGAGGTCGACCGACAGCGTCGTCGCGACCACGTGCACCTCGTTCTTGTAGCCCTTCGGCCAGAGCGGCCGGATCGGGCGGTCGATCATGCGCGCGGTCAGGATCGCGCGCTCGGTCGGCCGGCCCTCGCGCTTGAAGAAGCCGCCGGGGATCTTGCCGGCGGCGTACATCCGCTCCTCGACGTCGACGGTGAGCGGGAAGAAGTCGGCGCCCTCGCGCGCCTCCATCTTGCCCTGGGCGGTCGCGAGCACCATCGTCTCGCCCGAGCGGACGACGACGGCGCCGTCGGCCTGCTTGGCGAGCTTGCCGGACTCGAAGGTCAGCTCCTGGTCGCCGACGGTGACGGACACCGACGCGACCCGGGGCTCTGTGATTGTTGCCATGTGGTTCCTCCACTTCTCTCTGGAGAGTGGAGGTTTGGGTCAGCTTCGGGCCGCCCGAAGCTCGCTCAAACTTCCACCCTCCGGCGGTTGGGTGTGGGTCTGGTTTCGGCCTACCTCCTCAGGCCGAGCTCCTGGATGAGGGCGCGGTAGCCCTCGAGGTTCCGCTTCTGCAGGTACTGGAGCAGCCTGCGGCGGCGGCCGACGAGCTTGAGCAGGCCGCGGCGCGAGTAGTGGTCCTTCGGGTGCGTGCGGAGATGCTCGGTGAGCTCGTTGATGCGAGCGGTCAGGAGGGCGATCTGCACTTCGGCCGAGCCGGTGTCCTCGGAGGTGCGGCCGTGCTTGCCGACGATCTCCTGCTTCGCTTCCTTGGTGAGGGTCAAACGGGCCTCCTCTTCGTGATGCGACTCCGCGGTCCAAGCGCGCCGCGAGGAAGCACACGCGGGCGGCCGAGACGGCGGTCTTGGCCGGGAAGGGTAGCAACCACGCGGTTTTCGCGTCTGGCGCCGGGGCGCGCACGCGTTCCGAGCCGGTGGCCACCATCCTCCTCCCCGCTGCGAGCGTATCGAGGTCGAACGCAACGATGGTGACGCGATTCGAAGGAAAGCGGCACGATTCGCCCACAGTGCAGGCGGCGGTGGCAGCGGGGCACCCGGCGACGGTCGCGGCCGGGATCGAGGCGCTCGAGGTGGGCGGTTCGGCCGCCGACGCCGCGGTCGCCGCCGGGATCGCTTCCTGCGTCTCCGAGACGGTGATGACCGGCTTGCTGGGCGGCGGGCACGCGATCTACTACGACGCGGTCACCGGCGAAGCGCGCAACCTGGACTGCTTCGTCACCGTGCCGGGCCTGGACGCGCCGGCCGGCCACCGGGCCGAGCTCGTCGAGCTGCAGGTGCCGTTCGGGACGGAGCTGGTGCACTACGCGATCGGGGTCGCCTCCTGCGGCGTGCCCGGGCTCCCGGCCGGCCTCGGCGCACTCCATGCCGCACACGGCCGGCTTCCATGGCAGCGGCTGGTCGAGCCGGCGCTGCGGCTCGCGCACGACGGCGTCGACTTCCCGCCGGCGCACGCGGCGTGCCTCGCGATGCTCGAGCCGGTGATGACGATGAACGAGGGAGCGACGATCTACGCGCCGGGAGGCGAGCTGCTCGCGGCCGGCGGGCGCCTGCGTCAGCCGGGGCTCGTGCGGGCGCTCGAGCTCCTCGTCGAGGAAGGGCCGGACAGCTTCTACGACGGGTCGATCGCGAGGGCCCTGCTCGTGCTGATGGAGGAGCGGAACGGTCTCGTCACGCGCACCGACCTCGAGGCCTACGAGGCGGAGTGGTCGCCGCCGGCGGTCGTCCCGTACGCCGGGACGCGCGTGCTCACGCGAAGCGGACTGGCGCCGCTCGAGGAACCGCTCGTAGTCCTCCCACGGCTCGCCGGGCTGTCCGCTCCTGAGCGCGCGCTCGCGCTCGTGGAGACGCTCGACCGCCCGGACGCCCCCGGCGACACGACGAACCTCACCGTCGTCGATTCCGAGGGCAGCGCCTGCGTGCTGACGAGCAGCCTCGGCCTCGGCGCGGGCGACTGGCTACCGGGCCTCGATCTGCACCTGAACAGCATGCTCGGCGAGGCCGACCTGATCCGCGGGGAGCTCGCGCCGGGCGACCGTATGGGCAGCATGATGTCGCCATTGCTTGCGCTGGACGACGGCGGGCTCGCCTTCGCCGGCGGAGCGGCTGGCGGCACGCGCCTGCGCAGCGCGCTCGTGCAGGTGCTGGCCGGAACGCTCGACGAGGGGCTCGACCCGGAGGCGGCGGTCGACCGACCGCGGCTCCATCCCGCCGACGGCGTCGTGCAGCTCGAGCCGGGCTTCGAGGACGGCGTCTCGGCGGCGCTCGAGCAGGCCGGCTACGCCGTGCGGGCATGGCCGGATCGGCATCACTACTTCGGCGGCGTCAGCGTCGTTACGCGTGCAGGTGCAGCCGGCGATCCGCGGCGAAGTGGAGCTGCCGCGACCCTGCTTCCGGGGTGAACGGCAGCCACCCCAGGTACCCGCAGTCGGGGCAGCCCGGGTTCATCGCCGCCGTGCCTCCGCCGGCCGGCTTCGCGTAGACGCCGCCACAGCCGAGGCAGCTCACGGACTGGAGCACCTTCAGGCCTCGCTGCATGCGAGTGGCGGTTCCCATGCCCACGAGACGCCGGGAACTGCGCAAACTTGCGTTTAGCTGCTGTTCTCTTTCGGCCGCCGCGCGTCGCACGCCTCGAGCGCGATCCAGCCGACGCCGCCGCAGCGCGGACAGGGGTCGGCTTCCCCGCGCTCCGAGGCGAGGTGGTACTCGGTGCCGCAGTCGAGGCAGCGGACGAGACCGGCCGTCGTGATGCGCGCCATACCGGATGGATGCGGCCGCGCCGCCGAACCTGCGGCTCAGACCGGGCGCTGCGCCCGACGCGTCGCCTCGACATCCCGCGCGATCTGCTCGACCAGCTCGGCCTCGCTCTCGAACGCCTGCTCGTCCCGCAGGCGCGCCCAGAGCTCGATCGTCAGCTCCTGTCCGTACAGGTCACCGTCGAAGTCGAGCAGGAACGCCTCGACCCGCCGCTCCTCGCCGCCGTAGTGTGGATTCGTTCCGATCGAGATCGCGGCGCGGCTTGCCCCGGCGGCGCCGGCGTAGATACCGAAGCCGGGGACGACGACGCCGGGCTCCGGGCGGATGTTGGCGGTCGGGAAGCCGAGCGTGCCCCCGCGCGCGTCGCCGGCGACCACGACGCCGGAGACCTCGGGCGGACGGCCGAGCAGCCGCGCCGCGCGCTCGATCTCGCCGCTGCGCAGCAGGTCGCGGATGCGCGTCGAGGAGATGCCCTCGGCGAGCGGAACCGGCCGGGCGTCGAACCCGAGCCGCGCGAGCAGATCGAGGTCGCCTGCCCGGCCGCGCCCGAAGCGGAAGTTCGTCCCGGCGGCGACCACCTCCGTGCCGATCGGGCGCAGGAACCGGTCGGCGAACTCCTCCGGCGCGAGCTTGGCGACGTCGAGGTCGAAGTCGACCACCAGCGTGTCCTCGATCTCGCTCGCGGCGATCAGCTCCAGCCGCCGCCGGGGCGAGGCGAGCAGCTCGACGTCGTAGCCGAGCGCGAGGCGCGGATGCGGGTCGAACGTCACGGCCGTCGGCGTCAGCCCCGCGGCGACGGCCGCCTCGAGCACGCGGCGGTGGCCGAGATGGACGCCGTCGAAGGTTCCGAGCGCCACGGCGCGCGGGCGTCGCTCGAGCTCGGCCGGGTCGTGGGCGACGTTCACAGGCGGGCGAGCGCCTCCTCGGCGTCGAGCAGGCGCTCCGGGTCCGCTTCCTCGACGGAAAACGGGCCGACCTCCGTGCGGCGAAGCGAGACGCAGTGGCCCCCGAGCGCCGTCGCGATCGCGCGGACGTACGTGCCCGAGCTGACGCGCAGGTCGAGCCGCGCAATACCGGCTTCGTACGAGACGAGCTCCAGCGCGTCGACCCGTGAGCGGCGTACGGGCATCTCGACCGCGACGCCCCGCCGGTGGAGCCTGTAGGCGCGCTCGCCGCCGACCTTGACCGCGGACGCCGTCGGCACCGGGAGCTCGACCTCGCCGCGGAGGCGCGCGAGACGCCGCTGCAGCTCCGCGTCGTCCGGCGGCTCGTGCCGCTCGACGACCTCGCCCTCGCGGTCGCCCGTGTCCGTGACGGCCGCGAGCGACACGTCGGTCACGTACCGCTTGTCCAGGCCGACGAAGCGCGGCGCCAGCTTCGTCGCGCGACCGGAGAGGACGAGCAGCAGGCCGGTCGCGAACGGGTCGAGCGTGCCGGCGTGGCCCGTCCGGGCGCCCGTGCGGCGGCGCACGTCGGCGACGACGGCAAACGACGACGGCCCCTCGGGCTTGTCGATCAGGAAGAGCCCGCTCGGGTCAAGCGCCCGTGGCGGCACGGAACTCGCGATGGATGAACTCCGCGATCTCGTCGACCGACTGGTCGCTCGAGAAGCCGGCCGCCTGCCGGTGGCCGCCGCCGCCGGACAGGCGGGCGATGGCGGAGACGTCGAGCTCGTCGTTCGAGGCCCGGAGGCTCACCCGCCGGGGCGGCCCGTCGCGGCGCGGTGGCTCGCGGATCAGCGCCGCCATCTCGGCGCCCTCGACCGCGCGGAGGTAGTCGATGATCCCCTCGGAGTAGGCCTCGGCGACGTTCAGGTCGGCGAAGTCGCTCCGCAGCAGGTACGAGACGACCAGCCGGCCGCCCTCCATCACCTGCGCGCGCTCGAGCGCCCGGCCGAGCAGCTTCAGCTTCGCGAACTCGACCGACTCGTAGACGCTCTGGAAGACCTGGTGCACGTCGGCGCCGGCCTCGACGAGCTCGGCCGCGAGCCGCAGCGCTTTCGGCGTCGTGTTCGAGTACTGGAAGCGTCCGGTGTCGGTGACGACCGCGATGTACAGCGCCTCGGCGATCTCCGGCGTCAGCTCTACGCCGAGCTCGCCGAAGACGTCGCGCAGCACCTCGCCCGTCGACGAGGCGTTGCCCACGACGAGGCTGACGTCACCGAAGCGGGAGTTGTCGTGGTGGTGGTCGATGTCGAGCGTCAGCGGCGCCGTGTCGAGGACGGTCGCGTCCTGGCCGATGCGCGACTCGTTCGCGCAGTCGAGCGCGACGAGCACCCGCTCGCCGGCGTCGGGCGGCGGCTCGCGCAGGATCCCCTCGAGCGGCATGAAGCCGTACTCGCGTGGGAGCGGCGCGTCGCCGTAGAGGTACATCACGCTGTCCTTGCCGAGCTGGTCGAGCGCGAGCTTCGTCGCCAGCAGCGAGCCGAGCGCGTCGCCGTCGGGATTCTCGTGGGTGACTAGCAGGAAGCGGTCGTGGGAGCGGAGCGCGTCGGCGACCGCCTGCAGGTCACTCGTCTGCTGCGTCTGGGGCGAGCTCATCGATGAGTTGGGTCATGCGGACCCCGCGCTCGACCGTCGGATCGTATTCGAAGGCCAGCTGTGGGGTCCGCTTCAGCCGCAGCTCGTCTGCGATGCGCGCCTGCAGCACGCCGCGCGCGGCGTCGAGCCCGGTGAGCGTCTTGCGCCGCTTCGCGTCCGAGCCGAGCACGCTGACGAACACGCGCGCGTGGCGGAGGTCGGCGGAGGTCTCGACGCCGGTCACGGTGACGAAGCCGATGCGCGGGTCCTTCAGCTCGGTAAGGCCCTCGGAGACGACCTCCTTGACGGCCTCGTTCACGCGTCGCATGCGCTCGCTCATTCGTCCAACGTTACGAGTTCCCGCTCGACGCTCGCGAGCACGTATGCCTGGCTCGCCAGGTAGCGCTCGGCGCCGTCCAGCAGCTCCTCGACGTCGCGGTGGCCACGGGCGACGCAGGCGACCGTCAGCCGCGCCCGCTGCCAGAGCTCGTGGTGGTCGACCTCGGCGACGGACGCGCCGAAGCGGCGCTGCAGCTGCGCCTTCGCGGACAGCAGCTCCTTCCGCTTGCCCTTCAGCGAGCGGTTCTCCGGGAAGTGCAGCTCGGCCGAGAGGATGCCGACCCAGCCGGCGGACACGGGAGCGTCAGGTGCCGGCGGGCGTCGGCGTCGGCGCCGGCGTCTCGAGATCGGTGCGCTCGACCTCGCGCGTCTCGTAGATCTCGAGCACGTCGCCTTCCTTGAGGTCGTTGAAGCCCTCGAGCAGGATGCCGCACTCGAAGCCCTCCTCGACCTCGCGGACG
>DASSQG010000100.1:0-18345 GCA_035702625.1 Gaiellaceae bacterium | reverse complement strand
GAAGCCGGCCTTCTTCGCGACCTCCTTCACGATCAGGCGGTACGTGACCGTGTGGTCGGCCATCGCCAGCGCCGGCGCGTAGCGCATGTCGATCTCGTGCTGGGACGGGCCGACCTCGTGGTGGACGTACTCGATCGGGATCCCGACCGACTCGAGCGCGCGCACGGTCTCCTGGCGCAGCTCGCTGGCGGCGTCCATCGTCGTCATCGCGAAGTACCCGCCCTCGTCGAGCGTCTCCGTGCCCCGATCGTCCTTGAAGAGGAAGTACTCGAGCTCGGGGCCGACGTTGAAGGTGTCGAAGCCGAGGCCCTCCATCCGCTCGAGCGCGCGGCGCAGAACGTAGCGCGGATCGCCCTCGTAGGGCGCGCCGTCAGGCGTGACCACGTCGCAGATCATCCGCGCGACCTTCGTCTCGCCTTCCTTCCACGGCATCGGCGTGAACGTCTCGGGATCCGGGATCGCGACCATGTCCGACTCCTCGATCGCGTTGAAGCCCGTGATCGACGAGCCGTCGAAGCCCATGCCGTCGTCGAGCGCGGCCTCCATCTCACTCGGCGTCACCGCGAAGCTCTTCAGGTGCCCCTCGATGTCCGTGAACCAGAGAAGCAGGAACTCGATCCCCTCGTCCTTGATCCGGTTCAGCACGTGCTTCCGCGACTCCGGGTCGCTCGTCGCCCTCGGCTTGCTCTCGACCTGCGCCACGCTCAGCTCCTTCCCTGAAAACACAAAAGCCCCGGACGCCGGTCGCGCCCGAGGCCCCGTTGCCTCGAAGAACGGCCTCAGTCTACCGCAGCCGGAAGCGGCAGCTCCTCGAGCTCGGGCTCGCGGCCATGGTGCGCGATCGCGCGCGCGTAGAGGCCGAGGGCCGGACCGATCGCGAGCGCGCCCGTGGCGAGCGCGGCGCGGATCCCCCAGACGTTGCCGATCGCACCGAGCACCGGTCCGCCGCCCGCCTGGCCGATCGCGTTCGCCTGGCCGGTCAGCGAGATGACGGTCGCCCGCACGCTCGACTCGGTGATCTGCTCGTTGAGCCACGTGTCGTAGAGCGGGCCCGCCATGTTGCGGCAGAAGAAGACGCCGAGCAGCGCGGCGATCGCGACCCACACCTGGCCGGTCAGCGCGAAGACGAGCATGGCGACGAGCTCGACCGCCGTGAAGCCGAACAGGAAGTACGCGACCGTCTGTCGCCCGCCGCGCTCGACGGTCTTGATCAGGCTGCCGATGGCGGCGATGTTCAGCAGCATGCCGACGAGCCAGAAGATCCCGAACCAGACCACGGGGTCGAGGCTGCCGACCGCCGGGAGCCCGACGTCGCGCAGGAAGTGGGCCTCCTTCAGCCGGTCGAACGCCTCGCTCGAGGCGCCCAGGAAGACCTGCACGCCGGCGAGGAGGACGATCACCGGCGCCGCCCAGGCATAGCGAGCCCCAGTGGCCGCGGTCGTCCGCATCTCTGCGAGCGCGGAGGCCCGCTCGGCGCGGGGGCGGCGCCGGAAGCCGGTCTCGGGCATGAAGAGGATGCAGCCGATCCCGCAGAGGATCGTGAACACGCCGCCGAGGATGACGCCCGCGCGCAGCGACTGCGTCCCGACGGCGACCTGGAGTAGCAGCCCGACTACCGCGCCCGCCTGGCCCCAGCGCGCAGCGCGCAGGAAGATCGGGCCGACCCGGTCGGCGCCGACCTCGTCGGCGATCCAGGCCTCCTCGGCGCCGCTCGTGAAGGTGTAGGCGAAGCCCCAGAGGCCCCAGAGCGCGATGATCAGCCACGGCGCCGAGACGAGGCCGACGGCGAGCCAGGCGACGCCCATGCCGAGGTAGCCGATCACGAGCGACAGGCGGCGGCTGTACGTGTCGGCGACGACGCCCGTCGGCACCTCGAACAGGAAGACGGCGCCCTCCATCGCGGTGCCCATCAGGACGAGCTGCAGCGGCGAGAGGTGGAGCTGCTGGACGAGGTAGACGGACATCACGACCCAGGTGGGCATGTAGCCCCCGAAGCTGAGCCCGTAGTAGACGGTCGTCGCCCGGAACCGCCTCATGCCGCTCCCTGGACGATCACCACCGGCGGGAGCGGCAGATAGCCGAGCCGCTCGTTCACGGCGCGCATGCCGGTGTTGCCCTCGACCGTGTCGGTGCGGAGCTCGCGGAAGCCGTGGTCGGCCGCCCACCTGATCTGCGCGCGCTTGAGCGCGGTGGCGAGGCCGCGGCGGCGGTGGCTGCGCCGGACCGCCGTCAGGCCGTGCTCGAGCCGGTGCGGCACGCCGCAGGTGTGGAGGCGCGCGTAGCCGACGACCTCCTCTCCGTCCAGCGCGACGAACGCGACCGCCGGGTCGCGCAGCTCGTGCTCGAGCCACTCGTCGAACGGGCGCGTCTCAGCCGGCAGCGGCGCGTGCACCTCGGCGATCGTCTCGACACAGACGTCGTAGGCCGCGCGCAGGTGCTCCTCGCGCAGCTCGACGATGCCGCCGGCTACCTCGCCTTCACCGGGCTCGACCTCCCGTTGGACGACGATGTCTCGCACGATCTCGCGGAAGCCGCGCCGGTCTACGAAGGCGAACGAGTGCACGTCACGGACGCGGCCCCAGAGCGCGTCGCAGCCGAGCTCCCGCGTCCGCTCGCGGGCCGCCTCGAGCAAGGCCGACCCGATCCCACGGCCGCGCGCCTCCGGGTGCACGCGCACCATCGCGTAGGTGCTGTCGGCCACGCTCGAGGGCGAGACGTAGGCGTACCCGCCCTCGTCGTCGAGCAGCATCGTCCCCTCGGCGGCGCCGCGCAGCTGCTCGAGCGAGACCGGGTCGTCAGGGTGCACGGCGTTCGTGATCTCGGCGCAGCGTTCGAGGTCGGGCGTGCTGACGGCTGGCCGGATCATCCCGAGCGCTTTAGCTTCCCGTGCTTCTTGGCGTACCGCTCGCCGGTGCGGAAGATCCAGAGGCCCAGCGGCACCGCCACGACGCCGATCACGAGCAGCGGCCAGATGTCCGACCACAGGGACGTCAGCCCGTCGCCTTCGATGATCGCCGCTCGGCAGCCGCGGAGCGCATAGGTCGCCGGCGAGATCGTCGACAGCCACTGCATCCACTGCGGCAGCACCGAGACCGGGTAGTAGACGCCCGACACGACGAGTAGCAGTCCCTGCGCGACGAACCCGAGCTGGGTGCCCTTCTCCGGCGAGATCAGCGGCAGGACGGCGGTCATCATCCCGATCCCGATGAACGAGATCGAGGCCACCATCAGCACGACGAGCGCGGCGCCGTAGTCCGCGTTCGGCAGGTGGAGGCTGAACATCGCCGCCACGACGCCGAACAGCAGCACCGCGCGGACGACGCCGTAGCCGATCGCGAACAGGCCCATGCCGACTAGGTGCACCGGCCGCGAGAGCGGAGCCATGAACGTGTACTCGATCGTTCCCTCCCAGCGCTCCCACGCGACCGTCTCGGTGAGGATCTCGAAGATGATCCCGAGGTAGGCCCAGATGACGGCGCCGACCAGCAGGATCGTGGTCACCTTCTCGACGTCGATCGTGCCGCCCACCGCCGGGATGCCCTTGGCGATGAAGACGATCGTGAGCGTGTTCGCGACCGTCCAGAGGAAGAACGCGACGTCCCACCAGATGTAGCGCTTGACCAGGTAGATGTTGCGCTCGATCACGCCGCTCAGCCCGACGAGCTCGTGGCGCAGCGCGAGGCTCATCGTCCTCATGAGTCGCCTCCTTCGCCGTGGCCGTTCTCGAACGCGTGGCCGCTCGCCGCGAAGAACGCCTCTTCGAGCGTCTCGGCGCCGTAGCGCGCTTTCAGGTCGTCGGCAGGCTCGAGGCAGAGCAGCTCTCCGCCGTCGAGGATCCCGACGCGGTCGGCGAGGGTCTCGGCCTCGGCCAGGTCGTGCGTGCAGAGCAGCACCGTCGCGTCGTGCTCGGCGCGCACCTCGCGGATGAACTCCTGCACCTCTTGCTTGGAGCGTGGGTCGAGGCCGGTGGTCGGCTCGTCCAGCAGCAGCAGGATCGGCGCCGTCAGCAGCGCGCGCGCCAGCGCGACCTTCTGCTGCATGCCGCGGGAGAGGTTCTCCATCGGCTCGTCGCGGCGGTCCTTCGGGAAGCCGACGCGGTCGAGGATCTCCGGGATCCGCTCCTTGGTCGCATGCGGGCGCAGGCCGTAGAAGCGCGCGGCGTAGCTCAAGTTCTCGACCGCGCTCATCTTCTTGAAGAAGCTCGCCTCGACCGACACGCGGTTGACGAGCCGCCGCACGGCGCGCGTGTCCTTGAACGCGTCGCGGCCGAAGACCGTCGCCGTCCCGCCGTCAGGAAGGAGCAGCGTCGAGAGCAGCCGGACCAGGGTCGACTTGCCCGACCCGTTCGGGCCCAGGATCGCCACGCACTCGCCGCGCGCGACCTCGAAGTCGACGCCCTTCAGCGCGGCGACGCGGCGCTTGCCGCGGCCGTCACGGCGCGTGAACTCCTTGCGCAGGTTGTGAACTTCCAGGGCGTTCATGTGCTGCTCCAACTCGACGGGACACGGACAGGGCGCGCTCGCCTGGGCCGGCGGCGCGCGTCGAAAACCGAGTCAAGCGGGGAGCAACATCGCCGACCGAGGGTACCTGCGGCCTCCTCTAACGGCAAGTAACGGAGCCGCCGATAGAGATGTGAGAGCCGCCGTGACCTACGACGAAACCTGGGACGAGAGCCCCGCGCGCCGACTGCCGCTCGCACCCCTCGCGGTGGTGCTCGCGCTGGCCGCGGTGGCGGCGTCGCTGTACGCGCTGTACCGCGAGTCGACCGTGCTCGGGTCGGAACGGACGGCGCGCCAGGCCGAAATCGGACAGCTGCGGAAGCAGGTGACGCTGCTCCAGTCGCGCGACGCGTCGCTCGCCGGACGCCTCGGCTCGGCCGAGAAGACGCTGAGGCGCCGCGACACCGGGATCGCACCGCTCGCCTCCCGCGTCCTCAGGAGCGTGTTCACGGTCGAGACCGACCGCGGGCTCGGCAGCGGCTTCGTCGCGTGGCGCGACGCCAACGGCAGCTACCTCCTGACGGCGAACCACGTCGTCGAGGGCCAGGTCAGCGGCGCGGTGACGGTCTCGCGCAAGGGCGGCTCGTGGAGCGGCGAGATCGACGCGGTCGACCCCAAGCACGACCTCGCGGTGATCCGGATCAGCGCGAAGCCGGCGGGAGCGCGGCCGCTCTGGCAGTCGGCGCGCACGACGCCGCCGCGGGCAGGCGACCAGCTCCTGCTGCTCGGCAGCCCGTACGGGCTCTACGGGACCGTCACCACGGGCATCGTCAGCCGTGTGACGGGAAGCGCGATCCAGACGGACGCGGCTGCGAACCCCGGCAACTCCGGCGGGCCCGCGCTCGACCGGAACGGCAACGTGGTCGGCGTCCTCGTCGCGGGCGGCGGCGAGAACATCAACTTCGCCGTCCCGATCCGCCTCGCCTGCGCGAAGCTGCGGCGCTGCTAGACGGCGTCCGCGTCTTCCGCTAACTTGCGGGCAGCGTTCGCCGCCGACGGCGGGCGCGGAGGCATTGGGGCCTCAGGACTTTCGAAGTCCTGGGCCCTTTTTGTTTGGTCCGAACCAGGGAGGAATCATGAAGTTCAAGCTCGAGTACATCTGGCTGGACGGCTACGAGCCCGTGCCGAACCTGCGCAGCAAGACGAAGATCGTCGACTTCGAGACGGAGCCGACGCTCGAGCAGCTGCCGCTGTGGAACTTCGACGGGAGCTCGACGCGCCAGGCCGACGGCTCGAGCTCGGATTGCTTCCTGCAGCCGGTCGCGCTCTACCCCGACCCGGCACGCGCGCGTGGTCACCTCGTCATGTGCGAGGTGCTGCTGCCCGACGGGACGCCGCACCCGTCGAACACCCGCGCCGCGATCGCGGACGACCCCGACGCGTGGTTCGGCTTCGAGCAGGAGTATTTCCTCTACCAGGAAGGCTCGCCACTCGGGTTCCCCGCGGCGGGCTTCCCGGCGCCGCAGGGCGAGTACTACACCGGCGTCGGCTTCAAGAACGTAGGCGACGTCGCCCGGCAGATCGTCGACGAGCACATCGACCTTTGCGTCGAAGCCGGGATCGCGATCGAGGGCGTCAACGCCGAGGTCGCGAAGGGCCAGTGGGAGTTCCAGATCTTCGGCAAGGGCGCGAAGCGCGCCGCCGACGAGCTCTGGATCGCGCGTTACCTGATGCTCCGCCTCTGTGAGCGGTACGGCGTCGACGTCAACTTCCACCCGAAGCCGCTCGGCATCGAGGTCGACTGGAACGGCTCGGGCCTGCACACGAACTTCTCGACGAAGCACATGCGCGAGGTCGGCGGCGAGGAGTACTTCGGCGCGCTGATGAGCGCGTTCTCGGCCGCGCGGGACGAGCACATCGCCTGCTACGGGCCGGAGAACGACCTGCGACTGACCGGTCTGCACGAGACGGCGGCGATCGACGAGTTCACCTACGGCGTGGCCGACCGCGGCGCGTCGATCCGCATCCCGCACAGCTTCGTCAACGGCGGCCACCGCGGGTACCTCGAGGACCGGCGGCCGAACTCGCTGGCCGATCCCTACCGCGTCACCGGGCGGATCGTGCAGACGATCGAGGCGGCCACCGCGCAGGCGCTGATCGAGGACGCCTTCGCGGCATGACGGTTCGCGACCTCCGGCCGGGCGACTGGTCGGAGGTCGCACACATCTACGCGCAGGGCATCGCAACGGGCAACGCCACGTTCGAGACCGCGGTGCCGTCGTGGGAGGACTGGGACGACTCGCATCTGCGCGAGCTCCGGCTCGTCGCGGAGGAGGACGGGCAGGTCGTCGGCTGGATCGCGCTCAGCCCGGTCTCGTCGCGGCCGTGCTACGCCGGCGTGGCCGAGATCAGCGTCTACGTGGCCGAGTCGGCGCGGGGCCGGGGCGTCGGCTCGGGGCTGCTCGACGCCCTGGTGGACAGCGCCGAGCGCGACGGGATCTGGACGCTGCAGACGAGCGTCTTCCCTGAGAACGGGGCGAGCCTTGCGCTCCTGCGACGGTTCGGGTTCCGCGTCGTCGGCACACGCGAGCGCATTGGGCGGCTCCACGGCATCTGGCGCGACACCGTTCTCGTCGAGCGTCGCAGCGAGGTCGTGCGGTGAACCCCAGGGACTGTCCCTCGGCCGTGGCCGAACGAGCCGTGTCTCGAGAGCTGAGCGAGGGGCCGAGCGCCTCGCGTGCACGAACGAGCCGTCCAGACGAGCCATGCCCCGGGGACAGTCCCTAGGACCGGTCCGAACCGTCAAAACCGGCCGCGGGATCTGGGCGTAGACTTAGGCGACGCTGATGGCTGCCCTCTCGCGCAAGCCCCGGCTGGTGCTCCCGATTCTCCTCATCGCGGTCCTGGGCGGCCTCGCAGCGGGCATTGCGGTGGCGAGAGGCGGCTCGAACGTCTCGCACGGGCCGGCGGGCGTCGTCAGCTCGGGCACGTTCCGTACGGTCACGTGGAGCACGACGGGGACCGCGACGGTCGTCCGCGACTCGTCCGGCCACCTCGAGCTCCGGCTCGGCAAGGACTTCACGACCAAGCGGGGACCCGACGTGTGGGTCTACCTCGCCAAGTTCGACGGCAACATCTTCACCGGCAAGCGCGTCGAGTGGAAGCTCGTCGGCCAGGTGAAGCGCGGCTGGGGTAGCGCCACCTACGACCTGCCCGCCGACGCGGCCAAGCCGGGGATGTCGATCGCGATCTTCTGCGGCGAGTGCGGCAAGCTCTCCGGCGTCGCGCAGCTCCAGGCCGTCCGCCCGACCACCTCGGCCTGAGCGCCCCGCGCTACCAGTTCGTCGATTGCCGCTGGGAGCTCGGCACGCCCGGGCGCGGACGCGAGCTCTACCTCGCCGGCCACATCCCCGGTGCGTCGTTCCTCGACGTCGACGAGGACCTCTCCGGGCCGCCGGGGTCGCGAGGGCGCCATCCGCTGCCGAGAGCCGAGGACTTCGCGCGCGCGGCGTCGCGCGCCGGCATCGGAGACGGCGTCTTCGTCGTGGCGTACGGGAACATGGGTGGCGCAGAGCGTCTCTGGTGGCTGCTGCGGCACTTCGGCCACGACGACTGCGCCGTGCTCGAGCTCGACGGCTGGCTCGGGCCGCTCGCGGCGGGCGACGAGACGGTCGAGCCGGCCGTGTTCACGCCGAGACCGCGAGCGGACGACACGATCGAGGCACAGGAGCTGGCCGACCGGGCCGGCAAGCTGGTCGTCGTCGATGCGCGTGTCCCGGAGCGCTACCGCGGCGAGGAGAACCCGATTGACAAGGTGCCGGGTCGCGTGCCCGGCGCGGTCAACGCTCCGTGGAACGCCCCGCTGCCCGCCCTGCCCGACGGCGAGCTCGTGGCGTACTGCGGCTCCGGCGTCACCTCGTCCGTGACCCTCCACCGGCTCGCGCTCGCGGGTCGCGTCGGCAGGCTCTACCCAGGCTCGTGGAGCGAGTGGGAGCAGCTGGGCCTACCGGTCGAGCGCGGCTGACTTGACCTCGCGGCGCAGACCTGCCAAATTCTATCGTAGTCCGTTAGACAAGGCGTCCGGCTCGAACCACCTGACGGGGGTCGGCGGCCAGGGCCGGAAGCGTTCGCGCGTCCGGCCCTACGCCGTTGCGGTCGACGCTTCGTCGGTGAGCCCGGCGAGGTACGGTTGCCAGCCGTTCGGGATCTTCGGCGTCGCGAGGTGGATGAACAGCACCGGCGCCGGCGCACGGGGCGGCTTGCGCAGCGTCATCTCGACCTCGTGCGGAAGCCGGTTCCCCTTGCGCATGTTGCAGGGCGCGCACGAGGTGACGACGTTGTCCCAGACCGACTCGCCGCCGCGGCTCCTGGGCACGACGTGGTCGAGCGTCAGCCGTCCGGTGGTCGTGCCGCAGTACATGCAGCGCCAGCCGTCACGGGCGAACAGCGCGCGGCGGGAGATCTTCCGCTGCAGCGTTCGAGGCACGCGGACGTACTGGACGAGCCGGATCACGTGCGGCCACGGGAAGGCTCCCGTCGCGGATCTGAGCGGCTGGTCGAGCTCCTCGACCACCTCGGCCTTGCCCTTGAACACGAGCACGTGCGCGCGTCGAACAGTCGTGACGTTCAGCGGCTCGTAGCTGGCGTTCAGGACGAGAACCTGCTGCATCGCCCCGGAAACTCTAGCGTGACATCGCCCTCTCGACGGCTTCCGCCTCTTCCGGCGAGAGCGCGATCGAGGCTCGCCCGCGGTCGAGCTCCTTCATGTAGATCCGCGCGTAGTCTCGGCCCTGGATCGCCGTCACGACGACGCCGGAGCGGGCGGAGTCGAGCACCGCGAGCGAGGCCGACTGGTGGCCTCCAGTGTCCTCGTAGGCGTCGTAACGGACGATCGACGTGTTCGTGACGGAGCTGTCGACGCGCCGGTCGACGCGGACGAGGCCGGCCGCGATCTCGTCGACCGCGCGGTGCAGGTCGTCGATGCGTCCCTGCAGCGAGACCGCGAAGTCGACCAAATCGGTCTTGCCGTCCCCGAGCAGCACGGCCTGGCCCTCGCGCAGCCGCCGCAACCGCAGCACCGTCCAGCCGACCGCGCCCAGCGCGAGCACGGCCACGACCGCGGCTGCGATCGCGATCCAGGCGGCCGTCGAGCTCGAGAAGCTCACGGCCTACGCCGTCGAGAAGATGACCGGATAGTCCGCCGAGTTGTTGCTCGTGTTCGTCTCTCCCTGCACCGGCTGCACCTCGACCTTCACCGTCGCCGGGGCGGCGAAGGTGATCGCCGAGAAGTCGCCGCCGAATGTCACCGGCTTGGTCTCGCCCGGACTGATGAAGTCGATCGTGGCGTGCTTCGTGATCGTGCTGCCCTGCGATTGGACGATCTTCAGCGTCACCGGGATGCTCGACTCCTGGGAGTCGCCGGAGTTCTTGACCATCACCTGGAACGTCATCGTCGTCGAGGGGACGATCTTCGTCTGCGTCGACGTGCTGAGCTCGGTTCCGGCCGGCAGCACCTTGACGGACTCGATGTTCGTTCCGCGCAGGCCGCCGGTACTGGGAGTTGTCGCGGCTCCGCGGATGCGGCTCAGCACCGTGATCATCGCCGTCGGCGTGACGAGGTCGGAGCTCTGCAGGAAGTTCGAGTCGGGCACCAGTGGACCGCCGTTGTCGTTCGTGCCGGTGACGCCCTGGCGGTTCAGCTGCTGGGCCGAGGGCGCTTTGAACGAGTCCTGGTAGATCACGTCGCTCGCGAGCAGGCGCTGCATCTGCGCGGCCAGCAGCGCGCCCGCGCGGGTCGTGTCCTTCGACTTCGCGGTCGCGGCGAGTGCGCTCGCGAGGCCGTTGAGGCCGCTGACGCGGTACTCCAGCGTCTGGATCAGCGCGTTGTGCTCGTCGCGGAGCGTGCCGGGCGGCGTGATCTGCTGCGCGCGCTGGACGTCCAGCTGCTCCTGGCGCGCGAGGCCCGAGATCTTCTGCTCGAGCTGCGCCTCCTTCTGCCCCTGCGCGAGCAGGACCTGGTTGAGCTGCTTGCCGATCTGCTGCGACGAGCCGGCGACCTCGGAGACCTTGTTCATGTAGTTCTTGTACGTCTTCTCCTTGCTGCTGGCCTGGCAGCTCTGGATCCAGAAGACCAGCAGCACGACGATCAGGATCGCGAACGCGACCAGGCCGACGAGCCGGAGCAGCGGCGTCAGGTTGGTCGGCCCTCGAGGCGGCCGCTGCGGGCCGCGTGGCCCACGGCGCGGGATCAGCCGCTCCGTGCGGGACGACTCCTGCGTCGGCGGCTCGTCCTCGAAGAAGTCGAAGTCGATGTCGGTGTCGTGCTCGGTCATGGGGCGCCCGGCGTTTGCAGCGAAAAAGTCGGCTCACTCTACCGAGTTCACCGGTCGGGGCAGGACTCTCAGCAGAGGCGCCAAACGAAGGGCATCGTGGCGGAGGCGGCCCTTGCGCTTTCCTCGAGCGCGCTCGTGGCCGAGCGCTACCGGCCCCTGCGCCCGCTGGGGAGCGGCGGCTCCGGCTCGGTCTGGCTCGCCCGCGACGAGCGGAACGGCCTCGACGTCGCGCTGAAGATCGTCCCGCGCGAGGGCAAGGCGGCCACGCGGGCCGAGCGTGAGGCGCTCGCCGCAGCACGGTTGCGGCACGAGCGCTGCCTGCGCGCGTACGGGCTCGAGCGCGACACCCGAAACGTCTACATCGCCTACGAGTACGTCCCAGGGAAGACGATGCGCGAGGCGCTGCGGGCCGGGGAGCTGAACGACGCCGACGCGGTCGAGACCGCCGCCCAGGTGCTCGAAGGCCTGGCACACGCGCACGCGCGCGGAATCGTGCACCGGGACGTGAAGCCGTCGAACGTCCTGCTGGCCGAATGCGGCGGGATCTCCGCGCGGCTCCTCGACTTCGGGCTCGCGCAGCTCGCCGAGGAGGAGTCGCTGACCGCCACCGGCGACGTCCCCGGCACCCTCGCGTACGTGCCGCCCGAGCGGCTCGTGAACGGCGAGTCGGGCGGGCCGCCCACGGACGTCTGGGCGGTCGGCGCGATGCTCTGGGAGTCCCTCTCCGGGTGGCATCCGTTCTGGAACGGCTCGCTGCTCGAGACGGCGAAGCGGATCGAGGCCGGCGCCGCGCCGTTGGCGACGGTCCGACCAGACCTGCCGAAGCCGCTCTGCGCGCTCGTCGACCGGATGCTCGCGCTCGACCCGGCCGCGCGACCGTCGGCGGCGCTGCTGGCCCACGAGCTGCGCGACGCGTTCGCCGAGCGCGTCCGCCGCCACGGATCCCGCACGACGATCCCGGCCGTTCGGGTGCCGACGAACTTCGCCGCACCGGCCGCCGCCGCGCTCTTCGCCGGCTGGACCGCTGCGGCGCTCCCGTTCTTCCCGGGCCTCGCCGTGCCGCTGCTCGCGCTGATCGCGGCCGCGCTGACCCTGGTGCGGCCGAGGCTCGGCCTCGCGTTCACGCTCGCGGTGCCGGTGCTGCCGCTCGGGAACATCTCGTCTGGACTCGCCTTCGCCTACGGCGCGCTCGCGTGCATCTGGCTCGCCCTCTCGTGGTGGGCCCCGCGCCAGGGCCTGTTCCTCGTCCTCGGCCCGCTGCTGACGCCGTTCCTCGCGCTCGGCCTGCTCCCGCTCGCGACTCAGGGCATCCGCAACCCCGTGCGCCGGGCGGCCCAGGTCGCCACGGCCGTGTTCCTGGCCGCGCTCGTGGCCGGCCTGCGGCACGCCTCGCTGCCGTTCACCGGCGCCTCGCCGCCGAAGGGGATCGGCATCGCCGGCTCGGACGACCCCTTCGCGGTCGCCTTCGCGCTCCTGCACGCCCTCGGCAGCCGCCCGGCGATCCTGCTCGAGGCCGTCGTGCTGGCAGCCGCCGCCGTAGCGATCCCACACGTCCGCGAGCGCGGGCCCTGGTGGATCGCAGGTTTCGGCGCCGCGCTGATCGCCGCCACCCTCCTGCCCGCGCCGACGGTCGCCGCCGCACCGCTCGTGGTCTCCATCTGGGTTACTTGCACGGTGCTGGCGCTGAGAGCCCGGAGCTAATCTTCAGGCCCCGGGGGCATAACCCGGCCGGATGAGCGTCCTCAGGAACATCGAGCACAAGCTGGAAGGCCTCTTCGAGGGTGTCTTCGGGCGCGCTTTTCGCACCCACGTGCAGCCCGTTGAGCTGGCGCGCAAGCTCGTCAAGGAGATGGAGGACCACCGCGTCGTCTCCGTCTCGCGCGTCTACGCGCCCAACGAGTACACGGTCTACCTCGCTCCGGCCGACCGCGAGCAGTTCGCCAACTACGAGGAGTCACTGCAGAGCGAGCTGCAGGAGTACATCGCCGAGAACGCCCGCCGCGAGCGCTACGAGCTGCTCTCGCCGCCCGAGGTGAAGTTCGAGACGGACGACGACCTGGAGATGGGCGAGTTCGGGATCGCGACGCGCATGGTGCAGGGCGCTGTGCCGCAGCCCGGCGCGCCCGAGCCGCAGGCCGAGCCAGGCCACACGATGGTCTACCGCAAGCCGGTCGAGACCGAGGCCGTCTCGGTCGAGGAGCTCGGCCTCGGCCGCGAGATCGTCAGCCTGACGGTCGACGGCGCGAAGCACGAGCTCGACGGCAGCGCGGTCACGATCGGCCGCTCGAAGGACTGCGACATCCAGCTCGCCGACCCGAACGTCTCGCGGCGGCACGCCGAGGTGCGCCAGGAGGGCGCCGCCTACTGGGTGGTCGACCTCGGCTCGACGAACGGGACGGAGGTGAACGGGCGCCGCCAGAAGCGGGCCAAGCTTCGCCAGGGCGACAAGATCACCGTCGGCTCGACCGAGCTCGTCTTCCGGCGGGAGACCGAGAACGACTGATGCCCGTCGCCTCGGTTGCCGTCGAGGAGGCGCTGCTCGTCCTGAAGCTCGCCTTTCTCGTCCTGCTCTACCTCTTCATCTGGCGCATCGTCCGCTCGGCCGCCCGCGACGTGCGGCTGCCGCAGGAGAGCTTCGTGCTCGCGCCGGGGTCGGTGCCGGGCCTCGGCCAGCAGGCGCCGGCAGTCGAGAGCGGGCGCCTGATCGTGATCAAGAGCCCCGCCCTCGACGAAGGTGAAGAGCTGGTGCTCGACTCGGCCCCGGTGCTTCTCGGGCGGGGCTCGCGCAACGACGTCAACCTCGGCCGCGACGAGTACGCCTCGTCGAACCATGCACGGGTCGAGCCACGGCGCGACGGGGTCTGGCTCGAAGACGTCGGCTCGACGAACGGCACCTACCTGAATGGGATCCGCCTGACGCGCGCGAAGAAGCTGGAGCCCGGCGACGTGGTCCGGATCGGCGAGACCGAGCTGAGGTACGAGACATGAGCGCGGCGCTGGGCCGCAGCGCGAGCATCACCGACACCGGCCGGCGGCGCCGGCACAACGAGGACGCGTACGTCTGCGAGCCGCCGCTGTTCGCGGTCGCCGACGGGATGGGCGGCGCGCAGGCGGGCGAGCTCGCGTCGGGCCTCGCGGCGGCGGCGCTGCGGGACGACACGAACCGCAGCGGCGGCGAGGAGCGCGTCGACGACCTGATCCAGCAGGCGAACCGCCGGGTCTACGAGCGCCAGACACACGATTCCTCGGCCTCAGGCATGGGGACGACAATCACCGTCGCCCTCGTCGAGGACAGCCGCGTCGCGATCGGCCACGTCGGCGACTCGCGCGCGTACCTGATCCGCGACCGCCGCCTCGAGCAGCTGACCGAGGACCACTCGCTGGTCGCGGAGCTCGTCCGCAGCGGCAAGCTCTCGCCCGAGGAGGCCGACACGCACCCGCAGCGCTCGGTGATCACCCGCGCGCTCGGCACCGACCCGGACGTCGACGTCGACACGTTCTCGGTCGAGACGCACCCCGGTGACCTGTTCCTGCTCTGCTCGGACGGCCTAACCTCGATGGTGGACGACGACACGATCCTGCGCGAGGTCGAGAGCAACCGCCCCGACCTCCAGTCCGCCGCGAAGGCGCTCGTGCGCGCGGCGAACAAGGGCGGCGGCGACGACAACATCACGGTCGTCTTCTTCGAGATCGCGGGCGCCGGCAGCGACGGCGCCACCGAGCGCACGGTCGCGCTGCCCCCGATCGAGGACGATGAGGACGCGACGCTGAGCGAGCTCGACCGCGTCCCGGCGATCGCCGTCGACGACCGCAAGCGCCGAGACGGCGGCCACGCCGGGCGGAACGCGCTGTTCGCGGTCGTGGCGCTGCTCGTCGTGCTCGCGGTCTTGGGCGGCGCCGTCTGGGGGCTCTGGCGCTCCCACTTCGTCGGCGCGGAGCCGGACGGCCACGTCGCGGTCTACCAGGGCGTGCCGTGGAACCTCGTCGGCAACATCAAGCTCTACCGCGCCGTCTACGTCAGTCCGCTGATAACGGCCCAGTTGAGTCAGGCAGAGCGGAAGAAGCTCTTCGACCATCACCTGACGGGCGAAAGCAGCGCACGCGCGAAGGTGCGCCGATACGAGGAGCAGATCGGAGCAGGATGAGCTACCGCAACCGCGAGCTGGCGAACCTCGTCGTCGTCGGCGTGCTGACGGCTCTCGGCTTCGCCAGCGTCTACATCGCGCGCCAGGACGTCGTCTCGACGGCGTCGCTCTCGTACGCCGGGTTCTTCTTCGCGCTCTACCTCGCCGCGCACGTGGTGGCGCGCTTCACCGTGCCGTTCGCGGATCCTTACCTGCTGCCCATGGCCGGCCTCCTCACCGGGATCGGCCTGACCGAGATCTACCGGCTCAACCCGACCAACGCCTTCCGCCAGGGACTGTGGATCGTCGTCGCGCTGGGTGCTTTCGCCGTGACGCTGTGGCTGCTCCGCCACGACTACCGGCGGCTCGAGTCGTACAAGTACCTCTTCGGCGTCAGCGCGATCCTGCTGCTGGTCCTGCCGGCGCTCCCCGTGATCGGCCAGTCGGTAAACGGCGCGCGGCTGTGGGTGCACGTCGGCTCGCTGCAGTTCCAGCCCGGCGAGCTCGCGAAGGTCTTCCTGATCGTCTTCCTCGCCGGCTACCTGCGCGAGAAGCGCGAGGTACTGGCGCAGGGCCGCCTCAAGGACTTCGGCCCGCTGCTGCTGATCTGGGGCGGCGCGATGCTCGTGCTTGTCGAGACGAACGACCTCGGCTCGGCGCTCCTCTACTTCGGGATCTTCCTCGCGATGCTCTACGTCGCCACCGCGCGGGTGCTTTACGTCGGCATCGGCGCGGCGCTGTTCCTCGCCGGCGCGGCCGGCGTCTACAAGCTCGTCCCGCACGTCCGCGACCGCGTCACGATCTGGCTGCATCCATGGACTGACCACCCGGTCTACTGCGGGCTCACGGGCGGCCAGGCGCTGCGCCAGGACTGCGGGAGCTACCAGCTCGTCAAGTCGCTCTACTCGGTGGCGCACGGCAGCTGGTTCGGCACCGGCCTCGGCAAGGGCACGTTCGAGACGACCGGCGGCGGTCAGCTGATCCCGTTCCTGAACACGGACTTCATCTACTCGGCGCTCGCGCAGGAACTCGGGCTCGTCGGCATCGCGGCGCTGCTGCTCGTCTACATGCTCTTTGTCGCGCGCGGCTTCAAGATCGCGATGCTGGCCGACGACGGCTTCTCGAAGCTGCTGGCGATCGGGCTCACGTTCGCCTTCGCGCTGCAGACGTTCATCATCGTCGGCGGCATCCTCCGCCTGATCCCGCTGACGGGCATCACCCTGCCGTTCATCAGCTACGGAGGCTCGAGCGTGGTCGCGAACTTCGTCCTGCTCGCGGGCCTCCTGCTCGTCTCCAACCGGGCGAACGCGGAGCGCGGATGAACCGCCAGATCGCCAAGCTGGCGCTGATCGGAGTCGGGCTGCTGACCGCGCTCATCGTCGCCACCACCTACTGGCAGACGTGGGCCTCGGCGAGCCTCGCCGACCGGCAGGACAACGAGATCCAGCGGGTCGCGCAGTTCTCGATCCGCCGCGGCCTGATCCGCGCCGCCGACGGCACGATCCTCGCCTCGAACCGGATCAAGAAGGTCGGCGGGCAGAAGCTGTACCTCCGCCGCTACCCGCAGGGCAGCCTGTTCGCCCATCTCGTGGGCTATTCGACGCAATCCCGCTCACGCGCCGGGCTCGAGTCGTCGCTGAACGACTACCTGACCGGCGCGAACTCGAACCTCGACACGGTCCTGAAGACGACGCTCGACAGGATCCGTGGGGCGACGATCAAGGGGAACGACGTCTGGCTGACCGTGCGGCCAGGCCCGCAGCGGGTCGCGATGCAGCAGCTCGTCGGCAAGTGCGGCTCGGTGGTCGCGCTCGACCCGCGAACCGGGAAGGTGCTCGTGATGGCGTCGCGGCCGACGTACGACCCGAATCTCGTCGAGAGCAACTTCGACCGGATCAGCAACATCCGCGCGGTGTGCTCGCCCGCGGCGCCGCTGCTGAACCGGGCGACCGACGGCCTCTACACGCCGGGCTCGACGTTCAAGGTGGTGACGAGCGCCGCTGCGCTCGACTCCGGCAAGTACACGATCGACTCGCGCTTCGTCGACCGCGGCTACTGCATCGAGTACGGCAAGCAGGTGAAGAACTTCGGCGACCAGAGCGGCCCCGAGGTCTTCGGCTCGGTGAACTTCCTCGAGGCGCTTCAGCACTCGATCAACGCGGTCTTCTGCGAGATCGGCAAGACGATCGGCGCCGGCCGGATCCTCGGCGCCTCGAAGCAGTTCGGCTTCTACCAGGACCCGCCGCTCGAGACGCCGGGCAACGAGCGCTCGCCGAGCGGGCTCTACAACGGGAGCAAGCTGTACTACCCGAGCGATCCCGCGACGCAGGTCGACCCCGGCCGCCTCGCCTTCGGCCAGGAGCGGATGCTGACAACGCCCCTGCAGATGGCGATGGTCGCCGCGGCGGTCGGCAACAAGGGCGTGATCATGACGCCGCACGCGCTCGACCGCGTCACGAATCCGTCCGGCGGCGTGGTCGTGCGGGTCAAGCCGCGCAAGTACAAGCGGGCGATGACGACGCACACGGCCGGCGACATCGAGCAGATGATGGAGGCCGTCGTGACGGGCGGCACGGGCACGGCGGCGCAGATCCCCGGCGTAAGGGTCGCCGGTAAGACGGGAACCGCCGAGGTCGGCGCCGGCGGCATCGGCTCGGCGAACACGACGTGGTTCATCGCAAACGCGCCTGCAGGTGCCCCGCGCGTTGCGATCGCGGTCGTGCTGCAGGACCAGCACGGCTCCGGCGGCACGACCGCGGCGCCGATCGCGAAAGCCGTGATGGAGGCAATCCTGAACGGGAAGTCGAACACCTAACCTGCGGATATGGCCGTCTCCGACACCCTGATCGGCTCCGTCTTCGACGGGCGCTACCGCATCGAGCGGAAGCTCGGCGCCGGCGGCATGGCCGACGTCTACCTCGCCGAAGACCAGGAGCTCGGCCGGCGCGTCGCGATCAAGATCCTCAACGACCGCCACGCCGCCGACGACTCGTTCATCGAGCGCTTCCGCCGCGAGGCCAAGAACGCCGCCGGCCTGAGCCACCCGAACATCGTCTCGATCTACGACCGCGGCGAGGCCGAGGGCACGTACTACATCGCGATGGAGTACCTCGACGGGCGATCGCTCAAGGAGCTGATCGTCGGCCGCGGCCCCGCGCCGATCAAGACGGCGGTCGACTACGCGCGCCAGATCCTGGCCGCGGTCGGCTTCGCGCACAAGCATGGGATCGTCCACCGCGACATCAAGCCGCACAACGTCCTCGTCGGCCCCGAGGGCCGGCTGAAGGTGACGGACTTCGGCATCGCGCGGTCTGGCGCGAGCCAGATGACCGAGGTCGGCTCGATCATCGGCACCGCGCAGTACCTCTCGCCCGAGCAGGCGCGGGGCGCCCCTGTCGACCAGACCTCCGACCTCTACTCCGTCGGCGTCGTGCTCTACGAGATGCTGAC
>DASSQG010000099.1:0-22163 GCA_035702625.1 Gaiellaceae bacterium | reverse complement strand
GCTCGTACAGGCCGGGCGCGACCTCGCGCCACGCGCCGTCGACGCGGACCTCGGCTCCCGGGCGCAGCGGCACAGCGACGAGCACCTCGCCGCCGCGGACGAAGGCGCAGACGTCCTCTCCGAGATCGACCGGCTCGTAGCCCCCGGCGAAGGCGTCCTCGTAGCGCGCGCGAAGGTCGAGCGTCCGCCGCGTCAGCCCCTGCTTCGGGTCGTCGCCGCTGCGGAGCAGGCGCCGGCGCAGCTGCCAGTCGACCGGCCGCCGGTTGTCCGGGTCGACCAGCGACAGCGTCTCGAGCTCGTCGCCCTGGTAGATGTCCGGCACACCGGGGCTCGTCAGCTTCAACAGCAGCTGCCCGCGCGCGACCTCCCGGCCGAGCGGGCACACGCGCTCGACGAAGCGCTCGACCTCCGCGCTCTCGAGCAGCCGGCGCCCGTACTCCTGCACGCGCCGCTCCGAATCCTCGTCGGGGTCGACCCAGCTCGACGTGCGCTTGCCTTCGCGGAGCGCCTTCTCGACGTACGCATCGAGGCGCTCGGGCTCGAGCGGCCACGCGCCGACGACCGTCTGCAGCACGTGGTACTCGTCCTCGCTCTCCGCGCCGACGCTGCGTACGAGCGCCGCCCACTCGCCCGGCACCCACGTCAGCGCGGCGAGCCGGGCGCGCATGTCGGCCGAGCGCTTCGTGTCGTGCGTGAATGTCGTGAGCAGCGAGCGCGGCGCGCGCCTCGCCTGTCCTTCGTGGAACTGCTCCAGCGACAGGCCGAAGCGGCCGGGATTGCCGCCGACCTCGTTCAGCGCGAGCAGCCGGCCGTAGCGGTAGAAGGCGGTGTCCTCGACGCCCTTCGCCATCACCGGGCCGGTCGTCTGCTGGAAGCGCGTGACGAACTCCGCGTGGCCTGGCTCGTCGAGCAGCAGCACGCGCGCGAGGCGCTCGGCGAGACTTGCGTGCGCGACCTCGGCGCGGTCGGCCGCCTGCACGCGGCCGTGCTCCGGCTCGACGTAGGTGCGGTAGACGTGGAACGACGCCAGCGCCTCTTCGAGGCCGGGCTCGTCGAGGAGCAACCGCAGCCGCTCGACCTCGCGCCCGAAGTCGGTGCGCGCCTGCTCGAGCTTCGCCTCGGCCGCGACCTCCGCGAAGGGGCGCCGCTCGCCGGTCACCTCGGCGTACAGCTCGGTGAGTGGCGTCTCCGCGGCCGGGTCGACGAACACGCCGAGCACGTCGTTGAGAAACTCGTAGCCGGTCGTCCCCTCGACCGGCCACGGCCGCAGCTCCTCGCCGGGTTCGAGGATCTTCTCGACCCAGACGTGGCCGACGCCGCGGTCGCGCAGCCGCTCCAGGTACTCGCGCGGGTCGGCGAGCCCGTCGATGTGGTCGACGCGCACGCCGTCGAGCAGACCGTCACCGACTAGCTCGAAGACCTTGCGGTGCGTCAGCTCGAACACCTCCGGGTCCTCGACCCGCACGCCCGCGAGGTCGTCGATCGTGAAGAAGCGCCGGTGCCAGCCGGTCTCCGGGTCGACGTCGAAGACCTTTTGGCGCTGCCGCTCGTCGGCCCAGAAGGGGTTCCGCTCGTCGGCCGCCATGTGGTTCGGGACGATGTCGAGCACGACGCCGGGCGACTCGCGGCAGAGGGCGCGGAGCTCCTCCTCGCCGCCGAGGTCGGCCGAGACCCTCGTCGGGTCGACCACGTCGTAGCCGTGCGTCGAGCCCGGCCGCGCCTGCAGCGACGGCGAGAGGTAGAGGTGCGAGACCCCGAGCTCGCGCAGGTACGGCACCAGCCGCCGCGCGCCCGCGAAGTCGAGGTGCGGCCCGAGCTGCAGCCGGTAGAGCGCCCGGAAGGCCGTCACCAACCGCGGCGCAGGACGAGCAGCGAGCGCGCCTCGACCTCGACCGGGTCGCGCGCGGCGAACGAGCGCTCGTCCGCATGCGGGTCGGCCGTCGAGAGCTCGAGCTTCCAGCGCGCCCCGAAGCGCCGGGCCGGGAGTTGGAACGTCACTGGCTCGTAATGCGCGTTGAACAGCAGGAGAAACGACTCGTCGCCGATCGATTCGCCACGCGAGGTCGTCTCGTGCAGCTCGTCGCCGTTCAGGAACATGCCGAGCCAGCGCTGCTCGCCGTTCTCCCAGTCGCGGCGCGTCATCCGCCGGCCGTCGGCCCGGAACCACCACACGTCGGGGAGGCCGGAGCCGTCGACACTCGTCCCCTGTAGGAAGAACCGCCGCCGGAAGGCGGGGTGGTGCCGGCGCATGTAGATCAGCCGGCGCGTGAACTCGAGCAGCTCGCGCCGCTCGTCGTCGAGCTCCCAGTCGAACCAGGAGATCTCGTTGTCCTGGCACCAGGCGTTGTTGTTGCCGCCCTGCGTGCGAGCGAGCTCGTCGCCGCCGAGCAGCATCGGCACGCCCTGCGAGAGGAAGAGCGTCGCGAGGAAGTTGCGCCGCTGCCGGGCGCGCAGCTCGAGCACCTCGGGGTCGTCGGTCTCGCCCTCGGCGCCGCAGTTCCACGAGCGGTTGTCGTCCGTGCCGTCGCGGTTGTCCTCGAGGTTCGCCTCGT
Organism: Gaiellaceae bacterium; assembly: GCA_035702625.1. Taxonomy (GTDB): domain Bacteria; phylum Actinomycetota; class Thermoleophilia; order Gaiellales; family Gaiellaceae; genus AC-32. The sequence goes on along the minus strand of DASSQG010000099.1, from coordinate 19,611 downwards.
TGTGCTTGTCGTTGTACGAGACGAGGTCGTTGAGCGTGAAGCCGTCGTGGGCCGTGATGAAGTTGATCGACGCGACGGGGCGACGGCCGTCCTCCGCGTAGAGGTCGCTGGAGCCGCTGATGCGCCCGGCGAAGTCGCCGACGCCGTTGGTCGCGCCGCGCCAGAAGTCGCGCACCGTGTCGCGGTAGAGCCCGTTCCACTCCGTCCAGAGAACCGGGAAGTTGCCGACCTGGTAGCCACCCGGCCCGACGTCCCACGGCTCCGCGATCAGCTTCACCTGCGAGAGCACCGGGTCCTGGTGGATCACGTCGAAGAAGGCCGAGAGGCGGTCGACGTCCCAGAACTCGCGAGCGAGCGCGGCCGCGAGGTCGAAGCGGAAGCCGTCGACGTGGCACTCCATCACCCAGTAGCGGAGCGAGTCCATGATCAGCCGCAACACGCTCGGGTGCACCGGGTTGAGCGAGTTGCCGGTACCGGTGAAGTCGACGTAGTAGCGCGGATCCTCCGGCGAGAGGCGGTAGTACGACGCGTTGTCGACGCCCTTGAAGGCGAGCATCGGCCCGAGGTGGTTGCCCTCGGCGGTGTGGTTGTAGACCACGTCGAGGATCACCTCGATGCCGGCGCGGTGGAGCGCCTTGACCATGCCCCTAAACTCGCGCACCTGCTCGCCCGCGACGCCGCTCGCCGAGTAGAGCGCGTGCGGCGCGAGGTAGCCGATCGAGCTGTAGCCCCAGTAGTTCGTCAGGCCGCGCTCGACGAGGAAGCTCTCGTCGACGATGTGATGCACGGGCAGCAGTTCCACGGCCGTCACGCCGAGCGTGCGGAAATGCTCGATCGCCTCGTCGCTCGCGAGGCCCGCGTACGTACCGCGCAGGTCCTCGCGGAGCTGCGGGTACCGCTTGGTGAAGCCCTTGACGTGCACCTCGTAGATGACCGTCTGCGTCCACGGCGTCGCGGGCAGGCGGTCGTCCTCCCAGTCGAACCCCGGATCGACGACCACGCACCTCGGGATCGCGGGCGCGCTGTCCTGGCCGTCGGCGCGCAGGTCGGCGTCCTCGCTGCCGTCCATCACGTACGGGAAGACGTGCGCCGCCGACCAGTCGACCGCGCCCTCGATCGCCTTGGCGTACGGGTCGATCAGCAGCTTCGAGGCGTTGAAGCGGTGGCCCTCCTCCGGCCGGTAGTGGCCGTGGACGCGGTAGCCGTAGCGCTGCCCGGGCCCGACGCCCGGGAGGTAGCCGTGCCAGTTGAAGGCGGAGCGTTCCGGCAGCGACACCCGCTCCTCGGCGCCGCCGCCGTCGTAGAGGCAGAGCTCGACGTGCTCGGAGTGCTCGCTGAACAGCGAGAAGTTCGTCCCCTCGCCGTCCCAGGTCGCGCCGAGGGGGAACGGCGTCCCGGGCCAGACCTCCCTCACGTGCGCAGCTCGACGGTCGCGTTCGCGAAGTCCGCGCGCAGCTCCGCGCGGCCGCGCCGGACGGTGAGCGTCCGCGCCACCTCGTCGGCCTCGACCTCGACTTCCCGCGACAGCTCGCGGCGCAGTGCGAGCAGCCGCTGGTAGAAGGCGCGCAGCTCCTCGTCCGCGTTCGATCGGTCGAGCTTCGAGCGCTCGAACGTCGCGGGGTCCTGCGGGTCGGGCACGTCCTCGCCGGCGAAGGCGGCGAAGCGCTCGAACTCACGCTTGCGGCCCTCACGCGTCGCCTCGGCGATCGACGGGTCGACGTGGTCGGTGAAGAACTGGAACGGCCGCTCCTCGCCGTACTCCTCGCCCATGAAGAGGAGCGGCGTCTGCGGCGAGAACAGGACGCACGCCGCGGCGACGCGGAGCTGCTCGCGCGGGAGCCGGTCGCCGATCGCGCGGTTGCCGACCTGGTCGTGGTTCTGGTCGCAGATCACGAGCCGCTCGGCCGGCTGCCGCTCGAACTCGCGCTCGAGGCCGGCGACCGATCCGTAATGCTCGTAGTAGCCCTCGCGCTCGCCGGTGAGCAGGACGTGCAGCTCGTGGTGGAAGCGGTCGACCCACTGCGCGTCGTGACCCCACTCCTCGATCGGCCTGTAGTCGTCGGTTTCCATCTCCGAGATCACGAGCGCACGCGGGTTCTCGGCGCGGACGCGCTCGGCCAGCTCGGCGAGCACGTGCTGCGGAGAGTCGTCGTAGATCGCGTGCACCGCGTCGAGCCGGAGGCCGTCGACGTGGTAGTCGCGCACCCACTGGCACGCGTTCTGGATCGCCCACTCGCGCACGCCGCGCTGCGAGTAGTCGATCGCCTCGCCCCAGAACGTCTCGTGCCGGTCGGTGAAGTACGGCCCGAACGCGGCGATCGCCTCGGAGCCGGGGCCGACGTGGTTGTAGACGACGTCGAGGATCACGCCGAGGCCCGCGCCGTGCGCGGCATCGACCAGCCGAGCGAGCCCGTCCGGGGCCCCGTAGGCCGGGTGCGGCGCGTACGTGTAAAGCCCGTCGTAGCCCCAGCCGCGGTCGCCGGGGAAGGTCGCGACCGGCATCAGCTCGATCGCCGTTACGCCGAGCTCGCGCAGGCCGTCGAGGTAGGGGATCACACCGTCGAAGGTGCCCTCCTCGCTGAAGGTGCCGACGTGGAGCTCGTAGATCACGAGCTCGTCGAGCGACACGCCCTGCCAGCCACCGTCGCTCCACTCGAAAGCGCGGGTGTCGACCACGCGCGACGGACCGCGGACGCCGTCCGGCTGAAAGCGCGAGCACGGGTCGGGCCAGTCCGCGCCGTCGAGCGTGAAGCGGTAGTCGGAGCCGGGCGGCAGGTCGAGCTCGGCCTCCCAGACGCCGCCGCCCCCCCGCTCGAGCTCGTGCCCGCGGACGCTGACGCTCGCCGCGTCGGGCGCCCAGACGCGGAAGGCCGTTCCCCCGGCGGTGGGCAGCGCGCCGAGCGCCGGCATCGTCCCGACCGTCACTCCGGCACCAGCCAGACGACCCCGAGTGGCGGCAGCCGCAGCTCGCCCGATTGCGGCTGGCCGTGCCATGGCGGGCCCGAGGCCTCGATCCCGCCGAGATTGCCGACGTCGGAGCCGCCGTAGAAGGTCGAGTCCGTGTTCAGCAGCTCGCGCCAGCGCCCGCTGCGCGGGAGGCCGAGCCGGTAGCCCTCGCGCGGTACCGGCGAGAGGTTGCAGACGCACACCACCGGCCGTCCCCCGCCCGCCGGCAGCCGCGCGAACGCGAGCACGTTCGCGTCGGCGTCGTTCGGCTCGAGCCACACGAAGCCCGCGGGCTCGAAGTCGACCTCGTGCAGCGCCGGCTCCTCGCGATAGAGCCGGTTCAGGTCGCGGACGAGCGCCTGCACGCCGGAGTGGCCGGGCTGCTCGAGCAGGTGCCAGTCGAGGCTCTCGTCGTGCCGCCATTCGCGCTCCTGCGCCAGCTCGCCGCCCATGAAGAGCAGCTTCTTGCCGGGATGCGCCCACATGTAGGCGTACAGCGCGCGCAGGTTCGCGAGCTGCTGCCAGCGGTCGCCCGGCATCTTCGAGAGTAGCGAGCGCTTGCCGTGCACGACCTCGTCGTGCGAGAGCGGCAGGACGAAGTTCTCCGAGAACGCGTACATCAGGCTGAAGGTCAGCTGGTGGTGGTGGAAGCGGCGGTGCACCGGCTCGCGCTGGAAGTAGTCCAGCGTGTCGTGCATCCAGCCCATGTTCCACTTGAAGCCGAAGCCGAGCCCGCCGAGGTACGTCGGCCGGGAGACGCCAGGCCAGGCGGTGGACTCCTCCGCCGCGCTGACGACGCCGGGCTCGCGCTCGTGCACGAGCTCGTTGAAGCGGCGCAGGAACTCGACCGCGTCGAGGTCCTCGTTGCCGCCGAACTCGTTCGGCACCCACTCGCCCTCGTTGCGCGAGTAGTCGAGGTAGAGCATCGACGCGACGGCGTCGACGCGCAGGCCGTCGGCGTGGTACTCGCGCAGCCAGAACAGCGCGTTGGCGAGCAGAAAGTTCTGCACCTCCGTGCGGCCGAGGTTGAAGACGAGCGTCCCCCAGTCCGGGTGCGCCCCGCGGCGCGGGTCGGCATGCTCGTAGAGCGCGGTGCCGTCGAAACGCGCCAGCGCCCACTCGTCGCGCGGGAAGTGCGCCGGTACCCAGTCGAGGATCACGCCGAGGCTGTGGCCGTGGAGCCGCTCGACGAACGCGCGCAGGTCGTCCGGCTCGCCGAGCCGCGGCGTAGGCGCGAAGTAGCCGGTCACCTGGTACCCCCAGGAACCGGGGAACGGGTGCGCCATCACCGGCAGCAGCTCGACGTGCGTGAAGCCGAGGTCGTTCGCGTAGTCGGCGAGCTCGTCGGCGAGCTCGAGGTAGGTCAGCGAGCGGTTGCCCTCGAGCGGGTTGCGCCGCCACGACTCCAGGTGCACCTCGTAGATCGAGACCGGCTCGGCGAGCGGGTCTGTCGCACGGCGGCGCTCGAGCCATTCCTCGTCGCGCCACTCGTGCCGCGAGACGTAGACGCGCGAGGACGTCGCCGGCGGCACCTCGGTCGCGAGCGCGTACGGGTCGGCCTTCAGCGGCAGCACCTCACCCGCCGGCCCCTTCAGCTCGAACTTGTAGCGCCCGCCCTCCCCGACTCCGGGGACGAACAGCTCCCAGATCCCGGTCGAGCCGAGGCTGCGCATCGGGTTCAGCCGCCCGTCCCAGCCGTTGAAGTCGCCGACGACGCTGGCCGTGCGGGCGTTCGGCGCCCAGACGGCGAAGGCGGTGCCGGCCACGCCGTCCACCTCGCGGACGTGCGCGCCGAGCCGCTCGTAGATCCGCTCGTGGCGGCCCTCGCCCGCCAGGTGCAGGTCGAGCTCGCCAAGCGTCGGCGCGAACGCGTACGGGTCGCGCAGCGTGAAGGTGTTGCCGTCCGGGTAGCTGACCTCGAGCTCGTAGCTGAGCGGAGCGTCGGCCTCGGGGACGAACCCTTCGAACAGGCCGGCCGGGTGGCGCAGCTCGAGCTCGACTGGCTCGGCGTTCTCGGGCCTCGCGACCACGGTCGCGGCCTCGGGCCGCCAGGCGCGGACGAGCACCCCGCCGTCGTGCGGGTGCGCGCCGAGCAGGTGATGCGGGTCGGCGAGGCGCCCCTCGACGAGCAGCTCGACCTCGTCCGTCACACGGCCTCCTCGTCGAGCAGCTGCAGGATTCCCGCGACCGGGACCCGCACCCAGTCGGGGCGGTGGCCGAGCTCGTAGTGCAGCTCGTAGAGCGCCTTCTCGAGCTCGAACAGCCGCAGGCGGCGCTCGAGCGCAGAGCCGTCCGGGATGATCGTCGGGTCGGCCTCGGCGAGGTAGCCGGCCAGGAACTCCGAGCGCGCGCGCCCCTCCCAGCCGGTCGGCGGCTCGATTCCGCGCTCGAGCGCCGATGCGCTGGCGGCGTACGAGAACGAGCGGAGCATCCCGGCGACGTCGCGCAGCGGTGAGCGCTTGTGGCGGCGCTCGCGCAGCGGGCGCGCCGGCTCGCCCTCGAAGTCGAGCACGACCCAGTCGTCATCCTCCGTCCACAGCACCTGGCCGAGGTGGTAGTCGCCGTGGTGGCGGATGAGCCGGCCGAGCGGGCCGCTCGAGCCCATCTCGCGCAGGCGGTCTCGCACCTGGTCGGCGCGCCCCGCGAGCGGCTCGAGCTCCGGCAGGTCGGGCAGCGACGCGAAGACCTGCTCGATCTCCTCGTCCAGCCGCGCCACGATCAGCGCCAGCGCCTCGGCGCTCGGCTCCTCCGGGCAGAAGGCGGGATCCGAGGGCTCGGACGCGAGCACGCTGTGCATGCGGCCGGTCACCTCGCCGAGCCGCCGCACGAGCGGCACGAAGCCGTTGCCGCCCGCGGCCAGGTCCTCGAGCGCGAGCGTCCAGCCGTCGCGCCGCACGGGGACGTAGTGCTGCAGGATCGCGAGCGTCGCGTCGAGCGGCTGGCCGAGGTGGGCGGCCCAGCCCTCGAGCGAGGCGATCGACGGAAAGCCGCGCTCGGTCAGGAACCGCAGCAGCTCGAGCTCGGGGTTCACGCCGGCCTCGAGCCGCCGGTAGAGCTTGAGCACGAGCCGCTCGTCCAGCACGACCGAGGTGTTCGACTGCTCACTTCCCATCGCGCGCACGGAGCCGAGGCCGTCGGCGAGCTCGCCGACGGTGCAGAACTGCACGGTGCCGCCCTCGTGCTCGACGGTCGCCTGCTCGCGGAGGAGCTCGACGAAGCCCTGGACGAGCTCGTCGTCCTCGAGCGCGTCGAACGCCGACCAGCCGTCGACCGAGGCGAAGCCCCCGTCGCCGCGGCGCAGCCCGAGCGGCACGTTGTAGAGGTCGTGCGTGCCGGCGGCGAAGCGCACCTCGACGACGGCGACCGCGAGCAGCGGCTCCTCGTCGCCGGGCCGCAGCGGGAAGGCGTCGACCGCCCGCACCGACGCGACCTCCTCCGACTTCGAGCCGTACCAGCGCTGCGTGAGCACGTACTCGCGCAGCCCCTCCTCTGGCAGCGCGCAGACCAGGTCCCGGACCAGCGTCACGCCGCCGACTCCTCCTGGACGAGGCGGAACCAGTAGAAGCCCCGCGGCCCGAACGTGAGCAGGTAGGGCAGCTCGCCGATCGGCGGGAAGCGCGTCTGACCGAACATTTCCTCGGGCACCAGCCCGGCGAACTGTGCCAGGTCGAGCTCGGCTGCCTGCGCGCTCCGGGCCAGGTTGTGGACGCAGAGCACGACCTCCTCCTCCCAGCGGCGGACGTGTGCAAACACGCGCGGGTTCGACGGGCGGCACGCCTCGTAGCTCCCGAGCCCGAAGACGGGATGCTCCTTGCGCAGCTCGACGAAGCGGTGCAGCCACCGCAGCAGCGAGGTCGGCGTGCGCAGCTGCGCCTCGACGTTCACCGACGGGTAGCCGTAGACCGGGTCGAGCAGCGGCGGCAGGTAGAGCTGCGCGAAGTCGGCCGACGAGAAGCCGCCGTTGCGGTCGCCGGTCCAGTGCATCGGCGTGCGCACGCCGTCGCGGTCGCCGAGGAAGACGTTGTCGCCCATCCCGATCTCGTCGCCGTAGTAGAGGACGGGCGAGCCGGGCAGCGAGAACAGGATCGCGTGCATGAGCTCGATCTCGTCGCGGCCGTTGTCGAGCAGCGGGGCGAGCCGGCGGCGGATGCCGAGGTTGAGCTTCATCCGCGGGTCGCGCGCGTACTCGGCGTACATGTAGTCGCGCTCCTCGTCGGTGACCATCTCGAGCGTCAGCTCGTCGTGATTGCGCAGGAAGAGGCCCCAGGCGCAGTTCTCCGGGATCGGCGGCGTGCGCTCGAGGATCTCGTACATCGGCGTCGCGTCCTCGCGCCGGAGCGACATGAACATCCGCGGCATGATCGGGAACTGGAACGCCATCTGGCACTCGTCGCCGTCGCCGAAGTACTCGACGACATCCTCGGGCCACTGGTTCGCCTCCGCCAGCAGCACGCGGTCGGGGTAGTTCTCGTCGACCTCCGCCCGCACGCGCCGCAGGTACGCGTGCGTCTGCGGCAGGTTCTCGCAGTTCGTCCCCTCCTGCTCGTACAGGTAGGGCACGGCGTCGAGCCGGAAGCCGTCGATGCCGAGGTCGAGCCAGAAGCGCAGCACCTTCAGCATCTCGTCGCGCACCTCGGGGTTCTCGTAGTTGAGGTCCGGCTGGTGTGAGAAGAAGCGGTGCCAGTAGTACTGGCCGGCGACCGGGTCCCAGGTCCAGTTGGAGGGCTCGGTGTCGACGAAGATCACGCGCGCGTCCTCGTAGCCGTCGTCGCGGTCGGACCAGACGTACCAGTCGCGTTTGGGCGAGTCGGGCGAGGAGCGCGCCTCCTGGAACCACGGGTGGTCGGAGGAGGTGTGGTTCATGACGAGGTCGGCGATCACACGGATCTGCCGCTGGTGGGCGGCGTCGACGAACGAGCGGAAGTCGTCGACGGTGCCGTAGTCGGGGTGGATGTCGTAGAAGTCGGCGATGTCGTAGCCGCCGTCGCGCAGCGGGGATGGGTACATCGGCAGCAGCCAGATGCAGTCGATCCCGAGCCACTCGAGGTAGTCGAGCTTGTCCGTCAGCCCGCGGAGATCGCCCATCCCGTCGCCGTTCCCGTCGAAGAACCCGCGCACATGGATCTCGTAGAAGACGGCGTGCTTGAACCACAGCGGGTCCGACTCGAACCAGTGGCCCGCCTCACTCACCGCCCGGCGCTCCGAGCTCAAGTAACAGTCTGTTGCAAAGGCCTTCGAACCCGCGACCCCGCTCCCGGTGCCGGGTCGAAGGAAGCAAGTAACAGTCTGTTACTTGGATGGACACGGCTGTAGCGGTCACCTGCGGACGTGGAGAACGTGGGCCTGGCCGGGGTCGAGGCGGACGTAGTTGCGCCCGATCCGCCACGCGTGGTCGTCGCCCGCGAGCAGGTCGCGGACGGTGAACGCCGGCGGCAGGCCGAGCGCGGCCGGGATCACGGTCACGCCCTCCTGCGCCCCGCGCGGGTCGAGGTTGACGACGACGAGCACGTCGTCCTTCGCGTACGCGACCAGCTGCTCGTTCTCGGTCTCTAGCCAGCGCAGGTTCTCGAGCCGCTGCAGCGCCGCGTGCTCCCGCCTGATCGTGTTCAGCTTCTGCACGAGCGGGAGCAGCTCGCCGTCGAGCGCCCGCCTTTTCACCTCGTACTTCTCCGAGTCGAGGTATTCCTCGCTTCCGGCCGCCGCGGCCACGTTCTCGCACGACTCGAAGCCGGAGTAGATCCCGTAGCTCGGGCTCAGCGTCGCTGCGAGCACGAGCCGCGCCTCGAACGCCGGCCGCCCGCCGCGCTGCAGGTACTCGTGGAGGATGTCCGGCGTGTTCGCGAAGAAGTTCGGCCGCAGGAAGCGCGACCAGTCGAGCAGCTGGGCCATCAGCTCGTACAGCTCACTCTTCGTGTTCTTCCAGGTGAAATACGTGTAGGACTGCTGGAAGCCGGCCTTGCCGAGCGTCGTCATCATCGCCGGCCGCGTGAACGCCTCGGAGAGCAGCACGAGCTCCGGCTCGCGCGCCCGCACCTCCGCGATCAGCCACTCCCAGAACGGCACCGGCTTCGTGTGCGGGTTGTCGACGCGGAAGACCCGGACGCCGCGCTCGACCCAGTGGAGCATCGCGTCGCGCAGCGCGTTCCAGAGCCCTTCGCGGTCCTCGCTGTCGAAGTTGACGTTGTAGATGTCCTGGTAGCGCTTGGGCGGGTTCTCCGCGTACTTGAGCGTTCCGTCGGGCCGGCGGTGGAACCACTCCGGGTGCTCGACCAGCCACGGGTGGTCGGGCGAGGTCTGGATCGCGTAGTCGAGGGCGATCTCGAGCCCGTGCTCACGCGCGCGCGCGACGAGGCTCTCGAACTCCGCCTCGGTCCCGAGCTCGGGGTTGATCGCGGTGTGCCCGCCCTCGGCGCCGCCGATCGCCCACGGGCTGCCTGGATCGTCGGGCCCAGCCGTGAGCGCGTTGTTGCGGCCCTTGCGGTTCGTCGTCCCGATCGGATGCACCGGCGGCAGGTAGAGGACGTCGAAGCCGAGCTCGGCGAAGCGCGGCAGCAGTCGCTCGACGCCCCCGAAGCCGCCCCAGGAGCGCGGGAAGAGCTCGTACCACGCGCCGAAGCGCGCGAGCTCGCGGTCGACCTCCAGGTACAGCGCCTGCGACTGCGTCCGCTCGAGCTTCTGCTTCGGCTCCGCGGCCAGCGCCTCCTCGACGGTCAGCCCGTCGTGCCCGAGCAGCAGCGCGCCCTCGGCAAGTTCCGACGAGAGATCCTTCTGCCCGCCCTCGAGCTTGCGCCGCAGCTCCCACTGGAAGGACGCGACCGGGTCGACCCACGCCTCGACGCGGTAGCTCCAGCGCCCGCTCGCGTCCGGCGTGAACGACCCGGCGAAGCGGTCGTTGCCGAGGTCGGCCATCGGCTCGTCGCGCCAGCGCGCCGCGCCCGGCGCCTTGACTCGCAGCGCCGTGCCGAGCACCTCGTGGCCGTCGCGGAAGACGGTCGCCGACACGCGGACCTCGTCGCCGACGCACGCCTTCGCGGCGAAGCGCCCGCAGTCGACGAGCGGCTCGATGCCCTGGATCTGGATTCGCGACGCCATGATTCGCTTGGTGTCCGTTTCGAATGCCTGAGAACCGTAAACAGCGCCCCGTGCTCCGCGAGCGTTCCAGCGGCGTGTTGCTGCATCCGACCTCGCTTCCGAGTGGGCGGTTCGGCGAGGACGCCTACCGCTTCGTCGATTGGCTGGCGGCAGCCGGGCAGTCCTGGTGGCAAGTACTGCCGCTCGGCCCGCCCGACGAGCACGGCTCGCCGTATCGCGCCCGCTCGGCGTTCGCCGGCTGGACGGGACTGCTCGCCGAGCCGCGCGCGCCCGTTTCCCAGGACGAGCTCGAGGACTTCGTCGCGCGCCACCCGTACTGGACCGGCGAGTGGGCGCGCTTCGAGGGACGCGGCGCGCTGGTGGGACAGGTGCGGTTCGAGCGCGAGTGGTCAGCACTGCGACGCTACGCAGCCCGCAAGGGCGTGCGTGTCTTCGGCGACCTGCCGATCTACGTGTCGGACGAGGGCGCCGATCTCGCCGCACATCCCGAGCTGTTCACGATGCGCGAGGTCGCGGGCGCCGCGCCCGACCACTACAGCAGCACCGGCCAGCGCTGGGGCAACCCTCTCTACCGCTGGGACGTCGTGCAGGCCGAGCGCTACCGCTGGTGGATCGAGCGCTTCCGCCACACGTTCGAGCTCTTCGACCTGACTCGCATCGACCACTTCCGCGGCTTCGTCGCCTACTGGGCCATCTCCCCCCGCGCGAAGACGGCGAAGGACGGCCGCTGGCGGCGCGGTCCAGGGATCGAGCTCTTCGAGGCCGCGCGCCGCGAGCTCGGCGAGCTGCCGCTCGTGGCGGAGGATCTCGGGCGGATCACACCGCCCGTGTACGCGCTGCGCGACCTGCTCGGGCTCCCCGGCATGGTCGTGATGCAGTTCGCCGTCAGGTCGTGGCCCACGAACCCGCACCGCCTCGAGAACCACCGCGAGAACCTCGTGGTCTACACCGGCACCCACGACCACAACACCGCGGTCGGCTGGTGGGAGTCGCTGCCCGCCACCGCGCGCCGCCGGACCAGTCTCGATCCCAGCGACCCTGCGTGGTCGCTGATCGAGCTCGCCTTCTCGTCGCCCGCCCGCCTGGCAATCGTGCCGGCGCAGGACGTGCTCTCGCTCGGCCCGGAGGCGCGCCTGAACACGCCCGGTCGCAGCGACGGCAACTGGCGCTGGCGCCTGCGCCGCGGGCAGCTCACCGACGAGCTTGCCGCCCGCCTGCGGGAAGCGACCGCCTCGGCGAGCCGCTTGCCGTAATCACCCGAAGCGGGTGGTGCGCCGCCCGAACGCGGCTGGAAGCCTCGCCTCGTCGTGGCAAGGCTGACGCAGGCTCGGGCATGGGCAGCCCTGCTGCTGGCCGCCGTCTGCGGGTTCGCGCTCGGCGCCTGCGGGGGCGGCGGAGGCGGCGCGATCGGCTCCCTGAGCGTCACCCTCACGCGCACCACTCAGACGCAGACCGTGACCACGACGACACCGGGCGCGACGGTGACGCAGCCTTTTTCGCCGCCGCCGCCGCCACCGCCGCCACCGGCACAGACGACGGCGAGCGCATCCTCGACGAGCAGCACGCCGTGGGGCTGGATCATCCTCGGCGTCGCACTTGCCCTCGCGCTCCTCCTCGGCCTGATCCTCTGGCGCCGCCACCGGGCGGGCGCCGCCGACTGGGGCCGGCAGACGGCCGAGTTCAACCGCCGCGTCCTGGTCGCGCTCGACGACGTGCTCGCGAAGGGCTCGGTCGTCACGGGGCAGGTCGAAGCGCTCGCCTCGGAGGCCCGCGGGTTCGAGGCGCACGCGCCCGACGACGCGTCGCGCGCCGCCGCGACGAGCGTCCGGGCGCGTCTCGACGAGTTGGCCTCTGCGCTCGAGACCGACCGCACGTTGCGGCTCTCGACGCCGGCCCCGAGCCAGGAACAGGTCACGTACTCGACCGCGCTGATCCGCCAGCAGGCCGAGGAGCTCCGCGCCACGCTGCGCCCGCCGGATCCGGGTCGAGCCTCGGCCTGGCCCACGCGCTGACGCTACGCTCGGCCGCGTGACGGCCGGCCTGCTCATGGAGTTCACCAGGCGCGACGACGCCCTGCTTGCCGCGCTCCTCGCCTGTGGGCTGCTGCTGCTCGTCGCCTCCCAGTTCGTCCGCGTCCCGTACCCGATCCTGCTCGTGCTCGGCGGCCTCGTGATCGCGTTCATCCCGGGCATGCCGACGGTCGAGCTCGCGCCGAACCTCGTGCTCGTCGCGGTGCTGCCGCCGCTCCTCTACGGCTCGGCCTTCTTCACGTCCCTGCGCGAGTTCCGGGCGAACCTGAAGCCGATCCTGCTGCTCGCGATCGGCCTGGTGCTGATCACGATGGTCGCGGTCGCCGCCGCCGTCCACGCGGTCGTCCCCGGCCTCGGCTGGTCGGGCGCGTTCGTGCTCGGCGCGCTCGTCTCGCCGACCGACCCGACCGCCGCGACCTCGATCGCGCAGCGCCTCGGCCTGCCGCGCCGCCTGATCGCGACGATCGAGGGCGAGAGCCTCGTCAACGACGGCACCGCGCTCGTCGCGCTCAAGTTCGCCGTCGCCGCCGTCGTCACCGGAACCTTCTCGCTCGCCCAGGCGACCGGCGACTTCGCGCTGAACGTGGTCGGCGGGGTCGCCGTCGGCGTCGCGGTCGGCTACCTGATCCGGCAGCTGCGGCGCCGCGTGAACAACCCGCCGGTCGAGATCACGATCTCCCTGCTGAGCGGCTACTTCGCCTACCTGCCGGCGCGTGCGCTCGGCGTCTCCGGGGTGATCGCCGCGGTGACCGTCGGCATCTACATGGGCTGGCACACGCCCGAGCTGACGACCGCACAGGTCCGGCTTCAGGGTGTCGCCGTCTGGGAGGTCGTGTTCCTGATCCTGAACTCCCTGCTGTTCGCGCTCGTCGGACTGCAGCTGCCGTCGATCGTGGACGGCCTCTCCGCCCACTCGACGATGGAGCTGGCGTGGTACGTCGCCGTTGTCTGCGCGGTCGTGATCGGGGCCCGCTTCGCCTGGGTGTTCGCGAGCGGCTTCGTCGGCCACGCGTTGAGCCGCCGGTTCAGACACGAGGATCCCGCGCCGTCCTGGGCCTCGAAGGTCGTCCTCTCGTGGTCGGGCATGCGCGGCGCCGTGTCGCTCGCGGCCGCGCTCGGGCTCCCCCTGACCGTCGACTCGGGCGCCTCGTTCCCGAACCGCGGCCTGATCATCTTCCTCACGTTCAACGTCATCCTCGTGACGCTCGTCCTCCAGGGGCTGACGCTGCCCGGACTCATCCGCGTGCTCGACCTCGAAGACGACGGGCTCGCCGAGAAGGAGGAGGCGAAGGCCCGCATCTACGCCGCGCAGGCCGCGATCGACCGCCTCGGCGAGCTCGAGCGCGAGGACTGGGTGCGCGCGGACACGGCGGAGCGGCTGCGCGGCCTCTACGGCTTCCGCCAGAACCGCTTCCGCGAGCGATTCGACGCGGACGGCGACGGCTCGATCGAGGAGCGCTCGCAGGCGTACCAGCGCCTCCTGCGGGAGCTGATCGACGCCGAGCGCACCGCGGTCGAGGAGCTTCGCCGCGAGCGCCGGATCGACGACGAGGTCATGCGCCGCGTCGTCCGCGACCTCGACCTCGAGGAGTCGCGGCTCGACGTATGACGAAGCGCGTCGTTACGCCGGAGCAGGCCCGGCGGATCGCGGTGCGGGCGCAGCTGCTCGACGGGTCGGCCACGACCGTCCTCGATACGGTCCGCGGGCTCGGCTTCCTGCAGCTCGACCCGATCGCGACCGTCGCGACGCCGCAGCACCTCGTCCTCTTCAGCCGGCTCGGGTCGTTCGATCCGGCGGAGCTCGAGCTCCTGCTCTGGAAGGAGCGGAAGCTGTTCGAGTACGACGCCTTCGTCTATCCGGTCGAGGAGCTGCCGGTGCAGCGCGCGCGGATGGCGAAGTTCCGCCGCGGCGGGAAGCTCAAGCGGGAGGAGTGGATCCGCGACCACCTGCGCGCGAACGCGCGCTTCCGCCGGCACGTCCTGCGGGAGCTCGAACGGAACGGACCGCTGCTCTCGCGCGACTTCGAGCACGACCTGATGCCGCCCGGCGAGGATCACCGCTGGTGGGGCCGACGGCAGTCGCGGCTGATGTTCGACATCCTCGCGGCGCGCGGCGAGATCGCCGTTGCGGGCCGCGTCGGCAAGGTGCGGCTCTGGGATCTCGGCGAGCGCGTCTACGGCGACGGCGAGGCTCTGCCCTGGCGCGAAGCCGAGCGGGAGCTCGAGCGCCGCAGGCAGCGGACGCTCGGCGTCTGGCGCGAGCGCGACGAGTGGGTCGCGCACCCGGGCGCGAGCGACGAGCCGGTGCCCGACCGCGCCATGCTTCTGTCCCCCTTCGACCGCCTGATCCACGACCGCGCGCGGGCCGAGGCGCTGTTCGACTTCCACTACCGGCTCGAGATGTACGTGCCGAAGGCGAAGCGCGAGTACGGCTACTACGTCCTGCCGCTGCTCGTCGGCGACCGCGTCGTCGGGCGCGCCGAGCCGCGCTTCGACCGCAAGACGGGCACGCTCGAGCTGCTCGGCGCCTGGGGCGACACCTCGCGGCTCGACGAGGCGCTCGAGCCGCTCGCGCGGTGGCTGGGCGCTACGGCGCGAGCATGACCGGCACGCGCACCTCGTGCGGCGGCTTGCCCGTCCCGGCCGCGTCGTCGTCGTGCACGACGACCGTGCCCGGCTGCGCCCGCGCGACCCTGTAGGTCACGGGCACCGAGAAGCTGCCGGCGCAGCCCGTGCCGCAGCTCGCGGTCGTGAACGTCTTGCCGACGATCCGGTCGTGCGCGTCGTGGACCTCGACGGTGACGTTCGCCTCGAACACGTTCGCCGTCCCGGAGACGGTCACCGGGCTCGTCAGGCGGTCGCCGCTCGCGGGCTTGTCGACCGAGATCGCCGGGAGGAGGTCGACGTAGTCGGAGCGGCCGACCGGGTGGTCGAGCACGATGCCCTCGCTCGAGAAGACGTTGACCGGCGAGCCGTCGAGGCGGAACAGCACCTTCTGCACCGTCCGAAACTGCGTCAGCGTGTAGACGACCTGCGCGAGGCGCATCTGCATCGAGCGCGCTCCGGCCCCCGACTGGAACTCCGAGGTGAGGTCGACGGTCGCGACGCCGTTGTGGATCGCGATCCCGATCAGCTTCGTCCCCGGCGGCACCGCGCTCGCGAGCCCCGTCAGCCGCTCGTCCGAGGTCGGGCCGTCGAGCAGCGAGTTCACCGCCGCAGTCGCGACGAGCTGGGTCGGCCCGTGCGTCCGGTGCACGCCTACGAGCCCGTTGTCGCGCGCGAACCAGACCTGCAGCGAGAGCAGCGTCGGCACGCTGCCGGTCAGCTCCTTCGCGGTCGTCGTCTGCGGCTGCGGACTGCCGAGCGAGACCGCCTGCTCGGAGCCGCAGCCGGCGACGACGACCGCGAGGGCGCCGCCGGCCAGCGCGAGCGCCGCGAATGCGAGGAGCTTCTTCACGTCTCGACCGATGATGGCCCGTCGGCGGGACGGCTGTGTAACGGTTTCGTCACGGTTGGTACTGCTGCTCGAGCGAGACGACCGGGTTCGGGTACCGCGCTCCGATCCGGATCCAGAAGCCGTAGCCTCGCGTCCGGCCGAGCAGGGGGCGGTGCTTCGGGTTCTTGCCCGCAATGATCTGAGCCAGCTCGGCGACCGGGATCGACGCGACCGAGACGCCGTTCGCTCCGCCCGTGAGGACGGCCACGTGCGCATCGGCCCTGACGGCGAACGTGAGCAGCCGATGGCTGTCGTCGACGACGTAGTAGTCGTTCGCGACCGGCTTGCAGCCGCAGGCGCGCTCCGCGGCGAGGCCGGTGAGCCACCAGGCCGGGTCGAACTGCATCACGAAGCGGTGGTCCTTCCGGGAGATCGACTTGATGTGCCCGTAGAGCGGCCCCTGGGCCGGGCTCGTCTCGTACGCGGCGACGAGCGCCGAGGCTCCGGCGGCCGCCCCGACTGCGGCGACGAGACCGATGACGAAGAGCTTCACTGGACGCCTCCTTTGTCGATGGCGTCCAGAGCCTGCGGGGTCTAGGAAACACCTCCGTCACCGGCGGGTAACGGTTTCGCCACGGGTAGCCGCAGCGTGAAGCTGCTGCCGGTGCCGAGCTTGCTCTCGACGCTGATCTCGCCGCCGAGCAGCCGCGCGTTCTCCTGGGCAATCGCGAGCCCGAGCCCGGTGCCCTCCCCGCTGCGGGCCGCGTCGGCCTTGTAGAAGCGCTCGAACAGGTGCGGCAGATGCTCGGCCCCGATCCCGGGCCCGTCGTCCTCGACCGCGACGACCGCCTCGCCGTCGTCCCGCGCCAGCCGCACGATGACCTCCGACGCGCCGTGCTCGAGCGCGTTGTCGACGAGGTTCGCGACGATGTGCTCGAGGCGGCGCGGGTCGCTCGTCACCCTGAGCCCGTTGCCGTCGAGCTGCACGCGTTCCTTCCAACCGCGCCCGCGGAGCGTGGCCGCGACGAGTGCGCGGACGTCGACGTCCTCAGCGTGGACGCTCTCGACGCCGGCGTCGAAGCGCGAGATCTCCATCAGCTCCTCGACCAGCCGGCGCAGGCGGCCGACGTCGGCGATCAGGAGCTCTGCCGGGCGACGTGACTCGGGCGGCATGCGGTCGAGGTGCTCGGCGAGGAGCGAGGCCTCGCCGACGAGCGCCGTCAGCGGGGTGCGCAGCTCGTGGGCGACATCCGAGGTGAACCGCCGCTCGCGCGCCTGCGCGGCGGAGAGCGCGGCGATCTTCGCCTCGAGCGCCGCGGCCATCTCGTTGAACGACTGCGCCCACGCGCCGAACTCGTCCTGACCCTCGACGGGCAAGCGCGTCTCGAGCAGCCCCTCCGCGAGCGAGTGCGCGGCCTCGCTCGCGCGGGCGACCGGCCGCAGCGTCCCTCGTGCCAGGACGACCCCGGCCAGCGCGGCGAGCAGGACGAGGATCCCGACGCCGCCGAGCAGGATGTTGCGGAGCTGCGCCAGCTCGTGCCAGAGGTCGTCCTCCGGGAAGAAGAAGTACAGCCGGGTGCCGGCGGCCGCGGGCGCGCCGGTGACGAGGTAGTGCCTGCCGGCGATCGTCGTCCGCTGGTAGCCGAGTTCGCCCCGTGCCACCACCCCTCGAAGCGCCGCCGGGACCGCGTTCAGCGTCACCTGCGGGCCGGAGAGGTAGACCTGGCCGCCGCGGATCGCGACCGTCTCGAAGTCGCCCCGGCTCCGGTAGGCCTGCACCAGGTCGTTTGCGCCCGTCGAGCGGAACGCGCGCGCGACCTCGAGGTTGCGCCGCGTCTGGGTGACGCTCGAGTCGACGGAGTCCGCGAGCAGGTTGTGGCGGACGACGAAGTACGAGCCTGTCCCGAGCGCCGCCGCCGACAGCCCGACCGCGAGGGCGAAGGTGATCGTGAGGCGCCGGCGGAACCCGCCCGCGGCGATTCCCTGCCTGCGCATCAGCCCGCGTCGAAGCGGTAGCCGACCGCACGGACGGTCCTGATCAGCGTCGGGTGCTTCGGGTCGTCCTCGACCTTGGCGCGCAGCCGCTGGACGGCGGCGTCGACGAGGCGCGAGTCGCCGAGGTAGTCGTAGTTCCAGACGAGCTCGAGCAGGAGGTCGCGGGTGAAGACCTGCTTCGGCCGGCGCGCGAGCTCGTGCAGGAGCCTGAACTCCGTCGCCGTCAGGTTCAGCTCCGCGCCGCCCTTCGTCACCCTGAACCCCGCCGGGTCGATCTCGAGCCCGCCGGCGTTGATCGTCGCGTTGCCGTCGCCTCCCGCCGGCCCGGCCCGGCGCAAGACCGCCTTGACCCGCGCGACGAGCTCGGCCAGCTCGAACGGCTTGGTGACGTAGTCGTCGGCGCCGAGCTCGAGCCCGACGACGACGTCGTGCAGCTCGCTGCGTGCGGTCAGCATCACGATCGGCGCGCCGCTGTCCCGTCGGATCTCGCGGCAGACCTCGAAGCCGTCGAGCGACGGCAGCATCACGTCGAGCAGGACGAGGTCGACGCCGCCCTCGCGGAAGCGCGCCAGCCCCTCGCGGCCGTCGCCGATCGGCGTGACCCGCAGGCCGGCCTGCTCGAGACCGAGCGTCGCCACCTCGCGGATGGAGGCGTCGTCCTCGACGAGCAGGACGTGCTCGTTCACGCACCAAGCGTAGGCCGAAGACCGGCGCAAGTGAAACGCCCGGCTCCGCCACGAGACGAGGTCGGTGGCAGGAAGACGCGCATTCGGCGTTCCGCCTGTCAAGCGCCCGTGACAACTCTGCGCCGGAAGGCGCACGCCGGGGAGAAGCGCGACTCGGCCGCCGGTATCGGTGGAGCGCAACCGATCGAGAGGAGATCTCATGCGCCTCACCGCACGACGCGCAGCGCTCGCGGCGCTGCCACTGGTTCTCGTCGCCGGCGTCGCTTTCGCCGCACAGCCGGGAGCCGTCCGACCGACGAGCGCGGTCATCAACGCGTGCGTGAAGAAGAAGACGGGCTCGGTCCGGGTCGTCGCGGCCTCGAGCTCGTGCAAGAAGGGCGAGGCGGCGCTCGCCTGGAACCGGCAGGGGCCCGCGGGCCTGCGCGGCTCGAACGGCTCCGACGGCACGCCGGGCCCGGCAGGTCCCGCCGGCGCGGCAGGTGTGAACGGCGATGCCGGGTCGCGCGGCGCCACCGGCCCGCCCGGGCCTGCCGGGCCGAAGGGTGACGCCGGCCCCGCGCTGCCGTCGCTCGAGGCCCTGAACGGGGTCGGCTGCCACCTCGGCGGCTCGCCCGGCACCGCGTCGCTCACGTACGACGCCGAAGGGGTCGCGACGCTGAAGTGCGTGGCCTCCGGCGGCGGCTCGGCGGCCGAGATTCGCGTGAACGAGTTCATGACCGGCTCGACCGGAGCCGCGTCCAACGAGTTCGTCGAGCTCGTCAACGCGGGCTCGAGCGCGGCCGACGTCGGCGGCTTCAAGGTCGCCTACCGCGCCTCCGCGGGAGCGAGCGACATCTCGCTCGCAACGATCCCGTCGGGCACCTCGATCCCGGCTGGCGGCTTCTACTTGCTCGCCGGGAGCGGCTACCTCGGCTCACACGCGCCCGACCAGACGTTCTCGACCTCGCTCTCCTCCACCGGCGGCGGCATCGCCGTGCGCGACAGCGGCGGCGTGATCCTCGACTCCGTCGGCTACGGCGACGCGACCAACGCCTTCGTCGAAGCGCACCCAGCGACCGCGCCGCCCGCGACCGCCGCTCCGGGCTCGAGCTCGAACCGGATCCCGGACGGCCACGACACCAACGACAACGCGGCCGACTTCTCGGTCAGCGCCACGCCCTCGCCGGGCGCGGCGAACCACTAGGAACGAGGCGGGCGGCGTTGCTCGGCGGCGCCGCCCGCCAATCACTCCAACGGGGCATGCTCGGCCCAAAACACCGCACCGATACTGGGTCTTGCGCGGACAGGACGTCCTCGCATGGCGTAACGAACTGCGGAAACTGCGGCGATTGGTCTCATCGAACAGCGAACCCTGGCACGGTCACTCTCTCCCGAGCTCATGCTCGTGGACGCCGAGCTGGCCGAGCGCGCGCGTGCGCTCCTGCGC
>DASSQG010000098.1:0-10909 GCA_035702625.1 Gaiellaceae bacterium | reverse complement strand
CGGGACGCCCTCCAGCTGCCAACCCGGCTCGAGGATCACGACCGGGCGGCCCAGCACGCTGGCGAAGCCGATCTCGGCCAGCGTCCCCCACCGGCCGCCGACAGCGATCACCGCGTCGCCCGACGCGACGACCGCGAGGTTCCGCGCGTGGCCGACGCCGGTCACGACCGCGTGGTCGATCCACTCGTTCGCTTCGCTTCGGCTCTCCCCGGGCAGGACGCCGATCGTGACGCCGCCCGCCGACTTCGCGCCGCGCGCCGCAGCCGCCATCACCGAGCCGCGGCCACCCGTGACGACCGTGCAGCCGCGCTCGGCGAGCAGTCTGCCGACCTCCTCGGCGCGGCCCTCGTGCTCCACGCCACTCCCGATCACCGCCACCTGCACCCC
Source organism: Gaiellaceae bacterium (assembly GCA_035702625.1). GTDB lineage: Bacteria > Actinomycetota > Thermoleophilia > Gaiellales > Gaiellaceae > AC-32. The sequence continues at coordinate 10,522 of DASSQG010000098.1, read as the reverse complement.
CGGCATGCGGCGATAGTAGAGGGGTGAGCGAGCGAGAGGCTCTCGGCGGCACCCTCGTGATCGGCGGCGGCTTCGCCGGCGGCTGGGTCGCGCGCTACCTCGGCAAGCGCGGCGCGACGATCGTCAGCCCCGAGAACTCGATGCTCTACACGCCGCTGCTCCCGGAAGCCGCGTCCGGGACGCTCGAGCCGCGCCACGTGGTCGTCCCGCTCCGCCAGATGTGTCCGCACGCCGAGCTCGTCCTCGGCCGCGCAACTGCGGTCGACTTCGCGGCCAGGAGCGTGGAGGTCGACGCGCTCGACGCGCACGTGACCGTGCGCTACCGCGAGCTCGTCGTCGCGCTCGGCTCGATCTCGCGCGCGCTGCCGATTCCCGGCCTCGCCGACCACGCGCTCGGCTTCAAGAACCTCGCGGACGCGATCTACCTGCGCAACCACGTCCTGCAGCGGCTCGAGGCCGCCGACGCCGCGGCGATCGCGGCGCATCGCCGCGCCGAGCTGACCTTCGTCTTCGTCGGCGCCGGCTACGCGGGCGTCGAAGCGTTGGCGGAGCAGGCCGACCTCGTGCGCGACGCACTCCGCCACTACCCGGCACTCCGCAAGGAGCCGCAACGGTGGGTGCTCGTCGACGCGGCGCCGAAGATCCTGCCCGAGATCCCGTCGCACCTCGGCGAGTACGCCGCACGGCAGCTGGCCAAGCGCGGGATCGAGATCCATGTCGCGACGACGCTCGAGTCGGTCGACGTGGACTGCGCGACGCTCTCGAACGGCGACCGGATCCCGACGCGCACGGTCGTCTGGACGGCCGGCGTGAAGGCAAACCCGACCCTGGGCCAATTCGGCCTCCCGCTCGACGAGCGCGGCCGTGTGAAGGTCGGCGGCACGCTGCGCGTCGAGGGGCACGAGCACGTGTGGGCGCTCGGCGACGGCGCCGCCGTGCCGAACCTCGCGACGCCCGGCGTGGTCGACCCGCCCACGTGCCAGCACGCGCTGCGGCAGGCACGCCGGCTCGCGAAGAACCTTACGGGCGAGCAGAAGCCGTATCGCTACCGCATGCTCGGCCAGGTCGCGACGCTCGGCCGCTACAAGGGCATCGCCGACGTCCTCGGCCTCCTGCTGACCGGCTTCCTCGGCTGGTTCGTGACCCGCACCTACCACCTGCTCCAGCTGCCGCTCTTCTCGCGGAAGCTGCGGGTCGTGGCGGATTGGACGACGTCCCTCTTCTTCCGCCGCGACATCGCGGAACTCTCGATGCTCGGCCACCCGAACCGGCTCGATGCCTGACGATCTCGCGCGAGCCTGGGCGTTCCTCGACCGCGCCGACATGGCCGGCAACCGCACGGTGCCGTCGCGGGTCGGCACGGCGGTCTACGACGACGAGCTGCCGCTGCGGCTGGACTCGAACTTCCTGCGCGTCGAGCTGAAAGCGACGCCCGAAGAGGTGTTGTCGGAGGCGGAGCGCCTCGGCCGGCGCATGATCGTCTTTCGCTCGACGGAAGAGGGAGAGCGGCTGGCGCCGTTCTTCGCGGAGCGCGGCTGGCTCGTGCGACGCCACTTGCTGATGGCGCAGCTGCGCAAGCCGGACCGCAACGGCGACCACGAGCTCGTGGCGGAGGTCGCCGAGGAAGAGCTGCGTGGGGCACGGCAGCGTGTCGTCGCGGACGAGCCCTGGGGCAAGCCGGAGGTCATGGCCCAGCTGTTCGCGGCGAAGCACCGGATCGGGGAGCGCGCGCGGGCGCGGTTCTTCGCGGTCAGGGTCGCCGGCGAGGTCGTGAGCTACAGCGACCTCTATCAGGACGACGCGGACGCGCAGGTCGAGGACGTCGGCACGCTTCCGGAGCACCGCGGCCACGGGTACGCGACGGCGGTCGTGACGGCCGCCGTCGCGGCGGCCCGGGCCGACGGCGCCGAGTTCGTCTTCCTCGTCGCCGACCTCGAGGACTGGCCCAAGGAGCTCTACCGCAAGCTCGGCTTCGACGAGCTCGGCTACTTCGTGAAGCTGGTCTTGCCCGGCGTATGACGCCGGCGCTCACCGCGCACGGCCTGGAGAAGCGCTACGGCTCGACCGTCGCGCTCGACGGCGTCGACCTGGAGGTCGGCGAGGGCGAGCTCGTCGGGCTGCTCGGCCCGAACGGCGCCGGCAAGTCGACACTGGTGAAGATCGCCTGCGGACTCGTCCGCCCGACGCGCGGCAGCGCCGAGATCCAGGGCGCCCGCGCGGGCTCGCTCGACGCGCGCCGCCGGCTCGGGTACCTCGCCGAGCTGTTCCGCTTCCCGGGCTGGTACTCCGCCGACGAGCTGCTCGAGCTCCACCAGCGGCTCTCAGGCTCGCGTGGCGGCGCCGAGGAGCGCGCGGAGCTGCTCGAGCTGGTCGGCCTCGCCGAGGCCCGCGACCGCCGCGTCGAGGAGATGTCGAAGGGCATGCAGCAGCGCCTCGGCGTGGCCCAGGCCCTGGTCGGGTCGCCGCCGCTCCTGCTCCTGGACGAGCCGACGAGCGCACTCGACCCGGTCGGGCGGCGCACCGTTCGCCTGCTGCTCGAGGAGCTCCGCGAGCGCGGCACTTCCGTCCTCCTGAACTCCCACCTGCTCAGCGAGATCGAGCTCGTCTGCGACCGCGTCGTGATCCTGCTGCGCGGCAAGGTCGTGACCGAGGGCTCGCCCGCCGAGCTCAGCCGCGCGCGCGGGATCGAGGTCGAGACCGACGAGGGGACGCGCACCTACGACGGCACCCGCGAGGACGTTCCTCGGCTCGTCGCGGAGCTCGTGGCCGCCGGGCGCCAGGTCTTCGGCGTCCGCGTGTTGACCTCGACCCTCGAGGACACCTACCTCGAGGCGGTCGGCGGGGAGAGCTCGTGACCGCCGTCTGGACGATCGTCGCCTACGGCCTGCGCGAGGCGCTGCGGCGCAAGGTGTTCGCGGTCGTGCTCCTGTTGACCGCGGGCTTCCTCTTCCTCTACTGGCTCGCGAACCACTACCTCTTCCGCGACATCGCGAGCATCGGCCACCCCGCCGGCATCGACGCCCGCGGCTTCGCGGGAGCGACCATGTTCGGGCTCGCGATGTTCGCCACGCTCTTCCTGGGCGTTGTGCTGGCGGTGTTCCTCACGCTCGGAGCCGTCCGCGGCGACGCGGAGCGCGGCCTGCTACAGCCGCTGATCGTGCGCCCTGTCAGCCGCTCGACGCTCCTTTTCGCCCGCTGGCTCGGCGCGATCGCCGTCTGCACGCCCTACGTCGCCGGCGTGTACGCGGCCGCGATGCTGATCACCGGCCTGACCGGCCACTGGTGGCCAGACCACCTGGTCGTACCGGCGATCGAGCTGGCCGCCGGCGTGGCCGTGCTCGCGGCGCTGTCGCTGCTCGGGTCGGTCTTCCTGACGGCGACCGCGAACGGCATCGCGATCTTCATGGTCTTCGGCGCCGGCCTGGTCGCGGGCCTGCTAGGGACGATCGGGCACGGGCTCAACTCGCCGACGCTCAAGCACGCCGCCGTGATCGCCGCGTACGCGGTGCCGTTCGAGGCGCTCTACCAGGACGGCCTGCACGGGATCACCGCGGGGACGACCGGGCTCACCGGCTTTCTGCTCGAGCTCGGCCCGTTCGGCGGCGCGTTCATCCACGGGACGGGCGTGCGCCTGTGGGCGGTCGCTTACGTCGTGGTGATCGGGGCGGTCGCGGCGCTGGCGTTCTCGCGCCGCGACCTCTAGTCGTCCCTCACCACGCGGTCTTGCGCAGGCTCTTCGCGAAGGCGACGCGCTTCTTGCGCTCCTCCGACCGGAGCCGTGCGTCCTGCTTCCGGGCCAGCCGTGCCAGCTCACGCTGCAGCGCGCGGTAGCTCTGCAGCCGCTCACGCGGGAGACGCCCTTCGTCGATCGCCACCTGCACGGCACAGCCAGGTTCGCGCAGGTGGGCGCAGTCGTTGAAGCGGCAGTCGGCGGCCAGCTCGTCCACGTCTGCGAACGCCTCCTGGATGCCGTCGTCGGCGTCCCACAGCTGTACCTCGCGCAGGCCCGGCGTGTCGACGAGGAGCGCGCCGCCCGGAAGCCGCAGAAGCTGCCGCGCGGTCGTCGTGTGCCGGCCGGTCCCGTCCTCGGCCAGCGCCTTGGTCGCCTGCGCCTCGTGGCCGAGCAGCCGGTTGGCGAGCGACGACTTGCCGACGCCGGAGGAGCCGAGCAGCGCGATCGTCTGCGCCGGCGCAAGGTACGGCGCGAGTTCGTCGTGCCCCTCGCCGGTGACGTTGCTGACCAGGTGCACTGGCACGCCGACGGCCACCTGCTCCGCCTCGACCAGCAGGGTGAACGGGTCGTCGCAGAGATCGGCCTTCGTCAGGACGACCGTCGGCATCGCGCCGCTCTCCCAGGCGAGCGTCAGGTAGCGCTCGAGGCGCCGCGCGCTGAAGTCGGCGTCGAGGGCGGTGACGACGAAGATCGCGTCGAGGTTCGCCGCCAGCACCTGGGCCTCGGCCGCGCCGAGGTTGACCTTGCGCTGGAAGGCCGAGCGGCGTGGGAGGACGGCCTGGATCGTCTCCTCGCGCAGCGCGACCCAGTCGCCGACCGCGGGCAGCTCGGCGCTGGAGGAGGCCTCGTGGCGCAGCCGCCCGGTGACACGCGCGCGCAGCTCGCCGGCCTCGACGAGCACGTCGTACTCGCCGCGGTGCTGGGCCGACACGCGGCCCGGGATGCAGTTGTCGTACGGCTCGAGCGCGGCCGCGAAGCCGTCGTCCCAGCCGAGGTCATGCAGGTTCAAGCGAAGCTCCTTTCAGGAAGTGGTGAACTCCGGGCGGTGCCCGAGGCTCAGGAGCTCGCTACGTCAGGAGACGCTGTGGCGGGCCGGGAGCCTCAGGCTCTGCGACCGGAGGGCGCAATCGTGGACATGTCGTCGCACCTCCTTTTGCCGAACAGCGAACCCGCAGAGCCTAGCAGCCGGGCTTCCCCGCGGACGAATGCGCGAGCCTGGCGGCCATCGTGCGAGGGTCGACCACGTAGACGCCGGGGCGGCGGATCAGCGTCTTCCCGCGCCAGATCTGCTCGGCCAGCCGGACCCGCGCCGACCCGGCAATCGTCCACCCGATCGCCTCGGACGCATGCCCGGCGAAGACGGGCCGCAGACTGCCGTCCGTCGCCGAGACGAGGTACGTCGACTGCTGCTCGCACTCGCCCGACCATTGCGCGAGCAGCGTCTGTCCGTCCGGCGCCGCGAAGACGCGCCGCCACCAGCCGGGCGTTCCCGGCAGCCGTCCCCGGACGACCACCCACTCCGAACCGGAACGCCAGTAAAGCGCCGAGCGCTCGCCGGGAGCGCTGAAGACGGTGCAGGCGCGGAAGCCCCTCGAAGGATGGCTGCAGCGTGCGAACGGCGCCTTCGCGGCGTGAGCCGGGCGCACCTTGTCGCTTCCAGCGCCGCAGCCCGCGGCGACGAGAGCGGCCCCGAGTAAAACCAGTGCACGCACGACCCGAGTGTCGCACCCGCCCGTAACGGCGCCGTAACGGCTATTGCAGCTTGCGGAGCGCGGGACCGAGCAGCTGTTTCGTCGTGAGCACGCCCTCGTAGAGGTCGCCGTGCATTGCGATCCGGTCGCGGACGACGTCCATCGTGAACGCGCGCGGGTCGAGCGACTCGTCGATCTCGTCCCAGCGCAGCGGCGTCGAGACCGGCGCCCCGGCGCGCGGCCGAACCGAGTAGACCGACGCGATCGTCTTCCCCTCGCCGTTCTGGTTGGCGTCGATCAGCACGCCCTTCCGCTTCGACTTCGTCCACTCCGTCGTGACGAGGCCCCGGTGCGTCGTCGCCAGCGCCCCCGCCACGATTTCCGCGAACTCGCGCGTGTCGTCGTGGGTGTGCCGCCGCGCGATCGGCACGAGCACGTGCATCCCGTCGGCGCTGCTCGTCTTCGGGAACGACTCCAGCTCCAGCGCGTCGAGCACCTCCTTGACGAGCAGCGCGACCTGCACGGTCTCGCGGAAGCCGACGTCGGGCGACGGGTCGAGGTCGAAGAGCACGAAGTCGGGCCGGTCGAGCCTCGGCACGCGCGAGTACCACGTGTTCAGGTCGATGCAGCCCATGTTCACCATCCACAGCAGGGCGAGCTCGTCGTTGACGAGCGGCGCATCGATGCGGCGCCGCTGCCGCGGCGTGTCGCGGGTCGTCACCTCGATGTCCACGGTCGGGATCCAGTCCGGCATCCCGGCCGGCTTGTCCTTCTGGAAGAACGACTTGCCGCCGGCGCCGTCGGGATAGCGGCGCATCGTGAACGGCCGGTCGCGCAGGTGCGGGACGAGCACCGGCGCCACGTCGCGGTAGTAGGCGAGCAGGTCGCCCTTCGTGATCCCCTCGTCGGGCCAGAACGGCTTGTCGAGGTTCGAGAGCCGCAGCGTGCGCTTGCCCTTGCGGATCACGTCGGGCACCGCCTCGGCGACCTCGCGCCGCACCTCGCTCGCGTCCTTGTCGGTGCGCAGGCCGAGGTAGACGGGCGCGCGCAGGCGGCCGTCGTGCGTCCACTCGGCGAACGACACCTCGGCGACGAGCTCGGGCTCGACCCAGACGACGTCGTCCTTGCGGACGCGCGGCATCTTCGGCGGCTTCGGGAAGGGCGAGGTCTTGCGCTCGAGCGGCTTCAGCTGTGCGAGCACGCGCTCCTGCTCGGCGTCGTCGAAGCCGGTGCCGACGTTGCCGGCCCACTGCAGCCCGTCGGGGCCGTTGGTCGCCAGCACGAGCGAGCCGAACGACCACTCGCGCCGCCCTTTGCCGCGTGTGTAGCCGGCGACGATCAGCTCCTGCTCGCCGTGCGTCTTGTACTTGAGCCAGTCGCGCGAGCGCTTGCCGGGGAGGTAGCGCGAGTCGAGACGCTTGCCCATGATCCCCTCGAGCCGCTGCTCCTGCGCCGCGCGGTAGAGCGCCTCGCCGTCCTCGAAGCCCTCGGAGAACTGGACCGTCCGGTAGCGCGCATCGAGCAGCTCGTTCAACCGCGCGCGCCGCTCCGAGAGGGGCAGCTCGAGCAGCGGCTCGCCCTGGAGCTCGAGCAGGTCGAACACGTAGTAGACGATCGGCGTGCCGGCCTTGCCCTGCTGCATGGCGGAGAAGCTCGGGCGGCCCTCGTCGTCGAGCGCGCAGACCTCGCCGTCGACGACGCAGTCCGGCGTCTTCACGGCCTTGACGAGCTCCTTGGCGACATTCGCGAAGCGCTCCGTGTAGTTCTGGTCCTTCCGCGAGCGCAGCACGGCTTCGCCGCCCGCGACACGCCCGACGATGCGGTAGCCGTCCCACTTGATCTCGTACTCCCAGCCGTCGACCTGCGGGATCTGCGTCGAGTCCGAGAGCGTCGCGAGCATCGGCGCGTAGTCGCGCGGCTGGCCCTTGGTGGAGACGGTCTCGTCGCGCTTGCGGACGATCAGCCAGTTCTGCTCCTTGCCGTCGAGGTGCGCCGGGATCAGTGTCCAGGTGCCGTCGAGCTTCGAGCCGTGCAGCCGGACGGTGAGCCCGCCGTCGCGCTTCTCCTCGACGAGCTCGTACGTGCCGTTGTCCCAGATCTCGACGCTCCCCGCGCCGTACTGCCCCGCGGGGATCTCGCCCTCGAAGCTCGCGTAGTCGAGCGGGTGATCCTCGACGTGCACGGCCAGGTGCTGCTGGCCGGGCTCGAGCGGCACGCCCTTCGGGACGGCCCAGCTCGCGAGCGCGCCGTCGCGCTCGAGGCGGAAGTCGTAGTGGAGCCGCCGCGCGTCGTGACGCTGGACGACGAAGATCGGCTCCTTGCCCCTGCGCTTGCCGCTGAACGGCTCGGGCGTCTCCTTTCGGTCGCGCTTGTTCTCGTATTCGCGAAGGCTCAAGACGCTTTTTTAGCGCGTGAGCGCTTGCGCGTCTTCTGGGTCCGCTCGACGGACTCGCGGAGCGCGACCATCAGGTCGACGACCTCGCCCTCGGGCTCCTCCTCGGGCTCGGGGAGCTTCGCGCCCTTAGCCTTCGTCTTCAGCAGGTCGAGCAGCTCCTTGCGGTACGTGTCGTCGTACTTGGTCGGGTCGAAGTCCGCGCTGAGGTTCTCGACGAGCGACTTCGCCATCTCGACCTCGGGCTTGCGCAGCTGGCCGCCGCCGTTCACCTTCTCCGGCCGCCGCACCTCGTCGGCGTAGTACATCGTTTCGAGCACGAGCACCCCGTCGGCCGCGCGGAGCGCCGCGAGGTGCTGCTTGTTCCTGATCACGATCTTCGCGATCGCGACCTTGCCGGTCTCCTCGAGGGCCCGCTCGAGCAGGCGATACGGCTTCTCGGCTCCGTCCTGCGGGGCGAGGTAGTACGCCTTGCGGAAGTAGATCGGGTCGATCTGCTCGAGGTCGACGAAGTCACAGATGTCGATCGTCTTCGTCAGCTCGACGTCGAGCCGGTCGAGGTCCTCGTCCTCGAGCGGCACGTAGCGGCCCTTCTCGACCTCGAAGCCGCGGACGATGTCGTCGTTGTCGACGTGCTCGCCGGTGTCGCGCCGGACCTTGTCGTAGGCGATCGGCTGCAGGTCCTGCTTGTCGAGGAAGTGGAAGCGGAGCTCCTTCGACTCGGTCGCGCTGAACATCCGCACGGGGACGCTGACGAGGCCGAAAGAGATCGTTCCCGTCCACAGCGATCGCGGCGCCATGCCAGGCTCCTACCCGCTGCTGCGCGTTTGCATACTGGGGCCGCTGGCAATATCCTTCTCAACTCGGGGGCGTACTTCTTGAAAGGCTTCTCCACCTAACGGGGGGTTAAGGTCGGGGCCGGCTACAAGCCGGCCTCGACATGTGTACGGCCGGGGGATAAGCCTGTGGAAGATGTGGAAAAGGGCTGCTGAAGCCGCGGTTTCTAGCGGGATGCCGCCACCGCGCCAATTGTGCGGAAACGCACACGACGCTGGCGCCGAAGCTCGTCGCCGGGCACTCCCTCGAGCAGCTCGAGCGACTCTTGCAATGCGTCGCCGAGCAGCTGCGCGGCCGCGTCGTGGTCGGTGTGCGCGCCCGGTTCCGGCTCCGGAACGATGGCGTCGATCACGCCCAGCTCGAGGCAGTGCGCCGCGTCCGGCTTGAACGCCGCGGCCGCCTTTCGCGCCTCGCCGGCGTCCCGCCAGAGAATCGCCGCGCAGCCCTCGGGCGAGATGACCGTGTAGATCGCGTTCTCCTGCATCAGCACGCGGTCGGCGAGCGCGGTCGCGATCGCGCCGCCGGAGCCGCCCTCGCCAATCACGCACGTCACTACGGGGACGTGCAGGCGCGCCATCAACGCCTGTGAGCGAGCGATCGCGCCGCCCTGGCCGTGCTGCTCGGCTGTCACGCCCGGGTATGCACCGGGGATGTCGACGAGGCTGAGCAGCGGGAAGCCGTGGTGCTCGGCGAGCTCCATCGCGCGCATCGCCTTGCCGTAGCCCTCCGGGTACGCCATGCCGAAGTTGCGGCGCGTCCGCTCCTTCACGTCGCGCCCCTTCTGGTTGCCGAGGAGCACGACGGTGCGGCCGCGAAAGCGCCCGAGCCCGGCGACGAGCGCCGCGTCGTCGCCGTGGTGGTGGTCGCCGTGCAGCTCGAACCAGTCGTCGAGCAGCCGCTCGACGTAGTCGAGGGTGTACGGCCGCTCAGGATGCCGCGCCAGCTCGACCGAGCGCCAGATCTCCTCGTCGCTCGACTCTTCGGAGACGATCCGGTCGAGCTGCTTCTGCAGGCGCTCGAGATCGCCGGACAGCTTCGCGCCCCGCAGCAGCGGCAGGCTCCGCAGGCGGCTCAGCTGCGAGCGCCGCCGGAGCTGCTCGGCCTCACCGCCCATCGGCGAACAGCCTCAGGAGCCGGGCCACCTTCGCGCGCAACTCGGGTCGGGGGACGATCTCGTCGACATGGCCGTAGCGGAAGTTGGACTCGGCGAGCCCGAAGTCCTCTGGCAGCTTCTCGCGCGTCGTCTGCTGTACGACCCGCGGGCCGGTGAACGACAGGAGCGCGCCCGGCTCGGCCACGAGCACGTCGCCGAGGCTCGCGAAGCTCGCGAGGACGCCGGCCGTCGTCGGATGCGCCATCACGCTGATCAGCGTCCCGCCGGCGTCGCGCAGGTCCTCCACCGAGCAGACGGTCTTCGGTAGCTGCATCAGCGAGAGGATCCCTTCCTGCATGCGCGCGCCGCCGGTCGTCGTGACCGAGACGAGCGGAACGCCGCGATCCGCCGCTCCCTCGCAGGCGCGCGCGAACTTCTCGCCGACGACCCGGCCCATCGAGCCGCCCATGAAGCCGAACTCCATCACCGCGAGCTGGCACGGCTGCTCTTCGACCGCCGCGCGCCCGATCACCATCGCCTCGCCGAGGCCGGTCGCGAGCTCCGCCTCCGCCAACCGCTCGATGTACGGCCGCAGGTCGAAGAACCCGAGCGGATCGTCCGAGCGCAGGTCGGCGGCCTCCTCGACGAACGAGCCGTCGTCCGTGAGCTGCGCGATCCGCTCGCGCGCGTGGACGGGGAAGTGGTGGCCGCACTGCGGGCAGACGTAGAGGTGCGTCGCGAGCTCGTCGTGGCGGTAGTGCGAGCCGCAGGTCGGG
>DASSQG010000097.1:0-12225 GCA_035702625.1 Gaiellaceae bacterium | reverse complement strand
GGTCGCGTCGTTCGAGGCGGCGGTGCGCGGCGCCGACGTCGTCTGCTGCTGCACGCACACGGACGCGCCGATTCTGCGTCGCGAGTGGCTCGAGCCCGGGACCCACGTCTGCTCGGTCGGCGTCGGCGACGGCCCGGAGCTCGACGCGGAGACGGTGCGCGCGGGGCTGCTGGTGGTCGAGTCGCCCGCGGCCTTCCAGCCGTTCCCGAGCGGCACGCACGAGCTGAGCGGCCTCGACCCGTCGCTCGGCGTCGAGCTCGGGCAGATCCTGACCGGCGTCCACCCCGGTCGCACGAGCGACGAGGAGATCACCGTCTACAAGTCGATGGGCCACGCCGTCGAGGACGCGGCCGCCGCAGCGCTCGTGCTCGAGCGCGCTAGTTCTTCCGGATCCTGACGCCGAACTGCTCCGGCGGGCGCAGCTCTGCGCCGCACTCCTCGCACTCGACGGCGAAGGCCGATGCGAACCGGGCGCCGCAGCCCGGACAGCGGGAGCGGAGCTCGCCGCCGCACTGCGGGCATTCGGCCGGCAGCTCGGCGACGAACTCCTCGAAGTACCGCTGGACGAAGCCGCAGCGCAGGCAGAAGGCGACCCAGTCGCCCAGCGTCTTGCGCCGTTCTTCCTGCAACCAGTTGCGCGCGCGGCTCACCCGGCGACTGTAGCCAGACCGATCGCTAGAGTTCCGCGAGGCATGGCGATCGCGCGTGAAGCCGAGCCGGTCGGCTCGATGCACGAAGTCCGCGAGGCAGGCCTCGACCACGAGGACCTGCTGTCGGTCTACCGCAACATGCTGATCACGCGCGGGATCGAGGAGCGCGGCCACATCCTCTACAAGCAGGGCAAGATCCCGGGCTCGTTCTACACGGGCCGCGGGAACGAGGCCGCGTCCGTCGGGGTCGCAACCGCGATGGGCCAGGAGGACGTCGGCACGCCGCTCCACCGCGACATGGGCGTCCACGTCACGCGCGGCGTCGAGCCGTGGCGGATCTTCGCGCAGTACATGGGTCGCGCCGACGGCCCGACGCACGGCCGGGACGGCAACGTCCACATGGCCGACTCGCGCCTCGGCCTGCTCGCGATGGTCAGCCATCTGCCGGCGATGCTGCCCGTCGCCGTCGGCTGCGCGCTCGCCTTCCGCATCCGCGAGGAGAAGCGCGTCGCCGTCGGCTGGTTCGGCGAGGGCGCGTCCGCGCGGGGCGACACCCACGAGGCGATGAACCTCGCCGGCGTCAGGAAGCTTCCGGTCGTGTTCGTCTGCGACAACAACCAGTGGGCGTACTCGACGCCGACGTACCTCGAGTACGCGACCGAGCACGTCGCCGACCGCGCCGAGGCCTACGGCTTCGAGGGCGTCGTCGTCGACGGCAACGACGTGCTCGCCGTCTACCGCGAGTCGAAGCGCGCGATCGAGAAGGCGCGCGCCGGCGGCGGCCCGACGCTGATCGAGTGCCTGACCCTGCGCATGGAGGGCCACGCCGTCCACGACGACGCGTTCTACGTCCCGAAGGACATGTTCGAGCGGTGGGCCGCGAACGACCCGATCGAGCGGTTCCGCGACTGGCTCCGGGTGAACGACGGCCTGAGCGACGAGCAGGAGGACGAGATCACGGCCGGCGTCAAGCGGCTGCTGAACGAGGCGCTCCAGCGCGCCGAGGAGTCGCCGGCGCCTGATGCGTCGACGCTGCTCGACGGCGTCTTCGCCACGCCCGAGGACCTCGACACGCCCCACCACAAATGAGCGAGATGACCTACCTGCAGGCGATCTCCGACGGGCTCCGTCAGGAGATGCGCCGCGACAAGCGCGTGTTCGTGATCGGCGAGGACGTCGGCGTCTACGGTGGCGCTTTCAAGGTCACGCTCGGCTTCCAGGAAGAGTTCGGCCCGTGGCGCGTGATCGACGCGCCGCTCTCCGAGACCGCGATCGTGGGCGGCTGCACCGGCGCCGCGATCATGGGCATGCGGCCGGTCGCGGAGATGCAGTTCGCGGACTTCATCTCGTGCGCGTGGGACCACCTCGTCACCGTCGCGGCCAAGCAGCGCTGGCGCGCCGGCACGCCCGTGCCGATCACGGTGCGCCTGCCGAGCGGCGGCGGCTTCTCGGGCGGCCCGTTCCACTCGCAGAACCCGGAAAGCTCCTTCGCTCACATCCCGGGCCTGAAGGTGATCTGCCCGGCGACGCCGGAGGACGCCAAGGGGCTGCTCGCGACCGCGATCCAGGATCCGAACCCGTGCCTCTACTTCGAGCACAAACACCTCTACCGCCGCCTCAAGGCCGACGTGCCCGAGGAGCGCTACGAGACGCCGTTCGGCAAGGCGCGCATCCATCGCGAGGGCGACGACATCTCCGTCATCACGTGGGGTGCGATGGTGCACACGGCCGCCGAGGCGGCGCAGCAGCTCGAGGGCGACGGGATCTCGGTCGAGATCCTCGACCTGCGGACGCTGATCCCGTGGGACAAGCAGGCGGTGCTGCAGTCGGTCTCGAAGACGTCGAAGGCGCTCGTGCTCCACGAGGACACGCACACCGGCGGCTTCGGCGGCGAGATTGCGGCAACGATCGTGGAGGAGGCCTTCGAGGAGCTCGACGCGCCGATCAAGCGCATCGCCGCGCCCGACACGCCGGTGCCGTTCGCGCCGCCGCTCGAGAAGGCGTACATCCCGCAGGTGGACGACGTGGCCAAGGGCATCAAGGAGCTCGCCGAGTACTGATGGCGACCACGGCCGCGATCGACGTCGTCATGCCCCAGATGGGGGTCTCCGTATCGGAGGGGACGATCACCAAGTGGCTCAAGCAGGAAGGCGAGCCGATCGCCGCCGACGAGGCACTGCTCGAGATCTCGACCGACAAGGTCGACACGGAGGTGCCGAGCCCCGGCTCCGGCATCGTCCAGCAGATCCTGGTGCAGGAGGGCGAGACGGTCGAGGTCGGCACGAAGCTCGCGGTGATCGCGCCCGAAGGAGCCGCGCCCGCCCAGGAGGAGGCGCCCGCCGCGCCGCCCGAGCCCGCGACGCAGCAGGCTGCCGCGGAGGCCGAGGCGCCTTCGAGCTCGGAAGGCGAGACGCCCGCTCCCGCGGAGGCGCCGGCTCCGGCCGCGCCGCCCGAGCCCGCGCCCGCGGCGGCCGCTCCCGCGCCCGAGGGCAACGGCGGCGGCGACCGCACCTTCGTCTCGCCGGTCGTGGCGCGCATCGCCTCGGAGCACGGCGTCGACGTCAATCAGGTCTCGGGCACCGGCCGCGGCGGCCGCGTGACGAAGAAGGACATCCTCGCGTTCGTCGAGTCCGGCGGCCCCGCGGAACAGCAGCAGCCGGCGCCGGCACAACCGGAGCAAGCCGCTCCCGCGGCCCCGCCACAAGCACCGCCGGAGCCCGAGCCGGCTCCCGCTCCCGCGCAGCCCGAGCCGGCGCCCGCGGCCGCAGCTGCAGCTCCACCGCCGCAGGCGCCCCCGCCGCAGCCGGAGGCCGAGCCCGGCGAGTCGTACGAGCCGATGACCGCGATGCGCCGCGGGATCGCCGAGCACATGCGCCGGTCGCTCGACACCTCCGCGCACGTGACGAGCGCGATCGAGGTCGACATGTCGCGCGTCGTCGCGATCCGGGCGAAGCTGAAGAAGGAGTACCAGGCGAGCTACGGCGTCAACCCGACGTACCTCGCGTTCATCGCCCGGGCGACCGTCGAGACGCTACGCGAGTACCCGTGGATCAACGGCGAGCTGCGCGGCGACCAGATCGTCACCCGCAACTACGTCAACCTCGGCTTCGCCGTCGAGCTGACGGACGGCAAGGGCCTGATCGTCCCGGTCGTCAAGCACGCCGAAGGGCTGAACCTGCTCGGCATGGCGCGCGGAATCTCGGAGATCGCCGCACGCGCGCGCGACAAGAAGCTGCTGCCCGACGACGTCCAGGGCGGCACCTTCACGATCACGAACCCCGGCGGCTACGGCACGTTCCACGGCACACCCGTGATCAGCCAGCCGCAGGCCGCGATCCTCGGCACCTACGCCGTGGTCAAGCGCGCGTGGGTGACCCAGGACGACCGCGGCGGCGACGTGATCGCGATCCGGCCGATCATGAACTTGACGCTCACGTACGACCACCGGCTCGTGGACGGCGCGCTCGCCGGCCGCTTCCTGCGCGACCTGCGCCAGCGGCTCGAGTCCTGGGACGAGACGAACTACTAGCGCTTCCCTGGGACGAGCCCGGCTGGCTCGACCGCTCGGTCGCCTGGATCGACGAGCACGTCGAGCGCACCGGCGAGGTCGAGCTGGAGCGGACGCGGCCTTGGTCGGCGATCGCGCGTGTGTCGACGAGCGACGGCCTGGTCTGGTTCAAGGAGAACGCGGCCGGCAACGCGTTCGAGCCGGAGCTGACGGCGCTCGTCGCCCGATTGCGACCGGACTCGACTCCGGAGGTCGTCGCGCACGACGGGCCGCGCCTGCTGACGCGCGACGTGGGCCCGCGGCTGCGCGACATGTTCGACGCCGGTGCGACGGAGCCGTCGTGGGAGGACGTTCTCCACGCGTACGGCGAGCTGCACGCCGACCTCGTCTCAGCGGCCGGCGACGCGCTCGCACTCGGCGCGCCGGACGAGCGACCGGAGCGGCTGCCCGAGCTCTACGCCGAGCTCGCCGGCCGTGACGAGTGGTACGCCCGGGTCGTCGAGGCGGCCGACGCGCTCGGCGATTCGGTGCCCGTCGGCGTCGTCCACCAGGAGGCGCACGACGGCAACGTCTTCGTCCGCGACGGCCGGCCGGTCTTCATCGACTGGGCGGAGGCGAGCGTGACGCATCCGTTCCTCGGCCCGCTGCTCCCACTGCGCGCGGCCACGGAGCGGCGCGGCTATGAACCGGGCTCGCGAGAGGTCGAGCTGCTGCGGGATGCCTACCTCGAGCCGTTCACGCGCTTCGCTCCGGCGCCCGAGCTGCGGCGGGCGTTCGCGCACGCGTACCTGCTCGCGCCGATCGGGCGCGCCCAGGTCTGGCATCGGATCCTCGGGCCGCTGGCCGCCGAGGTCAGTACCGCGCACGGCGACCCGCTGTCCGCGTGGCTCGACATCCTGCGCGAGATCGCCCGCGGCGATGTGCTGCTCGGAGCGGCCTAGGCCGACGCGACCTCGCGCAAGCGGCCGCTCTCGACCTCGTAGACGAAGCCGCGGACGGCGTCTTTCTTGGGGATGAACGGGCTTGCCTTGATGCGCGCGATCGACTGACGTACGTCGGCGTCGAGGTCGCCGAAGCACTCGGCGGCCCACGCCGGCTTGACGCCGGTCTCCTCCTCGACCTGGCGGCGGAAGTCGTCGTCCTTGAACGTGAGCATGCCGCAGTCGGTGTGGTGGATGAGCATGATCTCCTCGGTTCCGAGCAGTCGCTGAGAGATCGCGAGCGACCGGATCGCGTCGTCGGTGATCACGCTGCCGGCGTTGCGAATGACGTGCGCGTCGCCTTCGTTCAGCCCGAGCAGGCCGGCCGGGTTCAGGCGCGCATCCATGCAGGCCACGACCGCGACCCGCGTCGCCGGCGGCATCGGCAGGTCGCCGCTCGAGAACGATTCGACGTAGGAGTCCGCATTGCGTACGAGCTCGTCGATCGCGCTCACGTCATCCTCCTCACTATCGCTTTTGAAGTAACGAGACTACAAAAACCGTCTCGGCCGCCGCAGAGGCCGCTACGCTCCGCGCGTGAGCCGTCCAGGACACGTCTTCCAGTTGCGCGAGCCGGTCTCGTACCGCGAGGCCTGGGAGATCCAGCAGTCCGTGGCGGCGGCAGTCGCGGGCGGAGAGGCGCCGGACACGGTGCTGCTGCTCGAACACCCGGCGGTGATCACGCTTGGCCGGCGCACCGAGGAGGGCGAGCTGCACGTGCCCGACGGGGCGGAGGTCGAGATCGTCGAGACCGACCGCGGCGGCAAATCCACCTACCACGGGCCGGGGCAGCTGGTGTGCTACCCGATCTTCGACCTGACGCGGCACGGCCAAGACGTGAAGCGGTATTGCCGCGACCTCGAGGAGGCGCTGATCCGGACGCTTACGCCGCTCGGCGTCGCGGCCACGCGAATCGACGGGCTGACTGGGATCTGGCTCGAGCGACCGCCACGGAAGATCGCGAGCATCGGCATCCACATCTCGAAGTGGGTGACGACGCACGGCTACGCGTTGAACGTCGACCTCGACCCGGCGCCGTTCACGCAGTGGATCACGGCGTGCGGGCTCGAGGACGCGGCGTTCACCACGATCGCCCGGGAGCTGGGGCGGCCCGTGAGCGTCGACGAGGTCCGCCCGCACGCGGTCTCGGCGCTCGAGGACGTCTTCTCGCTTCGGCTCGAGCCGGTCGCCGCGGCGGTTCCGGTCCAGGCGTAACCGACCCGCTTTCCGGCGTTTTGCCGCGTCCGCAGGCTCGCTTCGACCACCAGCGTCCCACGCACCCGGCCGAACCACGCCGTCCGTGGATGGCTCGTCACACCTCCGGCACGATCGACGTGTCCGTCCCGGCCGACCCCGAGGGACAGTCCCTGGCGATCGTCCGCCGCGACGGCTGGCGCGGGACCTAGACTCGCTCCCGTGAGCACGGCCCGGCTCGAGACATTCGCGGACGGCGTCTTCGCAATCGCGGCGACCCTGCTGATCCTGAACGTCGACGCACAGATACGCGACGTCACGCCGAACCTCGGCCATCGACTGGTGGAGATCTGGCCCTCGTACATCGCGTACGCGGTCAGCTTCGTGACCATCGGGATCATCTGGTCGAACCACCACACGGTCATGGGCCAGCTCGGCCGGGTGAACCGGACGTTCCTGATGCTCAACGTCTTCCTGCTGCTGTGCGTGGCGTTCCTACCGTTCCCGACCCGGCTCGTCGCCGAGAACCTGCGCGACCGCACCGAGCTCAAGCCTGCCGCGCTCGCCTACGGAGCGACGATGACGGTGATGTCGATCTGCTACCTGTCGCTCTGGCTCTACGCGATCAGCGAGCGCCGGCTGCTGCGTGAGGACTCCGATCCGCGAACGGTAAGCGGCATCACGCGGAGCTACCTGCCGGGCTTCCCGACCTACCTCATCGCGACGCTGATGGCGTTCGTCAGCCCGTTGGCGAGCGTCGCGCTGTTCGGAGCGATCGCACTCTTCTACGTGATCGACAGCTCGTTCTTCGGCGACGAAGTCATCGGCGGAGTGCCGTGATCAGTGCGTCGACGACCTGCGGGTCGAACTGCATACCGCTGCACGAGCGCAGCTCCTCGACCGCCACCTCGACCGGCAGCGCCTTGCGGTACGAACGGTCGCTCGTCATCGCGTTGTAGGCGTCGCAGCAGGAGACGATCCGCGCGATCAGGGGGATCTGCTCGCCGGCGAGGCCGTCCGGGTAGCCCTTGCCGTCCCAGCGCTCGTGGCAGGAGCGGACGACGCGGCCGATCTCGCCGAGCAGGCCGCCGACGCGCAGCAGCAGACGCTCGCCCTCGATCGTGTGACGCTCCATCACCGCGCGTTCCTCGTCGTCCAGCGGCCCGGCCTTGTTGATGATCGCATTCGGAACGCGCACCTTGCCGACGTCGTGCAGCAGCGCGGTGAACTCGGCGTCGCGCCGCTCGCGCGCGGAGAGTGCCAGCTCGTCGGCGACCTTCATCGTCAGCTCGACGACGTCGCGGCTGTGCGCGCCGGTGTACTCGTCGTCGGCTTCGACCACGTCTCCGAGCAGGAAAGCCGTCCCGCGGTAGGCATCGCGCAGCTCGAGCTCGTGGTCGATCCGCACCCGCCGCTCTCGGGCGAACACCGAGAGCAGGCCGACGAGCGGCAGCGCGAGTAGGGCGCCATACGGGGACTCCTGCGCCGCGAACGCGACCGCGAGCCCGATCGGCGCTAGCCCCGCGTCGATCGCGTAGACGCTGAGCATCGCGCGCAGCTGGACGCTCGGGCGCACGCCCAGCGCGAACCACTCGCGCCCGGCCGCGCAGGCGGTGTCCAGCGCGAACTGCGAGAGCAGGGCGAGCACGTAGATCGGCCAGTCCGAGAGCTTCGGCGAGCTTTCGCCGGCCAGCCCGAGCACGAGCGCCGGGCCGACCGCATGCCACGCGATCATCAGCCGCATCGGAATCCGCCCGACCCGGAGCGAGCCGCGGACGCACTCGTCCAGGCTCCCCAGCACGATCCCCGCCGCGACCGCCAGCGGCACGTAGCCGACCGGTAGCACGAACAGCATCGGGACGAGGATCAGCTCCGTCGGAATCGCCGAGCCGGTGCCGACCTCGAAGTCCAGGCGGTAGGCGGCCGCATACGCCAGCACGAGCACGGCGACGGCCGTCCAGCCGGGGTCGCGCGTGGACGGCAGCAGCGCCGCCAGCAGCACGGCCGTCACCAGGAAGCCACCTGAGAAGACGACGACCGACCACAGCTCGCGGCGCGCGAGACGGCTCAGGCGCCGGGCGCGCTGCTCCTCGATGACGCGCTGCTCGTCGGGGTCGAGCAGGACCGAGCGCGGAGGTACCGGGACCGCAGTGGACATCCGCACAAACATCGGCGGCCGGTGGGGCCGAACTTCCCTCGTGCGAGGGATGGGGAGCGCCTCGAAGCACCCGATCGGGTGATGCACCGGCCCTTTACGCCGCGAAAGTGAGACGACTACCAGCGGCGAGGAGGAAGGCGTGGCGGCATCTGCGGCAAGGAAGACCGTCCTGGTTCTGACCGGCGTCGTGATCATCGCGGCGCTCGCGACGACCAGAACGGCGAAGGCGGGCCTGCTCTCGACGAGCTCGGCCTCCTACTGCGATGCAACCTCCAGCCAGGTCTTCGCCCCCTGGGGCGACTCGTCGTACTACGCCAGGTTGTTCAACGGCAACTTCGAGGGCGGGAGCACAGGGTGGAGCCTGACCGGCGGTGCACGCATCGTCTCGGGCAACGAATCGTTCTTCGTGGGTGGCGCAGACGACAGCCACTCCCTGCTCCTGCCTTCGGGGACCTCCGCCACCAGCAGCACCGTCTGCTTCGCGCTCGCCGACTGGCACCTGCGCCTCTTTGCCAAGAACGTCGGCTCCTCACGCGGGCAGCTCCACGTCCAGGTGGTCGTGCCGAGCCTCCTCGGCGCGCTCTCGGTGCTCGACGGCGGCACGGTCTCGGCCGGCAACACCTGGCAGCCCTCGCCGCGGCTGGCGCTCCTGCTCAGCAACGTGACGAGCCTGCTGGGCACGAGGGCGGTGGCGTTCAGGTTCACAGCGGTCGGAACCGGCGCGGCGTTCCAGGTCGACGACGTCTACCTGGATCCGTGGAAGTGCACCTAGAAAGGCGCCTCTGACGAAGCAGTGCACCGTTCCGCCGAGGCGCCTAGCCCCTCGCGCCTAGGCCGTCCAGGACGACCGCGACGTAGCGGCGCCAGAGCTCCGGGTCGGCCGAGCCGTGCGCGCCCCGGATGGCGGTGCCGACGAGCGTCGAGACGTCGTCCGCGGACACGTCCTTCCGGACCGCGCCCGCCTTCTGGGCGCGCTCGATCAGCTGGTCGATCAGGACGTTGAGGCCGGCCTTCGCCTCCGCCACCTCCTGCATCGCTCCGCAGCGCGAGAACCCCTCGTAGAGGCCACGGTCGCGGGCGTGCAGCTCGGCCGCATGCCAGACGAACGAACGAAAGGCCTCGCCGGCGTCATCCTCTGCTAGCGCCGCTTCGACGTACGCGGTCAGCTCGCCGATCTGCTTCGAGACGACGGCGGAGATCAACTCGTCTTTGCTCGGGAAGCGCCGGAACACGGTCGCGTGTCCGACACCGGCGCGGCGAGCGATCTCGTCCACGCTGACGCCGCAGCCGCGCTCGGCGAAGAGCTCGGCTGCGGCGTCGAGGACGCGCTCGAGGTTGCGCTGCGCGTCCGCGCGGAGTGGCGTCGTGCTCACGCGGCGGGCACCGGGGCGGCGGCCGCTTCGGCCTCTATGCGCGCCACGTGCTGGCGGCGTAGCAGGGCGAGCATCGTCACCAGGCCGCCCGTGACGAAGACGGCGGCGCCGCCGAACGCCCAGTGGAAGCCGGTGACGAGCGCCTGCGGGTCGGTCGGCCCGCCGGCCGCGGTCGTCTTGCTGGCGGCGATCGTCGAGAGGATCGCGAGCCCGAGCGCGCCGCCGATCTGCTGCGAGGTGTTGAAGAGCCCGGAGGCCAGACCCTGGTCCTCGTCCTTCAGGCCGGTCGTCGCGATCAGCGTCAGCGGCATGAACACCGCACCCATCCCGAGCGAGGTCACGATCAGCGCCGGCAGGACGTCCGGCAGGTACGAGCCGTCGACCGGCAGCCGCACGAGCAGGAGCATCCCGAGGGCGGTCACGATCATCCCGAGCGCCGCGACGGGCCGGACGCCGACGCGCGGTGCGAACTGCGCGGCGAGCCCTGCCGAGACCATCACCCCCGCCGTGAAGGGCAGGAACGCGAGGCCCGCCTCGAGCGGCCCGTAGCCGAGCACGCGCTGGATGTAGAGCGTGTTGAAGAAGAACATCGCGAACATGCCGCAGGCGACCAGGAGCATCACGACGTTCGCGGTCAGGAGCGAGCGCACGCGAAAGATCGAGAGCCGCACGAGCGGCGCCTTCGAGCGCAGCTCGATCACCACGAACGAGGCCAGCAGGATGCCCGACAGCGCGAAGAAGCCGATCGTGGTCGGCGAGCTCCAGCCCGCGGTCTCCGACTTGACGATCGCGTAGACGAGCGCCATCAGGCCGCCGGTGACGCTGACGGCTCCGGCGACGTCGAACGCGCGGTGCGCGTGCTCGTCGCGCGACTCGGGGATCAGCCGCAGCGAGAGGACGAAGGTGGCGATGCCGACCGGCACGTTGACGAAGAAGATCCACGGCCACGAGAGCAGCTGCGTCAGCAGGCCGCCGAGGATCAGGCCGACCGCGGCGCCGCCGATCGCGATCGCCGCCCAGACGCCGAGCGCCCGCGCGCGTTCCTTCCCCTCGGCGAAGGTGGTCGAGATGATCGACAGCGCGGCCGGGGAGACGAACGCGGCGCCGAGGCCCTGCAGAGCCCGCGAGGCGATCAGCATGCCCTCGTTCACGGCCAGCCCGTTCAGCAGCGAGGCGACGGTGAAGACGACGAGACCCGCGAGAAACAGGCGCTTCCGCCCGATCAGGTCGCCGGCGCGGCCGCCGAGCAGCAGGAAGCCGCCGAAGACGAGCGTGTAGGCGTTGACGATCCACTGCAGGTTCGCCTCGCTCAGGTGCAGATCGGTCTGGATGGACGGCAGGGCGACGTTGACGACGGTGCTGTCCAGGATGACCATGAACTGCGCGAGGCAGACCAGGACGAGGACGACCCACTTGTTGCTTTCACTGGTGCTCATCGCGCTCCTTGGAAAACGGACGACATAGTCCGCTTACGGTAGCAGAAACGGACGAACCAGTCCGGTTACTAGACTGTGGCGAGATGGAGTCGTCGCTACCCGTCGCCGAACGTCCTCGCCGCCCCGAGTGGATGAAGGTGCGCGCGCCGAGCGCGGACTCGCGCTACTTCGACGTCAAGAAGCTGATCCACGGCGCCTCGCTGAACACGATCTGCGAGGAGGCGCGCTGCCCGAACATCGCCGAGTGCTGGGGCCGCGGGACCGCGACCTTCCAAATCCTCGGCGAGACGTGCACGCGCGCCTGCCGTTACTGCTACGTCAACTCCGGCCGGCCGGAGGAGCCGCCGGATCCGCTCGAGCCGCTCCGGCTCGCGGCAACGGCGGCGAAGATGAACCTCAAGCACGTGGTCGTCACCTCGGTCGACCGCGACGACGTGGCCGACCGCGGCGCCGGCCACTACGCGGCCACGATCAGGGCGCTCAGGCACAAGGTGCCCGAGGCGACGATCGAGATCCTCACGCCCGACTTCCTCGGCGTCGAGGAGGAGGCGCTGCAGACCGTGCTCGCCGCGCGGCCGGACGTCTTCAACCACAACATCGAGACCGTCCGCCGCCTGCACCGCCGCATGCGCGGCGCCAAGGCCAGTTACAACAAGGCGCTCTGGCTGCTCGCGCGCGCGAAGGAGGTCGCCGACTACCCGGTGCTGACCAAGTCCGGGATCATCGTCGGGCTCGGCGAGACGAACGACGAGGTCGTCGACACGATGCGCGACCTCCGGGCCAACGGCGTCGACGTCGTCACGATCGGGCAGTACCTGCAGCCGAGCGCGAAGCACGCGACCATCGACCGCTGGGTGCACCCCGACGAGTTCCGCTGGTTCCGCGAGCAGGGCGAGGCACTCGGCTTCGGCTCCGTGTTCTCGGGA
>DASSQG010000096.1:0-11957 GCA_035702625.1 Gaiellaceae bacterium | reverse complement strand
CGGGACGCCGGCCTTCGTGTAGTTGCGCGTGATCGACATCACGAGCCGGAGGTTCGACTCGATCAGCTTCTTCTTGGCCGCCTCGTCGCCCAGGTCCTTCAGCCGCGCGAGCTCGCGCTCCTGCGCGGCGGTCAGCAGCGGCCCGTCACCGATCTGGCGCACGTACAGCTTGAGCGGGTCGGCCGTCTGTGGCTCGGTCGGCTCGGTCTCGACCTTTCCGGCCTCCTCGACCTCGTCGCGAACGACCTCGAGCCGAGGCTCCGCGCTCTCGGATTCGGGGAGCGCTTTTGGAAGCGGCCGCTGCTCCATGCACGCTCTATCGGTACGCCCTGTCCCCCGCTTGAGGGACATCTCCACCCGCACGAGGGATCAGGCGCGCGCGTGTCGAACCGAGAGGCATTGGGTATGCCTAACTCTCAGCCGAAGCCGACGTCAGAATCTGTGGCGACCACAGTGGTCGCCGATACGGTTGACGGGGTTTCCTGAGATATGTGCGGAATTGCCGGATATAGCCTGAGCGCGGCCAGCGACGTCGATCGGACGCTCGCGGCCCAGGCGCTGCTCGCCGGCATTGCCGAGCGGGGCGCCGACGCGGTCGGATATGCGTACCGGCGCGGGACGAGCCCGACGACGATCCACAAGCAGCGCTCCGGGGCCAGCGCGCTGCTGGAGCAGGTCCTCCTGCCCGCCAGCACCACCGAGGCGCTGATCCACGTCCGCGACTACACGAAGGGCCATCCGCGGATCGAGGCCAACAACCACCCGATCCGCCACGGCGCCGTCGTCGGCGTTCACAACGGGATCATCCTCAACGACGAGGAGCTGATGGAGCAGCACGGCTTCGAGCGGGCCGAGCCCGAGATGACCGTCGACTCGGAGGCGATCTTCGCGCTCGCCGAGGCGACCGGCAACGACCCGCACGCGTTCGAGCAGCTGAACGGCTCGATGGCGACCGCGTGGCTCGACGACCGCCACGTCCACACGCTCTTCCTCGGCCGCGGCGTCAACCGCCCGCTCTGGATCGGTACCGCGGACGACGAGCTTCTGTTCGCTTCCACGAAGGCGGCGCTCGAGGTCGCCGAGCGGTTCCTCAGGCTCAAGCTGCGGAAGCGCGAGGTCGGCGAGGGCACCGTCGCCGTCGTCACCGAAGGCGTCGTCGTCGAGAAGCTCCGCTTCAAGCCCGACCGCGACTTCGAGGAGCGCACGCTCCCGGCCGTCCGGGCCCCCCAGGAGGCGCAGCTGAGCCTCCAGCGCCTCGCGGCGCTTGCCTCGATCGCGGCCTAGCTCGCCAGGCGCCCGTCGGGGGCGACCTCCGCCCCGGCCGAGACCAGGCGCTCGCGGACGAGGAACTGGAATGTCGACCAGGCGCCCTTGCGGCCCTCGAACATCCGGTAGATCTGCCACTCGGTGAGCAGCGAGTCGTCTCGCTTGCGCGCCTCCGACCAGTCGCCGAACTTCGGTAACCGCCCGAGCGTGTGGGCGAGCTCGACGCCTTGCTCCAGCGCCCGCTCGAGCTTCTCCTCCCCCACCGGCACGTCGAAACCGGCCTCGCGCAACGCGTTCGCGAGCGAGCCGAACGTGTGCCAGTAGAGCGACTTCGACGGCATCCGGCCCCGGTGAGTTTCGATGTCGCGGGCGGTCGGGATGCGCCCCAGCTCCTCGCCCAGGCCTTTCAGCAGGTCGAGCAGCTCCTCACGCGTGGCGAAGCGCCGCGGGACGAGGCCGGCCTTGCGCTTCGCCTCGTTCCAGCTGCCGAAGTGCTCGATCACCGTCTGCGGATGGACGGTCGTCTCGGGGTCGGCGGCGAACTCCCGCATCGTCGGCGAGCGCCCGAGCCGCTTCGCGCACGCCGACAGCTCGGCGAGGATCTGCTCGTCCGTGTAGCGCTTGCGGATGCCGGCCTGGAAGGCTTCGAGCGCCTTCCGGTCGATGCCCGCGAGCGCACGGTACTGGGGCCGTCGGGGCATCGTCTTCTCCAACAAGGATAGAGCAATTGCTCCCGGCCGCAAAATGCAGGCTAGCGTTTGCTCGAGGTTGCTAGAAGGCCTGAGCTAAGAGGCGACCAGGACGCGCGGATGCTTGTCCTCGTCGTCGACGCCCTCGATCGGGAGGATCCGCTCGAGCGTGGCGACGCAGCGCGGGCAGAACTGGCTCCCGGCGGCACGGCGGAGCTCCTCGAGCGCCTCCGAGGCCGGCCGGGCCGCGCGGTAGATGCGCGTCGTCAGCATCGAGTCGAGCGCGTCGGCGACGTGGATGATCCGCGCGCCGAGCGGAATCTCCTCGCCCTTCAGCCCGTCCGGGTAGCCGGTACCGTCGAAGCGCTCGTGGTGGTGCCGGATCGCCGGCACCGCGTCGTTGAGGAAGCCGAGCCGGTCGATGATGCGCGCGCCCTCGTCGGCGTGGCGCTGCATCAGCTCCCACTCGTCCTCGGTCAGGCTGGCGGGCTTCAGCAGGATCGCGTCCGGGATCGCCAGCTTGCCGATGTCGTGGAAGAGCGCGGCGTGTCCGAGCAGGTCGAGCTCGGCCTGCGAGAGCCCGAGCTCGCGCCCGATCGCCAGCGCGAGCTGCTGGACGCGGCGCGAATGGCCGGCCGTGTAGGCGTCGCGAGCGTCCACCGTGGCGGAGAGGCTCTGCATCGCCGCCGTCGAGCGCTCCCTGAGCAGCCGGTTGGCCTGCTCGAGCGAGACGTTCTGGGTCTGGATCGTCTCGGCCGCGGCGCGGAGCTTCTGCGCGCTGCGCTGCGTGTGGCGGAGGTAGGCCTCCTGCGTCTTGCGCATCAGCAGCAGCGGCACGGCGAACACGGCGAGCGCCCAGTAGGGCGCCGACTCGTACCCGATCCAGATCACGCCGCCGATGAAGCCGTAGACGAGGTAGTGCGTCGCCAGCCATGCGAAGCGCTCGCGGAAGACGGCCGACCAGCGTTCGTGGCCCTCGATCGCGACCACGCCGCTCAGGAGGCTCATGTTGACCGCGAAGTAGGTCGCGCCCGCGGCCACGCCTGCTGCCACGAAGACAGCCCGGCCGAGGTCGCCGCCGAAGCCGGCTGTGAAGACAGCCGCCGCGGCGAGCGAGGAGAGCGTGAGCGTGCCGACATTGAAGAGGACGTAGTGGAGCGGCGAGCGCCTGGCGCTCCACTCCACCGCCGCGATGGTGACCGCAATTGGCAGCGCCGCGCGAACGTCGAACAGGGCTGCGCCGGCGATCGAGCCGACGGCGCTGACGGAGATCGAGCCGTCGTCGACCTCGAGCGCGAGGGCCTGCCCCGCGCCGACCAGGGCGACGAGGGCGAGCAGGCCCATCCAGTCGGTGCTGTGGCCGAAGACCACGCCGAGGATCCCCGCCGTGATACCGACAGCGCTGACGATCCCGACGAACACGGCCAGCCGCCGCGAGAGCGAGAGGAAGCGCGGCCCGTGCATCGCGTGCGGCCGCGGATGCCGCCGTTCCTGGCTCGGAGCCGAGTCGGCCGGCGGCGGCAGCG
Source organism: Gaiellaceae bacterium (assembly GCA_035702625.1). Taxonomy (GTDB): domain Bacteria; phylum Actinomycetota; class Thermoleophilia; order Gaiellales; family Gaiellaceae; genus AC-32. The sequence goes on along the minus strand of DASSQG010000096.1, from coordinate 8,476 downwards.
GCACGACGTGCTCGCCGTCCTCCGGCACCGCGACGAGCCGTCCCTGCCGCTTCTCCGGCATCAGCAGCGGCTCCGAGCTCGCGTCGAGGACGCGGTTGCGGCCCTGGAGCTTCGCGCGGTAGACCGCGAGGTCAGCCTGGTGGATCAGCTCGTTCGCGTCGGAGCCGTCGCGCGGGAAGGCGGCGACGCCGATCGACACGGTCGCGCGGATCGGCTCGCTCGACGTTTCGACGTCGTACAGCTTGTCGGCGACCGTCCGCCGGATCCGGTCGGCGATCTCGAACGCCTGCTCGGGCGGCGTCTCCGGCAGCAGGATCGCGAACTCCTCGCCGCCGAAGCGCGCCGGCACGTCGTAGTGGCGCAGCTGCGAGCGGAAGACCTCGGCGATGCCCTGCAGCACGGCGTCGCCCGCGAGGTGGCCGTACGTGTTGTTGATGTCTCTCAGGAGATCGAGGTCGGCCATGATCAGCGACAGCGGGCGCTCGAAGCGCTCCGCGCGCTGCAGCTCGTCGTTCAGCGCCGCCGCGAAGTGCCGCGCGTTGAAAAGACCCGTCTTCGGGTCGACTCGCGCCTCCTCCTGGAGCTGCGGGACGCTGAGCGAGCGGTGGATCAGCAGCAGCGGGGCGACCGCGAACGGGATCAGCCACGCGTTTTGCGTCCAGAACGCGGCCATCGCGACCCCGAGCATCGCGAGGACGAGGTCGGTCGAGAGGCTCGGGAACGAGAACAGCCCCGAGTCGCGGACGGAATGGCCCCGCGCCAGGTGCAGCATCGGAGCGATCAGGAGGTGGTTGACGGCGACGAGCGCGGCCGCGGCCGAGATCCCTGCCAGTGCGTAGCCGACTTTCGAGTCCGGCGCGAGCCGGATCACGGCATGGAAGCTCGCGTACGCCGCGAGCATCGCGAGCGTCCAGTTGCAGATGTTGAAGACCTGGATGTACCAGGCGCTGCGCGTTTTCAGCCACTCCGGGACGTGGTAGAGGACGGCGACGAGCGCGACCAGCGCGGGCGGCAGCAGCATCGCGGCCGGGATCAGGAAGACGATCGTCGTGTGGTACGACTGGTTGCGCGGCGTGCGCACGACGAAGAGCTGCGCGACCGCGGCGATCCCCGCGAGGATCACGAACGTCGCCCAGCCGGACGTGTCGAGGGACAGCTGCGAGAACAGCGGCACGGCCGTCGCCATCGCGGCGGCGGCGACGATGAAGAAGTACCCGGCGGCTCTCGGCGCGAGCCTCGGAGCGTCGCGGCCGACCGACTCGACGTCGTGCGCGATCGGGCTCGGGACGGCGCTCACTCCGTCTCCCCCGCTCGTTTCTGGCTGACGACGAAGCCAGTCATTCCCCGCCGCGTCTCCTCATCTCCGCGCGCCTGCGCGGTACCGCAGGAACAGAAGCCGTTTCTCCGTGTGGTGCAGGCACGCAGGCCGCATCACTTCTCATTGGAAGCTACGCCGCGCAGGTAGGGGTCACATCCCCCTTTTTCGGTACGGCCCGAATATCCCCCGAACGAGGGAGGAGCCGGTGATCGCCGGCCCCTCGCATTCGTCTGGTCGCCCCGTCCGTCGCCTAGCCCGAGCCCGGGTCCGGTGCGGGATCCGCCGGGGGATCCGTGGCCGCGGACGACACCGAGTCCGGCAGCGTGTTCGGATCGGGCGCGAGCTCCGGATCGGCCATGATCGCGGCCGCCTGCTCGGGTGTCAGCTCGTACGCGCTCGCGTCGCCCGCGGCGTCGCCCTCGGCCGCGTCCTCGTACGCCTGGTCGGCCCAGGACACGTCCGCCCAGGAGACGTCGGCCCAGGAGACGTCCGCCCACGAGACCGACTCCCACGAGACGTCGGCCCACGAAACCGCGCTCCAGGCGGCGTCGGCCCAGGAGACGTCGGCCCAGGAAACGGAATCCCAGGAGACGTTCGCTTTCGCGACGTCGGACCAGCTGACGGCGTTGAAGGCCCGTCCGCCGCTCGCGTCCGCGGCGATGAACTGGTCGAGTGCCTTGTTCGGGTTCGGCGGCGTCTTGACCGCGTTGGCATTGCTGACCTGGATCTCGCCCACTCCGACCGAGCCGAGCGGCGTCCCGTCGACCGGCTTGGTCGACACCATCAGCGCGCCTTTCACCTGGTCGGGCGTGAACTCCGGGTGCTTCGCCAGGATCTGCGCGGCGGCAGCCGAGATGACGGGTGCCGCGAACGACGTCCCCGACAGCTGGATGTAGCCGGGTGCGACCACATTGCTGGCCTTCTCGACCGCCAGCGTCGAGCCGACGGGCACGGGACCGACCATGTACCGGCCGGGAGCGGCCAGATCCGGCTTCATGAAGCCGTCCGGCGTGCGCCCGTACGCCGACCAAGGAGCGTTGACGTCGTCGTGAATCGCCTTCGTGCCGCCGATGTCGACGGCGCCGACCGTGATCACGAACGGGTCGTTCCCCGGCGCGTAGAGCACGCCGCTCGGCCCGGTGGCCGAGCCGTAGTTGCCGGCCGCCGCGACGACGGTCACGCCGTTGAACCAGAGCTTCTCGACCGCCTGGTCGAGCGGATCCTGGAAGAAGTGGCTCTTCGTCGTCGAGTGCAGCGAGAAGTTCGCGATCCGGATGTTGTAGGTGTTCTTGTTGTCGAGGATCCACTGGCACGCGGCGATCACGTCGCTCGTCCGCGCGACGCCGTGGTCGTCCATCACGTCCAGCGAGACGAGCGGTGCCTGAGGCGTGCCGCCGGTGTAGTTGTCCGCAGCGCCGGCGGCGATGCCCGCCACGAACGTGCCGTGGCCGCGGCCGTCGCCCGGCGAGTCGTCCGGCAGGGTGCTGAACTTGACGTTGGCGAGCACGCGGTTGCCGAAGTCCGAACGGCCCGGCTGGATGCCGGAGTCGACGATCGCGATCGTCGGGACCGAGCCCGCCTTCGGCGCGTCGCCGCCGCTCCAGCCCTTCGAGAGCCCGGTCTCGTACGGCCAGAGCTGGCCGGAGCTGAAGCCGCTGACGTGCACCTGCACGTCGGGTGTCACGATCAGGTTCGGGATCTTCAGCAGCGCCGGGAGCCGGCTCGCCTTGACCGTGGTCGCGAGACCGTCGATCAGCGTCAGCCGCCGGTTCACGTCGGTGCCGTCGTCTGCGAAGTTGTTCACGCGGGCAAACGCCGCGACGGCCGGCGAGATCGTGCCGTTCGTGCTCTGGATGATCACCCGCACGTACTTGCTCGGGTGCTTCCTCGCGCCCTTCAGCAGGCCCGGCGAGATCCAAGTCCGTTGCGGCGAGGCCTTGCTCGCGAGCCGCGCGTGCTTGTTCGCACTCGCGGCCAGCGGCACGCTGATGGCGAGCATCGCCACGAGCGCGGTGATCGCGCCTCGTCCGCCCTTCCCCCACAGAGCGCTCGATCGAGACTCGCCGCCACGGTTGCCCGTGCCCCACAGCGCGCTCGACCGCGATTCTCCACGATTGCCGCCGTCCGTCCGCACCGTCCGCTTCTCCTTTCCGCGCCCTCGCGCGGGCCGCATCTCTGCCTGTCCACGGCGGTAGAGGCCTGCTCGCCCGCCGAAATGCAGGCGGAACCTAGGGGTGCGGCCGGTGTCCCTACATCCCCCGGCAGGGTGAGCGGCTCGAAAGTTCCCTCGAACGAGTGAGTCGGGGTAGCGTGCCCGCGTGCACGCGCCGCTGCCGCTCGAGATCGCCCTTGCCCGCGTCGTGGCCGGGGTCTCGCGCCTCGCCGGCGCCGGCGGCGGCACGACTCTCCCGGGGAAGCTCCTCTGGAAGCTCGACCCCGGCGCCGTCGACCGCCTGGCGGCCCGATTGCCGCGCGGCTCCGCGCTCGTCTCGGCGACGAACGGCAAGACCACGACGGCGGCGATGGCGGCCGAGATCCTGGCGCCGTCCGTCCGGCTCGCCCACAACCGCGCGGGCGCGAACCTCGTCTCGGGGGTCGCCTCGGCGCTTGTCGCGGCTCGTGACGCGGAGCTAGGGCTGTTCGAGGTGGACGAGGCGGCGCTGCCCGAGGTCGCGCGCCGCGTCGTGCCGCGGGCGGTCTCGCTCGGGAACCTCTTTCGCGACCAGCTAGACCGCTACGGGGAGCTCGAGCTCCTCGCCGGCCGCTGGCGGGAGATGGCCCAGAGGCTGCCGCTGGGAGCCACTCTGGTGGCGAACGGCGACGACCCGCAGCTCGGGGCCCTCGCCGAGGACCGGCCCGGCTCGGTCGTGTTCGGCCTCGACGACCCGAGCCAGGCGGCGCCGGAGCTGCAGCACGCCGCGGACTCCAAGTGGTGCGTCCGCTGCGGCACGCCGTACGAGTACGCCGCCGCGTACATCGGCCACCTCGGCGACTACCGCTGCCCGGCGTGCGGCCACGCCCGCCCGCCGCTCGAGATCGCCGCGCGCAAGATCGAGCTGAACGGCCTGGAGAGCGTCTCGTTCTCCCTCGTGACGCCGGAGGACGACCGGCGGGTCGAGCTCGCGGTCCCGGGCCTCTACAACGTCTACAACGCGCTCGCGGCGGCGTCGCTCGCGCGCGCGCTCGGCGCGTCGCTCGACGAGATCGTGGCCGGCTTGCAGGGCTTCTCCGCCGCGTTCGGGCGCTTCGAGCGCATCGAGCTCGACGGCCGCTCCCTGCTCGTGCTGCTGATTAAGAACCCCGCCGGCGCGAACGAGGTCGTGCGCACCCTCGTCGCCGGGGGCACGCCGCGGCTGCTGCTCGTCGCCCTCAACGACGAGATCGCCGACGGCCGCGACGTGTCCTGGATCTGGGACGTCGACTTCGAGCCGCTGCTCGCCGGAGTCGACCGGCTGATCGCAACGGGCGAGCGGGCGGCCGAGCTGGCGCTCCGCTTCAAGTACGCGGGGCTCGACGAGTCGGCGATCGAGGTCTGGCCGTCGCTGGAGGACGCGCTCGACCGCGGGCTCGAGCTTACGCCCGCCGGGGAGGAGCTAACGGCGCTGCCGACCTACACCGCGATGCTCGCGCTGCGCGAGCTGGTCTCGCGGCGCGGCTTCGTGCGGCCCTACTGGGAGCAGGCCGCATGAAGATCGTGGTCGGGCACCTCTTCCCGGACTACCTCAACATCTACGCCGACCGCGGGAACATCGCCGTGCTCGCGCGGCGCGCGGCCTGGCGCGGGCACGAGCTCGAGGTGCGGCCTCTGGGCGCGGGGAGCGCCGTCGAGCCCGGCGCGCACGACCTCTTCTACGTCGGCGGCGGCCAGGATCGCGAGCAGGAGCTGATCGCACCGGCCCTCGCCGCGCTCGGCCCGGCGCTCCATGCTGCGGTCGACAACGGTGCGGCGGCGCTCGCCGTCTGCGGCGGATACCAGCTGTTCGGGCGCTTCTACCGCGACGGGAGCGGCGACGAGCTGCCGGGCGTCGGGCTGCTGCCGCTCCACACGGTGGCGGGCGAGCGCCGGATGATCGGAGACGTGCTGCTCGAGTGCGAGCTGGGGCCCGGGCTGAAGCGAACCCTCGCCGGCTTCGAGAACCACGCCGGCCGCACGGTGCTCGAGGACGGCGCGGAGCCGCTCGGTCGCGTCGTCGCCGGCTTCGGGAACGACGGCGAGAGCGGCTACGAAGGCTGCCGTGCCGGCCGCGTGGTCGGCACCTACCTCCACGGGCCGCTCCTGCCGCGCAACCCGTGGCTGGCGGACTGGCTCCTGTCGCACGCGCTCGCGCACCGGACGGGCGGCGAGCCGCCGGAGCTGGAGCCGCTGCCCGACGAGCTCGAGGGCCAGGCCCACGCCGTCAGCGCCGAGCGGGCGAAGACGCGCGGCGGGCGGCTCTGATCGCTGCGTCTCTGACTCGGGCTCGTAAGCGGGTCGATCTTCGTCGCGATCGGCGCAAGGACGCGTTGGATCGGCTGGCAAGCGCGTCTCGGCCTCGAGTCGCCCGAGGACGTCGTCGCTCCCAGGCGGGCGTTTCTCACGGCGGTCGCCGCAACGGCGCTGAACCCGCTGACGTTCGCGCTCTGGACGGTGTCGTTTCCGGCCGCGGCGCCGGCGAGATCCACTAGCTCGATGGCAACCGCTGCTGCTGTGCCCTGCTCGGCTACCGCGCCGTGCGCGAGCATCAGGCCTGAACTACGGAATCCAGAGCGCGCCGAGGTAGACGGCCGGGTCGCCCGGCGTCCAGCGCTGCAGGAACCGCTGGATCGGCGGGTGTACCACGATCTCGTCGAGCTCTTCGCCGCTGAACAGCCTGTGGCCCTGGACGGCCGCGTCCTGGGAGGTCACCCACTCGAGCGAGCGGCCGGTCAGGTCGCCCGCGAAGATGATGTGGACGACGTGCTTCGCGGCGAAGCTGCGCACCGGCGCGATCGAGTCCACGATCGCGACCGGCCCCTCGACGGGGACGTCGTCGTCGATGCCGACCTCCTCGGCGAGCTCGCGGTGCAACGCGTCGACGAGGCTCTCGCCGGAGTCGACGCCGCCGCCGGGCAGGAGCCAGTGCTCGCGACCGTTCTTCTCGTGCCGACAGAGCAGGATGCTCGCCTCCCAGCGCAGGATCGCGGAGACTCGGATCCGCGGCTCGCCCATCAGTGATGCGACGAGCCGAAGCCGCGCACGCCTCGCTCGCTCTCCGGCAGCTCCTCCACCTCGACGAGCTCGAGTTCCGGCACCGGCAGCACGACGAGCTGCGCGATCCGCATCCCGGGCTCGACGACGAATGGCTTCCGCGCGTCCGTGTTCAGCAGCACGACGCGGAGCTCGCCGCGGTAACCGGAGTCGACGAGGCCCGGCGAGTTGACGACGGTCAGTCCGTGGCGCGCGGCCAGGCCCGAGCGCGGTTGCACGAAGCCGGCGAACCCCTCCGGGATCGCGACGGCGAGGCCGGTCGGAACCGTGGCCCGCTCCCCCGGCCCGAGCTCGACCCGTTCGCAGGCGGCGAGGTCGAGGCCGGCGTCACCGGCGTACGCGCGCTCCGGCAGAACCGCGTCGTCCCGCAGGCGGCGGATCGGCAGCTCGATCACGCGCTCGAGCGAGCCTCGCTCGGCGGGTCGAGGACGAGGTACGGCGCGAACCGGCGCAGCTCGCGCCGTGGCAGCCGGGCGCGGATGTAGACGCCCTCCTCGCGGTCGTGGCGCTCGTCGACCGGCGTGCCGAGCGCGTACAGCTCCGCGAGCTTCGCGCCCTCGTCGTACGGGATCAGCAGCCGCGCCGCCTCGAAGCGCTCGCCGAACCGCCCGGCCACCCGCGCCCGCAGCTCCTCCAGCCCCGCGCCGGTCTGCGCCGAGACGAGCAGCGCATCCGGGAACCGGTTCGCGAGCCGCCGCCGCCGGAGCGAGTCGACGGCGTCGATCTTGTTCAGCACGAGCTCGACGGGGAGCTCGCCGGCGCCGATCTCCTTCAGTACCGAGTCCACCGCGGCGAGCATGGCGTCGAGCTCGTCGTCCGGCGCCGCCGCGTCGGCGACATGCAGAACCAGGTCGGCGACCAGGGTCTCCTCGAGCGTCGCCGCGAAGCCCTCGACGAGCTGGTGCGGGAGGCGCCGGATGAAGCCGACCGTGTCGGTGACGAGGTAGCGGCGGCCGTCGACCTCGAACCCGCGCGTCGTCGGGTCGAGGGTCTCGAAGAGCCGGTCGTTCACCGCGACGCCGGCGTCGGTGAGCGCGTTCAGCAGCGTCGACTTGCCGACGTTCGTGTAGCCGGCGAGCGCGATCGTCGGCATTTCGGACCGGCGGCGGGCCTTGCGCCGTGTCGAGCGTTGCCGGGCCAGCCGCCGCAGGCGCTCGCGCAGCACCGTGACTCGCCGCCGCGCGAGTCGCCGGTCGGTCTCGAGCTGGCTCTCGCCCGGGCCCCTCGTGCCGACGCCGCCGCCGAGCCGCTCGAGGTGCTGCCAGAGCCCGCGCATGCGCGGCAGGTTGTACTCGAGCTGCGCGAGCTCGACCTGGAGCTTGCCCTCGGCGCTGACGGCGTGCTGGGCGAAGATGTCGAGGATCAGCTGCGTCCGGTCGACCACACGCGCCTGAAGCGCGTCCTCGAGCGCCTTCTGCGGCACCGGCGAGAGCTCGTCGTCGACGATCAGCGACTCCGCGCCCGAGCGCTTGAACGCCTCCTTCAGCTCCTCGAGCTTGCCCTTGCCGACGTACGTGCGCGGGTCGGGCCGCTCGCGGTGCTGCGTGAGCTCTGCGACGGGCTCGACGCCGGCGGTCCGCGCGAGCTCGCGGAGCTCGTTCAGCTCGTCGTCGGCGCCCTTCGGCGGAACCGCGAGCACGAACCCGCGCTCGGGCTCGGCACCGGGCGCTGGATCCGGCTGTCGCGTCGTCACGCCGTGATTATGCCGCTCCGCAGCGAGGTCTCGATTCGCCGGGCCGCTTCCTCGAGCCGCTCGTCCGCAACGGTCATCGACAGGCGCACGAAGCCCTCGCCGCTCGGGCCGAAGGACGGCCCGGGCGAGACGACGACGGCCGCCTCCTCGAGCACGAGCTCGGTGAACGACGCGGAGGTGTGGCCCTCCGGAACCGGCACCCAGAAGTACGGCGTCGCCTTCGGCGGCTGCACGTCGA
>DASSQG010000095.1:0-22974 GCA_035702625.1 Gaiellaceae bacterium | reverse complement strand
GCAAGCGCCTCGGCGGCGGCCAAGTCTCGAGGGGGAAGGCGTTGCTCGCCTCCGCGGTCGTCGGCATCGGCGTCGCGGTCGCGGCGTACAAGTTCCTCCGCTCCGGAGCGGAGACCGCGAGCTCGTCGTCGGCCTGACGAGATTGGTCAGGCCGGCTGGTTCACGACGACGACCGGGCAGGCCGCGTAGTGGACGACCTGCTGGCTGACCGACCCGAGCAGCAGGCTCCTGAAGCCGCCGAGGCCGCGCCTGCCGACCACGATCAGCTCGGCGCCGGCGCCCTGCTCGAGCAGCACGTCAGCGGGTTGCCCCGCCACCGCCACCGCTTCCACCTCCAGCGACGGCTGCAGCTTCTTCACGGCCGCCGACGCTTCGTCGGCGATCTGCTGCGCGCGAGCGCCGAACGCCTCTAGCGTTCCGGCGTCCATCGGCGGCGTGAACCCCGAGCCGTACACGGCGGCAGGCACCTCCCACGCCGCGACGATGCGCAATGCGTCGTTCCGGAGCGCCGCCTCCGCCGCGGCGAACTCGAGCGCCGCCCCGCCACCCTCCGAGCCATCGACACCGACGACGATCATCGTCCGCCACCTTCCTCTCGGGCGCGAGCCTAGCGAGGCGGCGGCGCGCTCGCGTGTGTCACCGTGCGCCGGCGCGGAAGGCTGACCTCAAGCGACGGTGACGGAGGTGAGGCCCTGATGCGCGGGGCGATCATGTACGGCCCCGGCGACGTTCGGGTCGAGGACCGCGACGAGCCACGGATCGTCGACCCGACGGACGCGGTCATCCGCGTCTCGATGGCGTGCGTCTGCGGCTCGGATCTCTGGCCGTACCGCGGCATCGGCACCGGCACGTGGCCGACGCCGATGGGGCACGAGTACGTCGGGATCGTCGAGGAGGTCGGCGCCGGCGTCGAGACGATCGCGCCCGGCCAGTTCGTCGTCGGCTCGTTCTGGGCCTCTGACAACACCTGCGAGATCTGCCGGGCCGGCTACCAGAGCGCGTGTGTCAACCGCGTCGGCATGGGCTCGCTCGGCGCCCAGGCGGAGCTGCTGCGCGTCCCGCTCGCCGACGGCACCCTCGTAACGACGCCGGACCTCCCGTCCGACGACCTGATCCCGAGCCTGCTCTCGGCCTCGGACGTGCTCGGCACCGGCTGGTTCGCCGCCGTCGCGGCCGAGGCCGGTCCCGGCAAGACGGTGGCCGTCGTCGGCGACGGAGCGGTCGGCCTGCTCGCCGTACTGGCCGCGAGGCAGCTCGGCGCGGAGCGAATCGTCGTCATGAGCCGTCACGAGCCGCGGCAGCGGCTGGCGCTCGAGTTCGGCGCGATCGAGATCGTCGAGGAACGCGGCGACGCCGGCGTCGAGCGGATCAAGGAGCTCACCGACGGGCTCGGTGCCCACTCGGTGATCGAGGCGGTCGGGACGCAGGAGTCGATGCTGCAGGCGCTCCACGCCACCCGCCCCGGCGGCCACGTCGGCTTCGTCGGCGTCGCCCACGACGTCGCCCTGCCCGGCATGGAGCTGTTCCGGAGCCTTGCGCACCTCCACGGCGGGCCCGCCCCGGTGCGGCGCTTTCTCCCCGAGCTGGTCGACCTGATCTGGAGCCGGCGGATCGACCCGGGCAAGGTCTTCGACCTCGAGCTCCCGCTCGAGAACGCCGCCGAGGGCTACGCGGCGATGGACGAGCGGCGGGCGGTCAAGGTACTGCTGCGCCCGTGACCGCGCCCGCAATCCGACGCAGCGCGGGAGGACACACGATGAACACGCGCACGCTCGGCCAGAACCTCGAGGTCTCGTCGATCGGGCTCGGCTGCATGGGCATGAGCCAGAGCTTCCCGCCGATTCCCGACCGCGGCGACTCGATCGCGCTGATCCGGGCCGCGGTCGAGCGCGGCGTCACGTTCTTCGACACGGCGCAGGTGTACGGGCCGTTCCACAACGAGGAGCTCGTCGGCGAGGCGCTCGAGCCCGTGCGCGAGCAGGTCGTGATCGCGACGAAGTTCGGCTTCGAGCTCTCGACCGGCCGGTCGCGCGGGCCCGACAGCGTCCGCCAGACGATTCGCTCGAGCGTCGACGACTCGCTGCGGCGGTTGCGCACCGACCACATCGACCTGCTCTACCAGCACCGCGTCGACCCGAACGTCCCGATCGAGGACGTCGCGGGCACGGTGAAGGAGCTGATCGAGGCCGGGAAGGTGCGGCACTTCGGCCTCTCGGAGGCGGGCGTCCATAACATCCGCCAGGCCCACACCGTCCAGCCGGTCACGGGCGCTGCAGAGCGAGTACTCGCTCTGGTGGCGCGAGCCCGAGGAGGCGATCATCCCGGCGCTCGAGGAGCTCGAGATCGGCTTCGTCCCGTTCAGCCCGCTCGGCAAGGGCTTCCTCACCGGCGCGATCGACGAGCACACGCGGTTCGGCGAGAGCGAAGGAACAGCTCGGGCTCCTGCTCGGCCAGGAGCTCGTCGTCGGTCCCGATCTCGAGCGCGCCGACGTCCTGCAGGCGCCGGTCGCGAATGTTCTCGGCGAACATCGCCCGCGACCCACCCCGCATCCGGGCAAACAGCCGGTCAGCGAGGGGGAATCCGGCCGCGGTACGCCGAGCACCCGGCCCCGCGCGCGTCCAGGCCGGTGACCGAGAACACGCGCCCGGCATCGGGCTGCCGCTCGAGCGCGGCCTCGTCGAGCCGCTCGCGGCCGGTCGTGACGAACAGGGTGCGCAGGTCAGGCCCGCCGAACGCGCACGAGGTCGCCTGAGCGGCGGGAATCTCCACGGTCTCGCGCAACGAGCCGTCGGGCCGGTAACGCTCGACCGCCCAACCGCCGTAGAGCCCGACCCAGATGTCGCCGTCCTCGTCGACGGTCAGCCCGTCGGGAGCGGCGTCCGGTCGATCGACCTGCACGAGCATCCGGCGGCCGTCGATCCCGCCCGTGTCTCCGTCGAAGTCGAACGCCTCGACCAGCCCGGTGCCGCTGTCGCTGAGGTACATCGTCGCGCCGTCCGGGCTCCAGCCGATGCCGTTCGAGATCGTCATACCGATCAGCACGGTGCTGCAGCCGCCGTCGAGCTCGAGGCGGTACAGCGTGCCGGCGCCGGGCGTCTCGTCGTAGGCCATGGTGCCGGCCCAGAACCGCCCCTGCGGGTCGCACGCGCCGTCGTTCATGCGCACGTGGGCGTTTCCCGCCTCGGGCTGCGCGAGCTCTCGCACCGAGCCGTCGTCGTCGACGAACAGGAAGCCCTGACCCGCGGCCAGCACGTACCCGCCGCCCGCGACCGGCGCGACGGCGCCCACGTGCCGGTCGAGCGCCATCGATCGAACCCGGTCGGGGCTGCCGTCCGGCGTCAGCGTCGCGCGGTGAAAGCCACGCCCGAGGATGTCGACCCACAGGAGCTCCTGGCGCTCCTCGTCCCAGCGCGGCCCCTCGCTCAGCTGGCCCGGCTCGAGCGGCCACGCGACGACCTGGGGTGCCGTCACGGCGTCCGGAGTCCGCTCACGCCAACGCTGCGCTGCGGGCCGTCGGAGCCGGCGTCGTACTCGTCCAGGGGGACGACGTCGCTCGACCACCCCTCGAGCACCGGCGCCACGATCCGCCAGGACTCCTCGGCCTCGTCGCCGCGGATCGAGAGGGTGGCGTTGCCGGTCAGCACGTCGAGCAGCACCCGCCCGTACGCCGGCAGCTCCGGCGGGCCCAGCTCGGCGCTCATCACCACCGGCACGAGGCTCAGCTCCGCGCCGGGCCCCGTGCCGGTGAGCTCGAGGCTGAGGTTTTCGGGCTCGAGCCCGAAGCGGAGGACGTTGGGCGGCGGCAGCTCGGGCGCGTCGAAGGGGTCGTGCGGCACGGCGCGGAAGTGCACGACGATCTCCTTGCGATCGGTCGCGAGCGCCTTGCCGGTGCGCAGGCGGAACCTGGTGTCCGACCAGCGCCAGCTGTCGAGCTCGAGCACGACTTCCGCGAAGGTCTCCGTGCCGCGCTCGGGCGTGACGCCCTCTTCGTCGGCGTAGTCCCGGTAACGGGCGCGACGGGTGCGCGCCGCGAGCTCGTCGGCCCGCAGCGGCCGCACCGAACGCAGAACGTCGACCTTGCGGTCGCGGAGATCCCGTTCCCCGAGGCTGACCGGCGGCTCCATCGCAACCAGACAGAGCAGCTGCAGCAGGTGGTTCTGGATCATGTCCCTGAGCGCGCCGACCCGGTCGTAGTAGCCGGCCCGCCCCTCGAGCGCGAGCGTCTCGTCCCAGACGATCTCGATCTCCTCGATGTGCGCGCACGTCCAGATCGGCTCGAGCACGCGGTTGGCGAGGCGCGTCCCGAGCACGTTCCGGACGGTGGTCATGGCCAGGAAGTGGTCGACGCGGAACACGTGGCGCTCGTCGAACTGCTCGGCGAGCAGTCGGTTGAGCGCGACGGCGCTGTCGAGGTCCTCGCCGAAGGGCTTCTCGAGCACGACCTGGCTCTCCTGCGGCAGCCCGGCTTCGTGGAGCGCCGAGACGGCGGTCGGGAAGACGGCCGGCGGCAGCGCGAGGTAGACCGCGACCGGACCCTCGCCCGCGATCGCCTCGGCCACGCTGGCCCGATCGCCGAAGTCGATGCGTCGATACGACGCCGTGCGCACGAGCGCCTCCCGTTCGCCGGCGTCCACCTCGGCGGCCTCTCGCTCCAGCCAGTCCACGGCCCAGGCCCGGTACCGCTCGTCGTCGAGGTCGTTGCGGGCCGACCCGACGAGCTCGAACCCGGTCGGGAGGTGCCCGCCGGCCTTCAGGGCGGCCAGGCCGGGCAGCAGGTATCGGCCCATCAGATCGCCGGTCCCGCCGAAGACCACCAACCGTTCGATCACGACGCCGCCTCCGCGGCCGTCTTGGCGATGGTGACGCCGGCGGAGATCACGCCGATGTGGCTGAACGCCTGCGGGAAGTTCCCCGCGAACTCGCCGGAGTCGGGATCGATCTGCTCGGGCAGCAGCCCGAGCGGGCTCGCCCGGGCGCACAGGGACGCGTAGAGCTCCGAAGCCTCGTCGAGCCGGCCCTGGCGCGCGAGGTTTTCGACGAGCCAGAAGCTGCAGAGCACGAACGCTCCTTCGTCGCCGGCGATGCCGTCCGGCGACTCGTCGTGCAGGTATCGGTACAGCAAGCCGCCGCCCGCCGAGAGGCGCTCGGCCACCGCCGTCGCCGTGGCGACCATCCGCGGGTGGTCGGCCGGCACGACCCGGCGCAGGGGCAGCGCCAGCAGGCTCGCGTCGAGGCTGCCGCCGCCGTCCAGATGCTCGCTCAGCGTCCCGGTGTCCTCGTCCCAGCTGGCGAGCACGGTCTCGCGCAGCTCGTCGGCGGCTCGCCGCCAGTCGGCCGCCGGGCCGGGGAGCTCCAGCTGCTCCGCGAGACGGGCGGCGCGGTCGAGCGCCACGTGACACAGCCCCGCCGAGTAGGTGAACACTCGGCCTTCGCTGCGGACCTCCCAGATCCCCTGGTCCGGCTCGCGCCACGCGTCCACCGCGAGGTTGGCGAGCGCGGCGAGCCTGCGCCAGAGCGGCGCGTCCAGGCGCCGGCCGCCGCGAACCCACTGGTAGGCGCAGTCGAGCACCTCGCCGTAGACGTCGTGCTGGAGCTGGTCGGCGGCGCCGTTGCCCCACCGCACCGGCGCCGAGCGGCGGTAACCCTCGAGCTCGTCGTCGACGCGCTCGTCGGGGATCGGCCCGCCGCCGACGTCGTACATGATCTTCGGCGCCGAGCCGTGCTCGAAGGTGTCGAGCACCCACCCGAGGAACGCTCCCGCCTCCTCGGCGAAGCCGATCCGCCGCAGGGCGTACACCGAGAACGAGGCGTCGCGCACCCACGTGTACCGGTAGTCCCAGTTGCGCACTCCGCCGACCGGCGCCGGGAGCGACGACGTCGGAGCCGCGATCAGCGCTCCGTTGCTCCAGTGATCGCAGAGCTTGAGCGTGACCGCCGCCCGGCGGACGAGCTCGCGCTCCTGCCCGTCGTAGTCGAAGCCCTCCAGCCACCGGCGCCAGGAGCCAGCAGTGGCGGCAAGCAGCTCCTGCTCGTCGAAGCGGTGGTAGCGGTGCCCGCCGCCTCCTCCCCAGGACAACGCGAGGTCGAGGCGCTCGCCGGCCTGCAGCTCGTGGACGCTGCGCAACCCGTCGAGCGGTCGGTTGCAGCGTAGGTTGAGCTCGAGGTCCGGGCGGCGCCGGACGTCGACCGCCAACCCGCCCGCCGCTGCCTGGGCCGAGGCGCCTCCCCGCGGCTCGAGCTCGACGCGGACGCGGACGGAGCCGTCGAGCACGACCGCCGAGCGGATCAGCTCCTGGCGGCCGGCCGGCGCGTCGTCGCTCAGCACGGCTCCGCGACACAGCGCGAGCGCGTCGGTGACCGCGAGCAGGCCGGTCGCGCTCCGCAGCTCGGTGACGAGCACCGCCGTGTCCGGCTCGTACCGTTGTCGCGCCTCGACGACCTCCTCCGGAGCGACGGTGAAGGAGCCGCCACCGGCGTGGTCGAGCAGGCCGGCGAACAGCGGGTCGGAGTCGAACCGCGGCAGGCACAGCCACGGGATGCTGCCGTCGAGGCCGACGAGGGCGGCCGTCGTGCCGTCGCCGATCAGGCCGAGGTCTTCGAGCGCGAGGTAACCGTCGCGCCGACGTACCGGGCGAAACGAGGGGTCTGCGTGGAGCACCGTCGCGAAGTATTCCCCTCAGAACGCGCCGCGGTAGCCGCCGGTGGTCAAGGATGCAACCGATGACCGCGACCGACGGAATCGAATACCTGCTCTGGCGTCACACCCTCGCCGACGACGAGCTGACGACGCTGTACGCCGTCCGCTACCCGAGGCGAGCCATTCGTGCCCGCGTCCTGTACTTCCCTCGGCCCGAGCGCCTGGACGCGTGGTGCCGGAGGAACGGCGTCGAGGAAGCCGTCGTCGGCGGGTTCTTCCTGCGGGACCCCTACCGGCCGCTCGGCGAGCTCTGGCTCGACGGCCGGGCGATCGAGCACGAGCCAGTCGCGGCGCCGTATGCGAACCGTCGCGGCAGCGTCGTGGTCGACGACGGCGACGTGCGGCTCGTCAAACGCGACGCGGCTCCCGCGCAGCCACAAGGCGACCTCGTGCAGGCCGGTCCGCTGCTGGTCGTCGACGGCACGCTCGTCTTCGACGGCGAGAGCGACCGGGAGGGCTTCTCGGCCGCAGCCGGGCAGTTCGACTCGGACATCACCGCCGGCCGCTATCCGCGCGCCGCCCTGGGCGTCTCGAGCGACTCGCTCGTCGCGGTCGCCTGCGACGGCCGGCGCTCGAACGTCGACGGCGGGCTGTCGATGCGCGAGCTCGCCGAGGTGATGCTCGAGCTGGGCGCCGAGAGCGCGATCAACCTCGACGGCGGGGGCTCGACGACGCTCGTCCACCGCGGGCACCTGCTGAACCGCCCGTACTCCAGCCAGGACCAGCCGGCGCCGAGGTCGCGGAGGGTCGTGAGCGCCGTGGCGTTCGAGCTGCGAGACGCCTAGCTGCTCGGTCCCGCGCCGGCGCCGAACCACCTCGCCCGCCGGCTCGAGCCGAACTGCCGCTTCTCCTCGACGAGCGCCGGGGACGGCGCCCGCAGCACGCCGGTCCGGTTCGGGCCGGAGAGGAAGTCGATGTCGACCCGGCCGACGCGGCCCGAGCCGAACTCGATGTAGCACGAGCCGCGGCCGTCGAACGGCGCCGGCGGTTCGCCGCCCCGCAAGCCGGCGAGAATCGATTCCGCGACGACGCGGGCGGCGCCCTCGGCGAAGACGCCGGCCTTCGGCACGCCGGCGGTGGTCACGTCCCCGACCGCGTAGACACCGGGAAAGCGCGTCTCGAGCGTCTCCGAGCTGACCGGGATGAAGCCATCCTCGGCCATCCCACTCTCGAGCACGACCTCGGGCGCTCGGTGCTTCGGAACGCCGAGGAAGAGGTCGAACGGCAGCTCCGTGCCGTCCTGTAGGGCGACGGTGTCGGCGCCGAGCGAGCGGATGCGGCAGCCCGGGAGGAACGTGATCCCGCGCTCGGCGAAGGCCTCGAGCAGGGCCTGCGAGGAATCGGGCGACGGCGGAATCGGGGTCTCGAACGACGTCACGATCGAGATCTCGCAGTCGTCGCGCACGCCGCGGTCGAGGAGGAAGTCGTGCAGGAGCAGCGCCGCCTCGCTCGGCGCCGGCGGACACTTGTACGGCGCGCCGCAGACGCCGACGATCGCGCGGCCGCTCGTGAACCGCGGAAGCGTCTCGGCGAGCCGCGCGGCCCCGGCGACGGAGTAGAACTCGTCGCCGAACTCGGTCAGGCCCGGCGTCGCCTCGTAGTCGTAGTCGGCGCCGAGCGCGACGACGAGGATGTCCGCGTCGTGGACCCCCGCGTCGGTGGTGACGCGGCGCGCCTCGGGATCGATCGCCGTCACGGTCTCGCGCAGCAGCCGCACGCCCGGCTTGGCGAACGCGCGATACGGCAGGCGCACCGCGTCGAGCGTCGTCCTCCCGAACATCACGTCGAGCTTCGAGTAGCCGAAGACGAACGCGTCGGCCTTCTCGATCAAGGTCACGTCGACGTCGTCCGCCGACGAGAGCATCGTCGCGAGCTCGAGGCCGCCGAACCCGGCGCCGAGGATGACGACCCGCGTCACGCGACGACCTTAACCCGCGATCGCCCCGTGTATCGTCCGGCCCGGTACGACGACACCTCGACCGGGCGGACGAAGACGCCGGCTGAGCGCGCGTGAACCTTCCCTAAGAATCGCGTCGCCGCGCCAACTCGCCGGCGCCTCGCGCGTCTTCTGTCTCGGATGAGTAGCGCTCCGACGACGGATCGAGCCGGGACGGTCGACGTGACCCGCAAGGTCTCGCGGCGGCGTGCGCGTACCGGTTGGGCGTGGTTCGCGGGCGGCGACGGCTTCGTGCTGCGGCAGGTGCCGAGCGAAGCGAGCTTCCTCAACGGCCTCGGCATGTGGGTCGCCGGAATGGCGGTCGTCAGCGGCTTCGGGATGACCGTCGCCGCGAGCCAGTGGTGGAGCACGTCGATCACGAGCGTCCTGTGGGTGCTGCCGCTCTGGGCGGTTCTCTACTGCCTGATCGAGCGGCTCGTCCTCAAGAGCTTCGGCACGAGCTGGAAGTGGAACCTCGGCCTCTCGGTGCCGCGCCTCGCGCTGTCGCTCGCGATCGCGCTCGTGATCGGCCTGCCGATGGCGCAGGTCATCTACAGCGGCTCGATCAACGACGAGCTCAGCAAGACGACGACGATGCGGATCCACCAGGCCACGAACGCGATCACCCGCACGTACGACGCGAAGATCGCCGCGGCCCAGAAGGAGATCACGGCCGCACAGGCCAAGGGGGCGAGCCTCCAGAAGCAGGTCACGAACAGCCGCTTCCTCGCCGATTGCGAGGCCGGGCTCCAGACGTGCTCGCAGACCCACAAGCTGGGTCGCGGCCCCTACTTCAGGCGCGACGCCCGCCGGGCGGCGGCCGCCGCCGCCGAGCTGAAGCGCGCCCGTCCGCAGGTCGCCGCGACGATCGCCGCCGGCCAGCGGAAGATCGCCGCCTGGCAGGCCGCCGAGAGCAGCCAGATCGCGAACCGGATCGCCACGATCAAGGCCGACCGCGACTTCCTGGCGCGTCAGGCGGCACTCGACCGCGTCGAGCAGGCGAGCCCGTCCGTGAAGAAGTACGTCGAGTTCTTCCTGGCCTTCCTGATCGCGATCGACCTCGTCGCGATCGTCCTCAAGCTCACCCACCTCTTCAGTACCGGCGGCGCCTACGAGCGGAGCGCAGGCGCCCTCCGGGCGAACGATTTGGTCGAGGTGCACCGCCTCCAGGAGCGCGCGAACGTCCTCACCCGGCGCATCACGCTCGAGTCGCAGGCCCAGCAGGATGCCGACGAGCTCCGCATCCGCGGCGAGCTCTCACGCGAGCCCGAGTTCGAGAGCGACGAGCTCGGGCTGAACGAGCGTCCGGGCAGCCGCCCGTCGCTGGGCGGGCCGGCGGCCGCGACGCCGCTCGGCGACTGACGCGCGAGCCCGCCTAGGAGTCCTCCTCACCGCGGAGCGCGCTCCACCCCAGCATCCCGGTGAGCCCTTCGACCCGGTCGCCGAAGACCATCCCGTCATCGTCGATCGCGAACTCGATCAAGCCGTTGTCGTGTTCGCTCTGCCGCATCTTCAGGATGCTGAGGCCCCGGCGCAGCTCGGACTCGACCTCGACGTATCGGAGGAAAAAGACGTTGTTGAAGATGAAGGAGAGCCCGCCGAGCTCGACGCTCGTGCCGAGCGCCGCCATCTCGTTGGTGAAGATGGTCGTGCCGCCGCCCGCACGGACGAAGCCGCCGAGCGCCCAGATGTAGGCCGGAAGGCGCGCCGTGTCGCGGGCCGCGAACTCGAGCTCGGCCAGGCTGTCGACGACCACTCGCTTGACCTCGCCGCTCGCCAACTCGCGGCGGACGACCGCGCCGACCTCGTCGAGGTCGAGCTCGACCGGCGGGATGTGACGGACGATCAGCTGCTCCTCGCCGATGCCGCTCCAGTCCCAGCCGGCCGTCGCCGCCTTTTCGCGGATCTGGTCCTCGGTCTCCTGGAAGGAGATGTGCAGACACCGTTCGCCGCGCTCCAGCCCTGCCGCGACGAAGGCGACCGCCAGCAAGGTCTTGCCGACCCCGGATGGCCCGATCAGCAGCGTCGAGTCGCCGCGGGGAATCCCGCCGCCGATTACCTCGTCGAGACTTTTCAAGCCGAACGAAGCGCGCGTCGTCTGCGTCGGCACCTGCCGCGGCACCATCGTCTCGAGCCGGGGAAAGACCTCGAAGCCGCCGCTGCCGATCCGGAAGCTGTGCTGGCCGGAGGCGATCTCGGCACCGCGCAACTTGAGGACGCGAAGCCATCGCCGGTCGATGGGCCCTCGTGCCTCGTTCTCGAGCTGGACGATCCCGTCCGCGACCGCGAACTCCGGCTGAGAACGTGTCTCGCTCGCCTCGTACTCACCGACCAGGATCAGGACCGCGTCGCTGTACGCCACCTTGCCGGCGAGGTCGTAGATCGCACGGCGGAACTCGTCCGGCTCGACGACGTCGTGGAGCGCCTTGCTGCTGTCGATCACGATCACCGCGGGCTTCGCCGCCATGCTCTGTCGCAGGATCTCGTCGGCCGCCCGCTCGAACCCGGCGGGCTGGTCGCTGCCGACCAGCTCGGCCAGATGGAGGAAGTCCACTCGATCGCCGACCGCATCGAGGTCGAAGAACTCGAACGGCTCGAGGTGGCGCATCATCTTGTCGTGCGGCTCCGACCAGGTCGTGTAGTAGACGGCCTTGCGCTCGGCGGTCGCGTTCGCGAAGCAGATCTGCTGCGCGAGGATCGTCTTCCCGCTGCCCGGCGGGCCCGCCACGATGATCAGCGCACCGGCGGGAAGCCCTCCACCGAGAACCTGATCGAGCCCCGCATCTCCGGTCGAGAGCCGCTCCATCATCGCCTCTCGTCGATCAGCGTCGTCGCGCACCGATTCAGGGCGTCCGGGTCGAACGGCTTGTGGAAGAACGCATCGGCGGACGTCCTGCGCTCCGAGCCGGGGCTCGCGCTGACCAAGATGATCGGGATCCCAGCCGTCGCGGGATCCCGGCGCAGGCGGGCGATCAACTCGGCGCCGTTCACCCGCGGCATCATGAAGTCCGTCGCGATCAGATCAAGTGGTGGACTGCTCTCGACCCGCTCGAGCGCCGCCTGGCCGTCGGACGCCTCCAGCACCTCGTGCCCTGCGAGCTCGAACGCCATCCGCAGCAGAAAGCGCATGCTCGACTCGTCGTCGACGATCAAGATCCTGGCCACGACCCTCCTGCCCACCCCGATAAAGGCCCGACTTTAAGCGGATCCTTCATGCCGTGCGCGGGGTCAGCGCTGGACGGCCGCGAACACGACGCAGGCGATCACGACGAGCGCCGCGATCAGCCACACCAGCCGCGTCATCTGTACGTGGCGCACGCCGCCCTACCCTCAGACCATGTCGAAGCGCTCGGTGTGTACGCGGTCGGCGGGCACGCCCAGCTCGACCAGCGCGGACTCCGCGGCGTCCATCATCGGCTCCGGGCCGCAGATGAAGAACTGGAAGCGCCGGTAGCCCGGCGGCAGCCCGCGAGCCAGGACCTCCGCGGTGACGTACCCCGTCTCGCCCGGCCAATTCGCCGGCGGCCGCGTGAGCACGTGCACTACGTCGAGGCTGAGCCGCTCCTCGAGCTCGTGGAGCTCCTCGCGGAAGGCCACGTCGTCCCACTCGTCGTTGGCGTAGAAGAGGACCACCGGCCGAACATCGCGTCGGTCGGCCATCGTCCGCAGCATGCTGATCAGCCCGGCGATCCCGACGCCGCCCGCGATCAGGCCGAAGCCGGGCCCCTCGTCCTGGTCGATCGAGAAGACCCCGTGCGGCCCGTCGACGTAGACCGTCGTTCCCGGTGCCAGCTCGCCGACCCGGGAGGTGAAGTCGCCGAGCGCCTTGACCGCGAGCTCGACGTCCTCGCGCTCGGCGCTCGAGGAGAACGAGAACGGGTGCTGCGTCAGCGAGAAGGGCGAGCCGCCGAAGACGAACCACCCGAACTGCCCAGGCTCGAAGCGGAACGCGACCGCGTGCGGCGGCTTGAGGGTCAGCGTCGTCGTCCCGCCGCGTTCCGCGGTGACGCGCTCCAGGCGCCACGGCCGCGCCCGGCGCGGCTTGACCAGCCGCACCCAGACGAGCAGGAGCACGAAGGCGCCTGACATCAGCGCCCAGAGCACCTGCTTCCAGAGAACGTCCACGTAGTCGTCGACGAAGAAGACGTGCGCGAGCGCCCCGACGATCAGGACGAGCGCCAGCACCATGTGGATGACGTGCCAGGCCTCGTAGGGCAGCCGCAACCGCTGCCGCCAGACCGACGACGCGATCAACGCGATCAGCGCGAGCAGCGCGAAGATCCCGAACCACACGAGCGCCGGCGCGGCCACGGCCTTGGCGGGCGTGAGCTCGCTCCACTTCGCGGAAATCGCGAAGTGGACGAGGATGAACGCCAGCCCCACGTAGCCGATCTGCCGGTGGAACTGCAGCAGCGCGTCCTGGCCGAACGGGGCCGCCACCGGCCGGAAGCGAGCGACGAGCGCGAACTCGAGGCCCATCATCGCGAGCCCGACGAACCCGAGCGCGACCGAGAAGTTCGTCCAGAACCCGTGCTCGGGGTGGTTGCCGCCGATCGCCGCGAAGACGAGCGGCGTCACGACCGCCCCGAGGTACGCGATCACCCAGAACACCGCGCGGACGGCAAGCGTCATCCGCGGTAGCGTCGCACGGTGCGGATCTTCCTCGCCGGCGCTTCGGGTGTGATCGGGGTCAGGCTCCTGCCGCTGCTCGTCGAGCAGGGACATGTCGTCGCCGCGATGACGCGCTCCACCGGCAAGGCGGAGCACCTGCAGGCTCTCGGCGGCGAGCCGGTCGTCTGCGACGTGTTCGACGCCGACCGGCTGAAGGAGGCGGTGATGGAGTTCGGGCCGGACGCCGTGATGCACCAGCTCACCGACCTGCCCGACCGGCTCGACGAACTCGACGCGCACGCCGCCGCCAACGACCGG
Source organism: Gaiellaceae bacterium (assembly GCA_035702625.1). Classification (GTDB taxonomy): domain Bacteria; phylum Actinomycetota; class Thermoleophilia; order Gaiellales; family Gaiellaceae; genus AC-32. The sequence goes on along the minus strand of DASSQG010000095.1, from coordinate 9,411 downwards.
ATGCGCAGCGAAGGGACCCGCAACCTGATCGCCGCCGCCAAGGCCGCCGGGGCCGACCGGTTCGTCGCGCAGAGCATCGCCTGGCGGTCCGGCGGCGCGCGCGACGAGGTCGTCGACCGGCACGAGCGGCTGGTGCTCGCGATCGACGGCGTGGTCGCCAGGTACGGCCGCCTGTACGGACCCGGCACCTACTACGAGGACGAGCTTCCTCCCCCGCCGCGCATCGAGATCGACGCGGCAGCGCGCGAGACCTTGCCGCTGCTGGTGGCGGCGCCGGGGACCGTGACGCTCGCCGAGCCCTAGCCGGAGACTCGCGTCAGCGTGCCGCGGTCGTAGTTCGTGTACCACGCCGCGCCGTCCCCGAAGGCGATCGACGCGAACCCGCTCTGGCTCGCCGCGGGCAGCAGCGCGGCTCCCATCGTGTTGCCGGTCGCGCTGTCGAGCCGCAGGACGCCGTGGTCGGTCGCCACCCAGGTCGACCCGCCTCCGGCGGCGACGCCGAACGGCCGTCCGTAGGGCGTGCGGGCGTACCGGGTCGCGTGCGTTGCGCCGTCGCCGTAGGCGATCCCCGCGGGCTGGCGCCCGCGACGGGCAGCGTCCGCGCCGTGCCGGTCGCGGCGTCGATGCGCGTCACGTCGGAGCCCTGGAAGCCGAAGGCCCACACCGCCCCGTCGCCGGCCGCCAGCCCGCCCGGCCGCACGCCGGCCTGGATCGTGGCCGTCTGCGCGCCCGAGGCGGAATCGACGCGTGCGATCGTGCCGCCGGAGTCCGACGCGGCCCAGATCGAACCGCCCGTCGCGAGCGCGGAGTCGAGAAAGCCGCCGCCCGCCGGGCTCGAGACGCCGACGTGCGTCTTGCTCGCGATCGCCCCGGATGCCGGGTCGACGCGCTCGAGCTCGCCGGTGCCGGTACGCGGAACCCAGACGGAGCCGCCGTCGGCGGCAGGAACGCCGGCGCCGGCTCCGACCTGGATCGGGGTCGCCGTGGTCAGCCGCGGATAGGCGAGGGCGACGACCACCTTGACGGCGACGACTCGGCTCACGACTCCGTGCCTGCCGACCGCGCGAACCCGCAGCGCGTGTCTGCCGGGGAAGAGGCGCTGCGAGAAGCGAGCCCGGCACGCGTGCAGGCGCCTCGAGTCGAACGCGCAGCGGAACGAGAAGGCATGCGCCGCCCGGAAGCGGTAGTGGGGCTGCTCCGACGTCGTGGCGCGTGGGCCCCTCACCTTCGGCAGGCCGACGGCTCGCGACGCGGCGGCGGTCGCGACGCCGGTCACCAGCGCGGCGAGCGCGCCGGCGACGATCCACATTCGTATGGCTCGCGCGGTGCGTCGCATTACCGCAACCGTGTAGCACATTTACCGCAAGCTTGTGCTACCTCGTGTCCGCGAAGGAACCGTGTCGAATTTGCGGATTTTTCCGTTCGCGGCCCTCTTGCGCGGACACGTCCGAGGCCGTAGCCTCCCTCTCGCGCCGAGCACGGAGCGCAAGTAGGTCGAAGCCGATCTCGAAGGCGTTAGGCGGAAGCCGAGAGTCAGCGAGAGCGGTGGACGAAAGCGAGACCGACTCGGCGAACGAAGGAGCGCCTCCGGGCGCTCCTTTCTTTTCTCGTGATTAAGCCGCCCAGACGCTCGAGCGCCGCCGGACGGAAGCGCGCCGGCGTGCGGCACGGCGCCGCCGTCGCCTCAGCTCCGGTGCGGAGCCGCTCGTCCTGCGTGCTGTCCCGAATGTCCAGTCGTCGCCGCGGCGGTAGGCGCCGGGGCCGCTGAGTATCGGCATGCAGTTCGCTTCACCTCTACCGGGAAATCCCAAACCCACGTCGGCTCGTCCGGATCGGATGATGCGGCGCCACGGGCCGCGGGAGACGCTCGTGGGCGTGCCGGGCATCAACCCGATCGAGCGGCGGATGACGAAGTTCATGCGCAAGCCGCCGTCGGTTCGCGCCGCCGCGGGCGTGATCGTGACCGCGACGACGCTGGTCGTGATCGGCGCGGGCATCCTGATCAGGCTGCTCGACTCGAAGGAGTACTCGAGCATCTGGGTCGGGATGTGGTGGGCGCTGCAGACCGTGACGACCGTCGGCTACGGCGACGTCACGCCCAAGGCGCCGATCGGCCGTGCGGTGGGCGCCTTCGTGATGCTCGAAGGAATAGCGTTCCTCGCGATCATCACCGCGGTCATCACGTCGACGTTCGTGGCGCGAGCCGAGCAGGAGCGCCAGCTCGTCGACCAGGCCGACGACGCCGCCCTGGAAGCGCGGCTCGCGGCGCGCCTCGACGAGCTCGACGGCCGCTTCGACATGCTCGAGGGGATGATCCGAAACCTCGGGAAGGAGTGACATGCCGACCGAGCCGACAAGCGTGAGCAGCGAGGGTCTCCGTCGGGGGCGCGCACGCCGGATTCAGGACTGGCTGCGGGGCCGGGCCGACACGTCGATCGGGCGGCTGGCGTTCCAGTGGTTCCGCGCGTACTTCGAGGCGAGCCGGAACTCGGGCTGCGCCCTGACCGTCTACTCGTCGCTCTCCGTGCTGCCGGCTGCGCTCGTGTTCATCGCCGCCGCGCACCCGTTCCAGAGCGACGTGAACGTGTTCGCCCAGCACGTGGTCGACCACATGAAGCTGACCGGCTCGACGGCGACGCTCGTCAAGGACACCTTCGGCTCCACCTCCTCGAACGCGCTGGCCGCGAGCATCGCCGTGGTGATCTCGTTCCTGCTCTGGGGCATCGGGATCGGCCAGATCTACCAGGACGTGTACGCGCGCGCCTGGGGCATCGAGGTCGGGTCGATTGCCGACCAGGGGCTGTTCGCGCTGTTCTTCTTCATCCTCGCCGGGGCCTTCGCCGCCCAGGTCATCCTGGCCGAGCGCTTCAGCAGCGCCGGCTGGCTCGTCACCGTGCCGGCCTGGATCGCCGTCTCGACGGCGTTCTGGCTGTTCGTGCCGAGCCTCCTGCTGCACCGCAAGGTCGGGCTGCGGGCGCTGCTGCCGGGCGCGCTCGTGGCGTCCGTCGTGATCGGCGGGACGATCGCCACGTCACCGCTCTTCCTCACCGCGCCGCTGAACCAGAATGGCAAGGCGTTCGGCTCGTTCGGCGTCGTGCTCACGATCATCGGCTACGTGTTCGTGCTCCTGACGATGACGCTCGTCTGCGCCGTCTTCTCGCCCGTCTGGCAGACCTGGCGGGAGGGCGAGCGGCAGCGCGCCTGAGCGCGGTCAGCTCCGACCAGCGGCCAGCTTCGCGCTCACCTTGATCGCCTTGACCGCCCCGGTCGCGCCGGCCTGCAGCGTCAACCCGACGGTGAGCAAGACGACGCCGATCGCAAACACCACCGGTCCGCCGCCGAGGAGGAGGATCCCGATCCGGCCGATCACGTACGGCGGCGTACAGACGATCGCGCCGAGCGTTCCGCCGATCGCGGCGGCCGCAAGCTTGTCGCGCCGCGAGCCGACCGGCCTGATGCCGACGAGTCGTGCCGGGACGGTGACGTAGGTCAGCATCATCACGCCGATCACGATCCCGAGGGAAAGGGTGAACCACATCCGGCCCCAGCGCGGGACGACGATCGCAGAGAAGCCGAGCGCCGTACCGACTATGAGGCCGAAGCCGACCACGACCGGGAGATGGCGCTTGACACGCGCGAACGCCGGCCGGATCTGCGGAGTGCCCGGCTCCGCGATCGCGAACGCGAACACGGCATTGAGGTAGAAGGCCGTCACGGTGATCAGCGCGATCGCTGCCACGAGCAGCGCCTCGACGCCGCCGTGCCAGGTGCGGAACGCGTGACCTCGGAACGCGTGCGCCTTGAGATCGAGCAGCGCCACCCAGATCCACATCGCCGGCAGGATCTGGACGAGCATCAGCCGCCAGTTGGAGAAGATCAGCCGGATGCCCTGGAAGAGCATCACGACCGCCGCGACCGCGAACACGAGCGGCGCGAAGATCCGCCGCGAGCGGCTCAAGGCGACGACCGCGCCTTCGATCTGAGCCTCGTCTCCCTCCCGGATTGCGCGCACGAGTGCGCGTCCCTGCCTTGCCAGCACTTCCCGGCGGGACGCGGGCGGCGGGTGCGTCGCGGAGGTCGTCACCGTGCCGCGATTATTCGCGCTTCATCATCGCGAGCGCCTCGCGCTCGAGATCCACGTACTCCTCGCCGGAGACGTCGACCACCGCCTCGACGATCGTCCCGCCGGTGAACGCGTACGGCCGCTCGCCCGGATAGTCGTCGGTGACAGGCGAGGCCGGGTCCTTGCCGACGTTGAGCCCTTCGCCGACGAGCGAGAAGTTGCCGGGCTGGGTCATGATCGTGCCCTCACCGACCTTCTTGTCGTCGATGAAGAGCGACAGCGTCCCCGTCGCGGGCATCGAGTCGCCTTCGCGGACGAACGAGGCGCCGAGGATCACGTTCCCGGTCGGGACGTCGTCGGTCGACTCGACGGTCTGCACCTTGCTGCCGACGAAGTTGTAGGCGTACTTCAGCTTGCGGTCCTTCACGTACAACGCGTGGCCACCGAACGCCGAGCCGTGCGAGAAGAGCACGCCGCCGGAGTCCTCGGACTCGACCGCGACCTCGACCGCGATCGAGTAGCTCCGGTTGCGCATGTTCGCCGCCGCCGACTCCGGCACCTCGGCCGAGTCGGGGTAGTAGACGTAGCGGTCACGGGGCGGCGCGACCTGCGGCCGCGTCGGATCGGCCAGCACCTCGACGGCGGTGCGGTCGTCGAGCGGGAGGCCGTTGTAGAGGCCCGCGAGGTGGAACCAGTGGTTGACCATCTCCTGCAGCTTCGCGGGCTGCTCGGCGGCGAGGTCGTGCATCTCGGTCGGGTCCTCGTCGACGCGGTAGAGCTCCCAACGGTCCTGGTCGAAGTCGCTCCAGCCGGCGATCGTAGGGTGAACGCTGACCGCCTTCCAGCCCCGGTGCCAGACGGCGCGCGAACCGAGCATGGAGAAGAAGGCGGACTCCTTCGGCGTCGGCGCGTCGGCGTCCTCGAAGGTCGAGCGGAAGCTGACACCCTCGAGCGGGAGCTGCTGGTAGCCCTTCACGTCCTCGGGCAGCTCGACGCCGAGCAGGTCGTAGAGCGTCGGCACGACGTCGGTCGCATGCATGAACTGCTTCCTGAGCTCGCCGTTCGCGCGGATCCCCTTCCGCCACGAGATGATCAGCGGGTCGGCGACGCCGCCCTCGAAGTTGTAGCGCTTCCACATCTTGAAGGGCGTGTTGAACGCCCACGCCCAGCCGGTCGGATAGTGGTTGTACGTGGCGGGCGAGCCGAGCTCGTCGAGGTACTGCAGGTTCTCCTCGATCGAGTCCGGGATCCCGTTGAAGAACTTCGACTCGTTGACGGAGCCGTTGGGCCCGCCCTCCGCGCTCGCGCCGTTGTCGGAGACGAAGACGACAATCGTGTTCTCGAGCTGGCCGGCCTCCTCGAGGAAGTCGAGCAGTCGTCCGATCTCGTGGTCGGTATGGGAGAGGAAGCCGGCATAGACCTCGGCCATCCGCGCGAACAGGCGCCGCTCGTCGTCGGAGAGCGAGTCCCACGGGCGCACCGTGTCGAGCTCGGGCCACGGCTTGCCGTCGGCGTTCTGCTCGCCGGCGTACGGGTTGAGCGGCGAGAGCTCCGCGTCGGCGGGGAAGATCCCGAGTTCCTTCTGCCGCGCGAAGACCTGCTCGCGGTACGCCTCGTAGCCCATGTCGAAGCGCCCGCGGTACTTCTCGATCCACTCCTTCGACACGTGGTGCGGCGCGTGCGTCGCGCCCGGGCAGAAGTACATGAAGAACGGCTTGTCAGGCGCGATCATCTTCGCGTCCTTCACGAACTCGATCGCCTTGTCGGTGAGGTCGGTCGTCAGGTGGTAGCCGTCCTCCGGCATCGCCGGCTGCTCGACCGGGTGGTTGTCGTAGACGAGGTCGGGATACCACTGGTTCGTCTCGCCGCCGAGGAAGCCGTAGAAGCGCTCGAAGCCGCGGCCGACCGGCCAGTTGCGCTTCGTCGAGGCCATGTTCATCTCGTCAGAGGCGCACAGGTGCCACTTGCCGAGCATGTAGGTGTTCCAGCCGCGCTCGCCGAGCACCTCGGCGATCGTCGCGCACTCGAACGGGATGTGGCCGTTGCCGTTCGGGAAGCCGGTCGTCGCCTCGGCGATGCAGGCCATCCCGTTCGTCGTGTGGTTGCGTCCGGTGAGGAGCGACGAGCGCGTCGGGGAGCAGAGGGCCGTCGTGTGCCAGTTCGTGTAGGTGAGGCCGTTCTCGGCGAGACGGTTGATGTTCGGGGTCTCGATCAGCCCACCCCACGGCTCCATCGCCGAGAAGCCGACGTCGTCGAGGACGATGTAGAGCACGTTGGGCGACCCCGCCGGCGCGACCGGCTGGAGGTACGGCTCCCAGTCCGGCTGCGAGTCTCGGATATCGACGTCGATCGTCCCGCTGAACCGTTTGCCCATGATGCTCCCTCCCGTCCCGGATCCCTGCTGGGGAGGCTGCCTGGCACGGTTCGGCCGGGCATCACCCGGAGCGGATGACGCTACGCCCTGAGCACGCAGCGAAAGCCGATGTGGCAGGTCGTCGAGTCGACCGCCTCGGCCTGGCGCGCGGCCGGGCGGTAGCGGAGGCAGTAGTTCGGCGCGCAGAGGTGCGAGCCGCCCTTGACCACCTTGCGGGCAAAGCGCACCTCCCCCGCACGCTGCGGCGCACAGCACATGTGGACGGCCCGCTGCGTGAAGTCGTCGGCCGTCCACTCCCAGACGTTGCCGGCCATGTCGAACAGGCCGTAGTCGTTCGGCGGGTACGTCTCGACCGGCGAGGTGCCCTCGTACCGGTCGAGCAGCAGGTTCTGCCACGGGAACTCGCCTTGCCAGGTGTTCGCCATCATCCGGCCCTTCGGCGCGAACTCCTCGCCCCAGGTGAACGTCGCCCCGTCGAGGCCGCCGCGCGCCGCGCACTCCCACTCGGCCTCGGTCGGGAGCGACTTGCGCGCCCAGGCCGCGTAGGCCTCGGCGTCGGCGTGCGCGACGTGCGTGACGGGGTGCTGCTCGCGTCCGCCGACATTGCTGTCCGGCCCCTCCGGGCGGCGCCAGTCGGCGCCGTGCGTCCACGTCCACCAGGTACGGAAGTCGCGCAGGTCGACCGGACCGTCGCTCTTGCGGAAGACGAGTGAGCCGGGGACGAGGTCCTCGGGCTGGGCGTCCGGGTAGTCCTCGGCGCGCGGCGGCTGCTCGGCCCACGTGAGGTGGCCCGTCTCCTTCACGAACCGCCGGAACTCGGCCACGGTGACGGGGTGACGGTCGATCGCGAAGTCGCCGACCGTCACCCCGCGCACCGGGCGCTCCCCGGGGTAGAGCCGGTCCGACCCCATCCGGAACGTTCCGCCCGAGACCTCGGCCATGTTCTTCGCCCTCTCTGCGGCCAGCGTACGTGGCGAGCGAGATACTGCGCCGATGGCGGACGTTGCAGCCGGCTGGCGGGCGCTCGCGAGCGGGCGGTGGGACGAGGCGCTCGAGCACTTCCGGGGCGGCGGCGACGATCCGAGGGCGCTCGAGGGCATGGGCCTCGCGCACTGGTGGCTCGACGACGCGGACGCGACGCTCGGCGCGCGCGAGGGCGCGTTCCGGCTCTACCGCGAGGCGGGTGATCCGCTCGGCGCGGCGCGCGTCGCGTCGGCGCTCGCGTGGGACTCGCTGCTGTTCGGTGGCCGCGCCGCGGTCGCGCAGGGCTGGCTCGAGCGGGCGGGGCGGCTGCTCGCCGACCAGCCCGTGTCGGCCGAGCACGGCTGGCTCGCCGTGCGCGAGGCCGAGGTCGCGCTGCAGACGGGCACGCCCGAGGCCGCACGCGAGGCGGCGGGCCGGGCGGTCGAGCTCGGCGAGCAGGCGGGGAACGAGGACGTGCAGGTCGCCGGCCGCTCGCTCGAAGGGCTCGCGCTCGTGTCCGAGGGCGAGGTCGACGAGGGCATGCGGCGGCTCGACGAGGCGGCGGTCGCGGCGACCGCAGGCGAGGTCGAAGATCTGATGTGGGTCTCCAAGGTCTGCTGCAACCTGATCGCCGCCTGCGAGCGCGTCGGCGACGTCGAGCGCGCGACGCAGTGGTGCGACGAGGTGAAGGAGTTCGCGGAGCGCTGGGAGCTGCGCACGCTCTTCAACGTCTGTCGCACCCAGTACGCGTCGGTGCTGCTCCGGCAGGGAACGTGGGACGAGGCCGAGCGGGAGCTGACCGCGGCGATCGACGTGCTCGGGCGCGGGCGGCGCGCGTCGCTCGTCGACGGGATCGCACGGCTCGGCGAGCTACGGCGGCGGCAGGGCCGCCTCGACGAGGCGCGGGCGCTGTTCGCGCAGTCGGAGCTCAACTCGATCTCACGGATGGGAGCGGTCGAGCTCGCGCTCTCCGAGGGCGACGCCGCCGGCGCGCTCGCGCTGGCGCAGCGGCTCGAGCGCTCGACCGACGAGCAGCGCCGGCTCTCGCGCGTCGACGTCCTGCTGCTGCTCGTCCGGGCGGCAGCGGCCGCGGGCGAGCTCGAGGTCGCGGCCGGTGCGGCCGACGAGCTCGAACGCGTCGCCGGACTCGTCGGAACGACCGGCGCGCGCGCCGCCGCTGTGAGGGCCGCGGGGATCGTTGCGCTCGCCGGCGGCCGATTCGAGGACGCCAAGCCGTGCCTCGAGGACGCGGTCGACCTCTACGGTCACGCGCACGCGCCGTACGAGCGAGCGCACGCGCGGCTCGATCTCGCGCGGACGCTGCGCGGGCTCGGCGACCATGACGCGGCCGCCGCCGAGGCCACGGAGGCACGCGCCGCGTTCGACGAGCTCTCTGCCGAGGACGACGCCGCCACGGCCGGTCGCCTGCTCTCGCCACGCGACTCGAACGGGCCGCTCACGCGCCGCGAGCTCGAGGTGATCGCGCTCGTCGCGGCCGGCCGGAGCAACCGCGAGATCGCCGAGCGGCTCGTCGTCAGCGAGCACACCGTCCACCGCCACGTCGCGAACATCCTGCGGAAGCTCGACGAGCCGACGCGGGCGGCCGCGGCGGCGCGCGCCACGCGCGACGGCCTCGTCTGACCTGCCCGAACGGGCCATCTCGCGAGACCCGCGGAAGATGGCCCGGACGCCCGATGCGCGGCCGGCGTCGTGGCGGAAGACTCCGTGGCAAGCGACGGAAAGGAGCACCACGTGCCACTCATCAACGTGAAGCTGATCGACGGGGTCTTCTCGCCGGAGGAGAAGCACCAGATCATCGAGCGCCTCACCGACGCGATGGTCGAGATCGAGGGCGAGGGCATGCGCGGCGTGACCTGGGTCACGCTCGAGGAGGTCGCGAGCGGCGACTGGGGCATGGGCGGCAACCCGGTCTCGACGGCCGACGTCAAAGCGATCCGCGCCGGCGTCCCCGCGTAGCGGCTCTGCCTCCACCAGGCGGCGGGGCCGCGTG